>JBJXEZ010000175.1:0-27359 GCA_046153695.1 Saprospiraceae bacterium
TTTGATGTCGCCGAGCAGGCGTGAACCGATCACCAAGTCTTTGTCGCCGTTCAAAATCGGATCTACCAAATCGGGCATGTCATCGGGATAGTCGGAGTAGTCGCCATCTAAAAAAACCACAATTTCCGGTTGCGCTTCCTTCGGAAGGCTTTTCAAGTAGTTTATCCCAGCCAAACAGGCCGAACCGTACCCGCGAACTGCTGCATCAACCACTATAGCCCCCATCTTACTCGCCACCGCTGCCGTCCGGTCTGTGGATCCGTTATTGCAAACGATCACTCGCTGAACAATTTTTTTCGGAATAGCGGCTAGTACAAACGGCAATGACTCTTCCTCATTGAAGGCCGGAGTCAGTACCACAACCCGATGCATCTGTGAACTATTCATTTATTCGAGCCCCATTTTTCCGCCCTTTGACAGAAACCCGCTGCAAATGTAGTACACCGGTTAAGAAAATGTTAAAAACTTTTAAGAACGGCCTGTTAATTTTTAGCAAACAGCCATATTGGCTCTGCAGCGCATACGCGAATGCCTGAAAGATAATTTGGAATGTAAAAAAAAAAGGAAGACGCGGGGCGATTTGCGCAAGTTAACCAGCCTTGTGTGGTTAATAATTTGGCAACCGCTCTCATTTGGGCTGTTTGCTTTGTTGGTCGGCAAACAGAAATACCATTTGTTAATTTTTTAACAGAGACGCCATGTAAAACCCATCAAAGCCATCGTCTTGGGGTAGTATTTTACGGTCAGCCACGAATGAAAACGACGATCCAGCCTCGCTGGCGAGAAAGGCTTCCACCTGCCGCTCATTTTCCGAAGGCAAAATGCTGCACGTTGCGTACACCAGGCGTCCGCCTGGCTTGAGGATACGGCTGTACGATTGCAGGATTTCCGACTGGGTAACCCGAAGGTTTTGAATAAAATCGAGGCTGAGTTTCCACTTGCTGTCTGGGTTGCGGCGCAATACGCCGAGGCCGCTACACGGCACGTCAAGCAACACTCGATCTGCGGTGCCGTACAAGCGTTTGATCACTTTGCTGTTTTCGATCACCCGGGTTTCGATATTTGATGCTCCAGCGCGGCGGGCGCGTTGCCGGAGTGCATCCAGTTTCCAGGCAAGTGTATCCAGAGCGATCACGGCCCCTTTGCCCTCAAGCAAGGCCGCGAGATGTAGCGTCTTCCCGCCTCCTCCAGCGCAAGCATCCACGATTCGCATGCCTGGGTGTACATCAAGAAACGGTGCAACCAACTGGCTGCTATAATCTTGCACCTCAAACAGCCCTTTTTTGAAGGCCTGGGTCTGAAAAACGTTTTGTCGGCGCAATAAAACAAGCGCGTCGGCTTCACCAGCCGGTTTGGTTTCAATACCCTCCTCAGCCAGTATCTTTTGCAGAGAAAGGCGGTCAGATTTGAGGCGGTTAGTGCGAAGTACAACGTCGGCAGGGCGGTTCAACCAAGGCAGGGTTTCGTCCCAGAGTGGGCCGAGTTCTTGTTCACCCAATGCGTCCAGCCAGTCAGGTATGCTCTCGCGAAATTTGCGCTCGTCACGAAAGGTGGCCGCTCGTTCGCTCAGCATTTCCGGGTTGAGTTTCCGAAACTCATCAATTTGAGCGCCTTTGCCAATGTTGACATCAGCACCAGTCAGCGCAAGGTGTACGCCGATCATTTCCCAAAAATCCAGTTCCGTATTCGGTGTTCTATCCAAAATTGCCGCATAGAGGCGGTAGTTTCGGACGATATCGTAGGTGGTTTCGGCTACGAAAGCGCGGTCACGGCTGCCCGCCTTGGGGTTTTGCCGCAGGGCCTGTTCGATCACCTTGTCGGCGAACTTGTTTTCCACAAAAATAGCAAGCAATGCCTGTGCGACAGATCGAATCTGAACGGGATGCGCCCGATAAGTAAAGATTGGCATGATTAGTTCCAACTGAGTTGGTCGGGCATATCGGAGATGATCTCGTATACGTCTCCCTTGTTGTACATAGCGTGGTGCCAAAGCCGGTTAGGCTTGAACTTGAAAATATAATTGGCATCCATGTCACCTGTCACCCAAGAGCCGCACTCCAATTCGTCCTTCAATTGGCCCGACGACCAGCCGGAGTACCCGACGAAAAACCGGATGTTGTCAGGCTGCACCATTTGGCGGGTAATGAGGAATTTGAGTTTATCGAAGTCGCCTCCCCACCATACACCGTCCGCAATCTTGATGCTCTCGTCCAGCAAGTCGCCGAGGTTGTGGACGTAGTGCAGGGTATCGGTTTGTACGGGACCGCCATAAAACACCTCTGTATCGAACGAGGGAAAATCCCCCACCAGGTCGTTGAGATTCATGTCAATACTTTTGTTGAGGATAAATCCGATGGTGCCCTGATCGTGGTGTTCGCATACCAATATTACAGCGCGACGGAAATATGGATCGAGCATAAACGGCTCTGCGATGAGGATTTGTCCACTTTTCAACAACGTGTTCGTCGCCATGTCTGTTTCGTATTTTGAGTTCGGAAACGCAATGTATGGAAGAAAATTTTTCCCGCGCAAGAGGAGGATCAACATTCGCTGAGTGCAGCCTCCGGAGCGATCTTTCGGATCATGCCGCGCAGCACAGGTCCGCCGCCGCCTACTTCCACATATTCAATGATACCATCGGCAGTCATATTGCGGATCGTCTGTGTCCAACGAACGGGCGAGGTCAGTTGAGCCACCAGGTTCCGGCGGATTTCTTCGGGGTCGGTCACCGGGCTGGCGTGTACGTTTTGATAAATCGGGCAGGACGGGCGGCCAAAGGTCGTGGCCTCAATGGCTTTTGCGAGTTCGTCTTGCGCGGGTTGCATGAGTGGAGAGTGAAACGCCCCTCCGACTGCCAGGACGATAACGCGCTTGGCTCCTGCAGACTGGAGTTTTTCCACCGCCATCTCGATGCCTTTGCGCGAGCCGGATATGACCAATTGGCCGGGAGAGTTATAATTGGCAGGCACAACTACCTCGCCGGAAATGGAAGCGCATATATCCTCTACTGCGGTATCGTCCATGCCGAGTACCGCAGCCATCGTACTGTCAACCAACTCACAAGCCTTTTGCATGGCAAAAGCACGTTGACTAACGAGCCGAAGCGCATCAGCAAAATCCAGCGCTCCTGCAGCGGCCAGTGCGGTAAACTCGCCGAGCGAGTGCCCTGCCACTGCATCGGGCCGAAAAGCCTCACCCGCAATCCTGGCCCGGATGATACTTTCCAAAAAGACCGCTGGCTGGGTTACCCGCGTCTGCGTTAGGTCTTCTTTGGAGCCACCAAACATCACGTCGGTGATACGCCAGCCGAGTATTTCATTTGCCTGTTCAAGCAAGTCTTTAGCCAAGCCACCGCTGTCGTACAGTGACTTGCCCATGCCCTCAAACTGGGAACCCTGACCTGGAAAAACGTATGCTTTTTTCATAAAAAAGGAGAAGTGGTTGAATGGCTGATCTCGGTTGTATTAGTTTACAAAAACAGTTGCCGTAGCGCCTGCCAAAGGTTTGTTTTTCGGGTTTTATCCGATTCGATTACGGACAGTTTTTCAGAGAAAAGAAATGTTGCTCCATTAAAATCTACAGGCTGGTACAGGGGAATTTGAATGTTAAGGCCCAGTTGTGCCGGTAAGGTTCCAAAAACTACGATTTTATCAGCCTGGCGTTCCCGAATTGCTGGCAAAATACGCCCGTTTTCCGTTGGATCCATTTGCACAAAAAGCGTGTCACGTTCCAATTCCAAGCCAGCCGCCAGCAGTATTTTTTTTAGAAAATCTACGTTCCCCAGGTAATCCGTTTCTGTTTGAGCCACCACAAGCACTCGACGGGCAAACCCACCGGTGCACAATTCTAACAGAGATTTTTCTACAATTTGGTATACCTTGTCGCTTTCGGAATACATGCCTTGAGGAACAGAATTACTTGCCGAAGGGTTGTTTAGATGGCGAATATTTTAAACACCCCCGGATAGTTTTGTTTGTTTTGAAATAAAAATTTGTTCGACCGCTGCAAAGTTACATAACTTTGCAGCAACAAAAACACTCACCTCACCTTGCAACGTTGCAACATCATGGCGCTAAAGTATCCGATTTCTGTCGCCCCCACTACCGAGTCCCGGATTTCTTCCGTTGATTTTACCAACATCCCGTTTGGGAAGGTAATTTCCGATCACATGTTCGTATGCGATTATATAGGCGGGGAATGGGTGAACATGCGCATTGAGCCGTACGGAAAAATGGATATCGGGCCTGCGAACCTCGCTTTGCACTACGGACAAAGCATTTTCGAGGGTATGAAAGCCACCAAATGCAACGGTGAACCGATGCTCTTCCGCGCAGATGACCACGCTCGCAGGCTGAATGTTTCTGCCGACCGCATGTGCATGCCCCAGTTGCCCGAAGACCTGTTCATGCAAGCACTGAAAATGCTGGTTGACCTCGACCGTGACTGGATACCGGAAGAAGAGGGGCATTCCCTCTACATCCGCCCGATCATGTTCGCCACTGACGAATACTTCGGCGTACATGCCTCCGAAAATTACCGATTCGTGATTTTCACCGGCCCCGTTGGCCCATACTACCCTAAGCCCGTACGCCTGTGGGTCGAAGAGGTGTTCACGCGTGCCGCACAAGGCGGCGTGGGCGAAGCAAAATGCGCCGGCAACTACGGTGGATCACTGCTTCCTGCCTCGCGCGCCAAAAAAGCCGGCTATGACCAGGTAATGTGGATGGACGCTCAGGAGAAGAAATATGTACAAGAAGTGGGTACAATGAACCTGTTTTTTGTCATTGATGGCAGGGTCGTCACGCCCGCTACGACTGGCACTATCCTGCGCGGCATCACTCGCGACAGTTTCATCACCCTGCTCAAAGATTGGGGCTACACCGTAGAGGATCGCTTGCTGAGTTTGGCAGAAATAGCCGATGCATACTGGCGTGGTGCCTTGCAAGAGTGCTTTGGCGCAGGCACAGCGGCTGTGGTCAGCCATGTCAGCGACATTACGTGGCGCGACCGCAAACTAGAGCTGCCCCCCGTAGACGATAAACACCGCCCTGTAGCCACTCGCTTGAAAAACTACATCAACGCGCTGCGCATGGGCCAAATCAGCGATGATTATGGCTGGCTACAATCTTGCGACGATTCCGGCGTTTGGGAACTCGCGGGTACAGAAGATATGTTAGCAACCGCAAACTGAAAAACCCAATCGAACCTGTACGTTGATTAAAACCAGTGCATTCGATAGGATCTCAAAAATAAAATGCGCCCGGAGGAAAACCCTTCGGGCGTTATTTTTTTATCATGGCCATGCTTTCAAACACACCTCCCCCACCCTACTACGCTGTCATTTTCTCCTCCATCCGTACCGAAGGCGATAATGGATACTCCGCTACAGCACAGCGTATGGCCGAATTTGCCGCTGCTCAACCGGGGTTCCTCGGAGAAGAATCCGCCCGAAGTGATATTGGCATTACCGTTTCCTATTGGGCTGATCTGGAATCCATCCGCCAGTGGAAAATGAACGCCGAACACCTGATTGTTCAGAAAATAGGCAAGCAAAAGTGGTATCGCTCGTACCGTTTGCGTGTGTGCAAGGTCGAACGGGATCAGGCTTTCGAGTTTTCGGATGGCGATAGCAGCGCCGACCAGTAGCCCAGAAGCTGCGGTTTTTCGTTTTCCCAAACCCACTGTTCGCGAGCGGCATGGGTCGCTTGCCGCAATTGCTCGTATTCGGCCGGGTTTTCGAGCAGCCGCTTAACCACCTCTATGACAGCCTCCGGTGTCAGGTTTTTCAACAATACGGCTACACTATGCTGTGCGTTCAATGCCCGGTATTCGGGGAAATCCATAGTCAGCACAGGCACACCTGCCTGAGTGTAATCGAAAAATTTGTTGGCCAGAGAATAATAGTAACTCAACCCTTTATTTTCCAAAACGTTGATTCCTAACCACGCCTGCATGGTCAGGGCTTTCAGGTCAGCGGGTTGGACAAACCCCAGAAAACGCACACGATCCAGCACACCAAATTCTGCTGCCAGTTGGCGCAGTGGCTCCGATCGGTCTCCCTC
Organism: Saprospiraceae bacterium; assembly: GCA_046153695.1. Taxonomy (GTDB): domain Bacteria; phylum Bacteroidota; class Bacteroidia; order Chitinophagales; family Saprospiraceae; genus M3007. The sequence continues at coordinate 6,063 of JBJXEZ010000175.1, forward strand.
TCCGGCAAGCCATAATTCTACTCCGGCCAGTTGGCGCATTGCCTCCAGCATCTGTTCGATACCGCGGCCTGCATTGAGGGCACCCTGGTAGAGTAGTATTTTGTTTGATACTGTACGTTGAATATTGAATGCTGAATCACGAGGCGGCATGTTGCGCACAATACCGAACTTGATACCATATTTTTTTTCAAAAATATCGGCCAGGCACGGCCCCACTGTGTAGGCATAGCGGTAAAACGGCAGGCACAATCGAGCCACCGTTTCCCAAAAAAACTTGACTGTCGGCCGGTTTGTGACCTCTGGCACTTCGGTGAAATACTCGTGCGCATCGAACAAGCGCTTTTTTCGTCGTAGCACAGCAGCGAGACAGCCTGCGGGCAACGTATCGAGGTCTACCGTACCAATTGCGTCACAGCGCACATGCATCAGGAAGGCCCAAAGGCGGATAGTATACTCGGCATAAAACAAAATGCCGTGGTTGAACTGGCAACGCAGCCGCCGCTGCAGGAAGGACTGCACGCTCAAGGGCACCGATTGGGGCAATTCACGGCCAACCAGTTCCACCTTGTGGCCCACCTCGGCCAGTGCGCTGCAGATGCGGTGCATTCGCTGATCGTATGTCAGGTCGTTGGTTACAGTCAGCACGATGATAGCCATGACATTCTTTAAAGCGTACTAAAACACGCTTTTATTTGCCGCGCCCCTGTAAGAGGACAAGGGCGGTGTAAAACATGATCTTGAAATCGAGTGCCAGCGACATGTTTTCGATGTACAACAAATCAAACTTGAGTCGCTGGAGCATTTCCTCCACCGTAGAGGCGTATCCGTATTTCACTTGCCCCCACGAAGTAATGCCGGGCCGAACCTTGAGTAGGTGCCGGTAGTGTGGATTTTTTTCTACGATTTGGTTAATAAAGTGTCGTCGCTCCGGTCTGGGTCCAACGAGCGACATATCGCCTTGGAGCACGTTCCAAAAATTCGGAATTTCGTCCAGACGCCACTTACGCATGACCCCTCCCCAGGGTGTACAGCGCGGGTCATTTTCTTGAGAAAGTTGTGGCCCATGTTTTTCCGCATCGGTGTACATGGAGCGAAACTTGAAAATCGTGAACGGCCGCCCATGCAGGCCCGCCCGCTCTTGCCGAAAAAAAATCGGCCCAGGTGACGACAGCCGCACCCGGACAGCGATATACAGCAACAGCGGGGCCAACAGCGCCAACACGGTGAGACTAACTACCACATCGAGCATACGCTTGACAGTGCGTTGCCACTTGGGCATCAAATCCTGCCGGATTTCAATGAGCACTGCGCCGTACAAGTGGGTCATTTTTACCGTGCCGAGCAGGATGTCGTACATGTCTGGAATGATCTTGACAAATACTTGATCGCCAAAGTCAAAAAGCGTGTTCAGGATGTTTCGGAGCAGGTTGTGCTCGCTGGTTTCGATGGCGATGACAACTTCCTCCACCGCAAACTCCCGGATGACGGCGGGCAAATCCTCCAACGTGCCGAGTCGGGGCAAGTGCACAGCCAACATCTGGTTGCCGCCATTGATGTCAATGTACCCGACAAATCGGTAGCCGAGGCTTTTTTTCCGCCCGCTGATGTCGGCATACAGGTCAAAAGCATTTTGGTTTCCACCTACCAACAGTGTATTGAACGATACCTTTCCTGCCTTGAGCCGGCGACTGGCTCGTGTGAGCAGCACCATGCGTGCGAGCGCTGTGAACAAAAAATGCAGAAAAAACAGGGCAAGGAAAGACTGGTAGTACGTGCGGTAGTCGCGCACCACATCGTCGAGGATAAGCGTAAAAAACAAAAACAGAATACCGAGGAAGGACAAGAAAAATGTACGGCTCAGCGTGGCTAATCGGGAAAGCCGGTAAATGTCAGTGTAGTGGTCAAAAATTGCGTACAGCAGCACCCAGCCAACCGGAATGATGATTGCCCCGAGATACAGGTTGGAGTCCTCCATGGCTTGCCAGGTCAGTGGCGCTCCCTCCGTTTGTTTCCGGTACACAAAAAAAACGACCCAGGCCGCCAAGGCCATAAGGAAATCGGCTAAGCCGTATAAATGGGTATCGCGTTGGCGTTGTTGGCGCGACAAGGTTGGGTTCGTTGATATGGTGAAAAAATGTGGTTAAGAGCGTGTTTAAATTTAACATTCGGATGGCAGGGCGATTCAATTTTATTCTGACCGAGGCATTTTTTGCAGGTGTATGTGGGCAATACGGCGAAAAAAATAACGCAGGGCAGGGTAAAATTGGACGGCCTGACGCCGAAATGTTAAATTTAAACACGCTCTAAAAATGGATAAGGCGCATGTTGTCCAACAGCACTTCGCCCTTTAGTTGATCGTACGCTCCTGACACATTTTTGCGCAGGGCTGTTCGGAAAAACAACCGGTACTTGTCCTGCTGCATGGACACAAGGAACTCGGTCAGGTTGAAGTAGATTTTGTTCCAGTTTTCCGACGGTACGAACTGGTAAATCGGCTGGGCCAGTTCATTAGATCCACTGCCTTCGGTGCCCAGCAACCAGAGTTCAAACGGCATATCGTTGCGGTAGTGCAGTTCCAGCCAAACGGGCTTTTCACCGTTATCGGGCAGGTTATTCACGGCTTCCGTGGCAATTTCGATGAGTGTGTGCGCCGTATCTACAGCCATTTTCACCGAGCGGCCCTCATACGCGCCGACGGTTGTCAATTCAAAATCGGTAGCCGTATCGCCGTCACGGTTTTCTAACACCACAGTAGTCGTGTTGAACGTCGCGCGGTCAGCCGACCATGGGAAAATCGCCTCTGGCAAATAACTCGTGGCAGGTTGCAGTGTTGTCGTTTGGCCTGGAACGAACGTTACTTTGCTCTCATGCCGAGCCAAAAACGGATACACGCCAGGAGTTTGTAGCAGACCGTTTTCCTTCACACCGGGGAAAACCAGCACTGTGATCTCTCCATCTCCCAGCACAGGCAATGTAGCTGGCAGGGTGTAGCCGCCAAGAAACTGGTCGTTGACATACACCCAGCCCTCTGTGATTTCTTGCCATGCAGTGCCACCAGGGGCATTCACCGTGAACCGTTCCACTCGCAGATAGGCGGGAATAGGCTCCGATTCGTCCGTGCATGTGGTGAGAAGGAGGCTGAATAACAGGAGAAAAAGCAGGCGTTGCATCTGAGTTGCTGTCGGACTTTTTTGGGTGCGACCGATAGGCAAAGGTAGCAACTTCTTACTGGCAGCCTTGCTCGGTTTTGTCATTTCGCTGAAATCCGTCCACAACACGGGCCGATGGGCATGCGGGGCCCTTACTTGCATTATGTTCCTGCGATTGTTATTGAATCTTCGTTATTTTTGTCCCTTCACACAAAGCAACGGAGTAAATTATGAAAGACCCTGCTTTTTCAATTTTTATCGCTGCGCCATTGGCCGTCTCTCTGTTGTTTGTTTTTTTTCCAAATCAATCCTTTGCTCAAAGCAATCATGTACAGGGAGCAAGCCTATTGCACGCCCGTTTATTAGGAAAAACTCCCCCGTTGCGCGATTTGCAATCGGTCATTTCCACGCCCAAAGAAAGGCTCGACGCTCTAAAACTTAACCTGCCCGAAACGATCAGGCCATATCACGGTTGGCAAGGACCTTCGGTTAATAACCCGGATGCCATGCCCTTTAATGGTGATCCCGTGCTACAGGAAACAGCGTTTGCCGGTCCGGAAAGCACGGTGTTCCCCAAACTAGTCATAGAAGGCCTGAGCGAAGCTAGCGTTGGTTTCGGTATCCCGGATGTAAACGGCGATATCGGCCACGACCACTACATCCAAATTATGAACGCGAGTTGGTTTCGGGTGTTCGGAAAGGACGGCACGCCCTTGTCCAATCCGATGAGTACCAACACACTCTGGAGCCAGTTTGGGACGCAAAGTACCGGCGACCCGGTTGTGGTGTACGATTTTGTTGCCCGCCGTTGGTTGATCTTCGATTTGGCCAGTTTGCACCATTTGTTGTTCGCTGTTTCGACTACAACAGACCCGTTAGGTACCTGGCAAGTTTACTCATTCACATCACCAAAATGGGTGGATTTTCCCAAATTCGGCATATACCCAAAGGCCTACTTGATGACCGCCAACCAAGGTCCGGGCGCTGCCCCTGTTTTCGCTCTCAATCGCCAGCAATTATTGGACGGCGATTCTACAATCGCGATTCAAAAACTCGATCTACCTGCTATCAATGGCAGCTTTCCGGTAGTAACGCCCATGAGCTGGTTGGGAGCCGAAGCCCTACCGCCGACCGACGAGATGTTTGTAGCCAGAATCAACGACGACGCATGGGGCAACGGCCCTGTAGACGATGTGCTGGAAATTTGGACAGTCAATATTGACTGGGAAAACCCACTCGCCACACATGCTGCATTGCAATCGCTTTCCGTCTCACCTTTCGACACAGATGGCTGTGGATATGGATCAAACTACGTTTACGGCCCCTGCGTGCCGCAGCCTCAAGGTGCCTATGGCTTGTTCGGTGGCATGACCATTGTTGCCAACAAGCCCTATTACCGCAACTTCGGCACCCACGAAAGCGCTGTTTTGTCTTTCTCGGTTAAAGCGGGCACTGTCAATGCGGACCGATCCGGCATCCGATGGGCTGAACTGCGTCGCAGTCCGGGCCAAAATTGGGCGGTTTACCAAGAAAGCACTTTTGCACCTGGTGGCGACGAACACCGATTCCTGAGCGGCATTTCGATTAGCAGCGAGGGTGATATTGGATTGGCCTACGCTGTTTCTGGCTCAAACACTTACCCTTCTTTGAGGTACACTGGCCGCAGGGCGAACGATATAACGGGAATAATGACCATTGACGAGCACGAATTTGCCACAGGCAAAAACGTCCGTTCCGACGGCCATTTCGGCCATTATTTCAGCATGAGTCTCGACCCGGTAGACGATTCCTTCTGGTTTACAGGTGAGTACATCGAGTCAGACGGCACCTGCGCAACCAAAATCGTTCAGTTTTCATTGCGAACGGATACTCTTGACCTGGCCGCAACTAATCTGCTCTGGCCACAAAATTCGCCCGACCTCACGATTTCCGAATCAGTGGTTTTTCAGGTAAAAAACACCGGCAAATTACCAGCGACAAGCATCGAATTGGGATACATTTTTGAAAATGGCCAGCCTGTAATTGAACAGGCCAATTTGCCGAATCCGCTCCTGCCCGACAGCACCTTCACCCACACTTTTTCCCAAAAAGTAAACATGGCTTCGGTCGGAACGTATTCGTTCCGGGTGTTTGCAACTTTTCCAGGCGATCAACGGCTGCTCAACAACAACCTTGACGTGCTGGTTCGCAAATTGCCCCGCCTCGATGCGGGGATAACCGATATCAGCGAGAAGGACTTGTACGTTTGTGCCGATACTATGACCGTTAGTGCCAAACTGACGAACCTCGGTGTGGAAACATTTTCATCCGCTGTTTTGAAATATTCGCTCAACAACGCTCCGGTACAAACCCAAAACTGGTCGGGAAACCTCGCACCTGAAGAAAGTGTGCATGTCCCGATCCATCTTGTCGGTTTCCAATCCGGTACCAACACGATTAGCATTCAATCTACTCAACCTGATGGGACGGCTGACGAGTTGCCTGCTAACGATCGCTTCGTCCACACCTTTCCCGCTCAGATAGATGGCCCCAACATCACCCTGGTACTCACACTGGACAACCATCCAAACGAAACCTCGTGGCAATTGGAAGACACGAAGGCCAAAATTCTGTACTCAAGGCTCCCGTACCCACTTCAACAGGCAAAAAAAACCCTGAAAGAGACCTGGTGTCTTGAACCTGGCAAATGCTACACGTTCACGATTTTTGATGCATTTGGCGATGGCCTTGATCCTGTTAGCGGCCCCAAGGGGAAGTACAGCATCCAGGATGTAAACGGGAAAGTGCTGGCCTCGATTTTGCAGACCAATTTTGGGTTCAAGGAAACCAACGTGTTTTGCCTGGACAGTCTTTGCGTGCTCGCGGCGGAAGCGAACGTTACCCAGTTGAGCAGCCCGACCAGTAGTGATGGTTCGATATTAGTCTCCGTTACATCGGGGGTATCGCCGTTTTCGTACAGCATCGATGGCGGGAATAGTTTCCAAAGCGGCAACCTGTTCAACGCACTGCCCGGTGGCGCGTACTCGGTTGTTGTCCACGATGCCAACGGTTGTGTTTTTGGAAAAAACGTGGTCGTATCATACGCGGTTTCGGTGGACGATCCCGCCAAAACAACCCGCATCAGCGTAGCTCCAAATCCCTCAGCCGAAGGGGTTTTTTTCGTGCGCTGCGAAGGGCTGCCGAGCACTTCTCCGGTTTTGGAGTATCAGGTGTTGGATGCCACTGGGCGGCCCGTTCAGTACGGCAGGCTGTCGAGGGTAGACGGCCAGTACGCCGGTACTATTTTCATGAGTGCCGCGCCGGCGGGGCTGTACCTGTTGCGCTTCCCGAGCATGAGCGGGGTGGATTTGGTAAAAATCGTGTTGAAACAGTAGGCAGGTTCTTCGCGTATGGCATAAAAAAGAGGCCCACAGAGAATTTCTCTCCACGGGCCTCTTTTTTTCAAGAGAAAACAAATTATGCTGTGCTCAAGGCACAATGGTTGCAGTTGCTACGGTTGTTTTCGGCTCTGTGCCAGCACCCGGTGTGGTAGCGTATTGGTAAATGGCATACCCAAGGCCGAGGTGCAGGATCAAAATCAAAGCGGTGCTGAGGGGGTAAGCGGAGCGTTTCGGGGAAGAGGATGTACGATGCATGGCGGTATCAGTTTTGGTAATAACGTACATTTTTCAAAAAGCGGGCCAATTACCACAAAAGGTGTAAAATATTTTTTTAGCGCATGATAATAATCGTGTCTCGGTCGTAAACCATACTGGTAAAAACACCGAGCGGATTGGCCGATCCATGCACGTTCCCGATGATGGGCGACGGCTGGGCAAAGGGGTTTCGGTTGCCGGCTACAGCCCGAAGAATGCTTTCATAAAAATCGTAGTAATCCTTTGTGATGTGGAACATGGTGCTGATCACGGTGTCGCCTTCCATAAGTTGATACCCGGTACCGAAGGCAAAAGTTGAGGAGGTGGCTATCCGGTCTGTAACCAAAAAATTTTGCCTCGGCACGCTGTCCAACGTAGCGTAATTGAGCATACGGCGGTAGAAGTTCGTTTGTGTCAGGTCGTCGGTGATATAGGTTAGCACGCGAGCCATGGTATCAAGGCCTTCGTTCCATTGCACCACGTTACTGTCAATGGGAACGAACGGCAGCATGGTCGTTTTGCTGTTGATGCTGCTGCCGTCGGGCATGGTGATGCCGAGCGTGTATTCGATTCCCGGTGTAGCGGGCACGGTATTTTTGCCGGTATAATTGTATAGCCGGATCGGTAACGGCGGCAAGTCAAAGGACAATTGCCCGAACAGGGTATCTACCTGTCCGTTGTAAGCCACGGTGACGGTAGCACCGCTGAGCAGGGTGTTGTCGAAAAACGTGGAATCCAGCCCCAGATCGTCGAAATAGCCATAGCTCCGGGTGAGCAGCAATCGGAACGGCTTGCCTGGTTCCAGGTAACATTCCACGATAGGGCGGTTATCGTAAACGGGCAGGTCAATCTCTACTTCCTTTTCCAAATCGCAGGCGGCAAAAGAAGCCAGGACGAGTAAAAAGACAAAATATTTCGATGCGTTCATGGTCGTAGTTTAGGATGGGCGAATGAATACGTTGGCCGTTTTTCGGGTTAAAATTTGAAGTTCCAGGTAATGGAAGGCAGTATGGGAAACAACGACACTTGTTTGGCCGCGATACGAACGGGCGTTTCGATGATTTGGCCACCCACATTGGTTTTCTCGAACTCGGGGTCCAGGTATATGAAAAAGGTGTTGCGGCGGTCAAGGGCGTTGTAAATGCTTAGCGTCAGGTCTTGCTCGCTGCGGCGGGTTTTCCAGCGGTACACAATGCCGATGTCGAGGCGCATATAAGCCGGGTACCTGAAGGTGTTGCGGTCGCCGTATATCGGCAAAACTGGCCGGAGGCGGCTACCTGCTACGTCCTGAAACGACATCCGGCCAACGGGCAGCCATGCGGCGTTTCCGGACTTGTACGACAGTGTAGCCGTGAGTTGCCAGCGGCGGTTCAGGTCATACATGGCCACGATGTTCAGGTTGTGGCGCGGGTCGAAAGGCGGGGAGTAATATTCGCCCCTGTTGATAACGGGAAATTCACCGCGCCGTACCCAGGCCAGCGTGTAACCGATCCAGCCGGTGAGGCGGCCCTCCCGTTTTTCGATTTCTAATTCCAGCGGGCTGAATGCGTAGCCGCGTCCGATGGTTAATTCCCGTTCCAGTTCGTTGTTTCCGAAGAGTTCGGCACCGTCAATGAAATCCACCTGGTTTTGCAGCCATTTATACCAGCTCTCCCAGGTTATTAGCCATTTTTTGTCGAAAAGGTACGAGGTGCCAATGGCGATTTGATCGCTGGTTTCCGGTTTTACAGCCTCTGTACTTGGGTACCAGATGTCTGTGGGCAAGGACAGGCCGCTACTCGCGAGCAGGTGTACATACTGGTTCATGCGGGCATAAGAGGCCTTTACAGACCAATTTTCTGCAAGCGAATAATTGGCCGAGGCACGCGGCTCAAAGTTGGCATAAAACGCAGGGCCGTTTTTCCAGGCAGACATTCGAGCGCCGAAATTGAATTTTAGCCGGTGCGTGGCAGCCCATTCGTCAGCGACGTACAAGCCATACTCCATTCCTGTAAAATCCTGGCCCGACTGGAAGTTGATGCGCCCGTCGTCGCTGCCAAATTGGAGGCGGGCCACTGTGAACTGGTGATACGTGGCGTTGCCGCCAAATCGAACGGTGTGCTCGTTATTGGGTTGGTAGTAAAAATCCACTTTAGCATTGGCATCCCGAATATTGGAGCCGAGGTTGAATGAAAAACCGTCCAGGATATTGCGAATCCGGTACTGGTAGTCGGAAAACGTGAACGTGGTGTTGGAGAACAGTTTAGGGCCAAAAACATGGTTCCAACGCGCAGTGCCGGTGGCATTGCCCCAGTCGAATAAGAAATTGAATGACTCGTTTTCGAAGGTAAACACATCGCGGCCAAAGTAGCCGCTCAGGTACAGCCGGTCGTTTTCTCCGAGCGTAAAGTTGACCTTGGTGTTCAGGTCATAAAAATAATAGTCGGGGATGGGGTTGTAATCCGGCGTATTAGCATTGGCTTTGTTGATGGCGCGCGTGATGAGATCGGCGTAGGTGCGGCGGCCGCTGATGAGAAACGACGACTTGTCGCGCTGAATGGGGCCTTCTATGGTCAGTCGGCTGGAAATGAGACCGATACCGCCTGTCACATCGTACTCTTGGTTGTTGCCTTCTTTCATGCGCACATCGATGACCGACGAAAGCCTGCCACCAAACTGGGAAGGAAAACCGCCCTTGTACAGTTTGACATCCTTCACTGCATCCGAATTGAAGGTGCTGAAAAACCCGAACAAATGGTCGGGGTTGTACACCACCGCCTCATCAAGAACAATCAGGTTTTGGTCACGTCCACCTCCGCGCACGAAAATGCCTGTGGATCCTTCCGTACCGCCAGTCACGCCGGGTTTCAACTGAATAATCTTGATAATATCCACCTCACCAAACAAGGCAGGAAGCGCTTTGGCCTCCCGCATGGTGAGGGTGGCTACCGACATTTCCGTGCTTTTAACCTTGTCCTCCAGCACATTGGCGCGAATAACCACCTCTTCCAGCACCGCATCTTCTGGCACGAGTGCAACGTTCATTACGATGTTTCCGGGTGTGGGTCGAATCGATCGGAATGCCGATTGGAAGCCTAAGTAATTGAAGCGAAGCACCACAGAATCGGTACCGGAGGGCAGGGTGAAGGAGTAAAAACCATATTCGTTGCTAATATTTCCTTTCTGCAGACCGATGGCTTCCACGGTGGCTCCAATGAGGTTTTCGCCTGTTTTTGCATCTGTAAGGCGGCCGCTGACTGTGGTGGTTTGAGCAGAAAGGTCCAGGGCAAGGATTAGGATAAATGGGAGTACATTAAATTTCTTCATATTAAATCAGGTGTATTTCCTTTTGCTTTTGGCGCATTGATGTGGTGCTCGGCGAAGTGGTTGCTCCGTGTGGCGCTTTTGTGCAACATCAACAAAATTTCAAGCAAAACACCCATTTTCAAATTCTGTTGAAATTATGTTCTACTTAAATCCATAATTTTGCCGCCCTGCCAAACATTCAACGGCAGGAGTTGGTATGGAATACAATCCGCGCGACATTGAATTGAAATGGAGGCAATGGTGGAAGGCTCAACGCACCTATCAGGTGAGCAACGACACGTCGAAGCCCAAGTTCTACATCCTCAACATGTTCCCCTACCCTTCCGGGGCCGGGCTTCATGTCGGACACCCGTTGGGTTATATTGCGAGTGACATCGTGGCCCGCTTCAAACGCCAAAACGGTTTCAACGTACTCAACCCCATGGGCTACGATTCCTTTGGCCTACCGGCAGAACAGTACGCCATCCAGACTGGCATCCACCCGGCGGTTTCCACAGAACAAAATATCCAGCGCTACCGGGAGCAGTTGGACAACATCGGCTTTTCCTTCGACTGGAACCGCGAGGTGCGCACCAGCGAACCAGGGTTTTATAAATGGACACAGTGGATTTTCATGCAATTGTTCAAGCACTACTACGACCTCGATGCCGACAAGGCACTCCCGGTGGCAGGGCTGATTGCACGATTTGAACAAAATGGAAACCATGGTGTGAGGGCAGTTTGCGATGAGGACACGCCCGTTTTTACAGCAGCCGAATGGGCGGCCATGACCGAAAAACAGCGCAACCTCCTGCTGTTGAAATACCGCCTAACTTTCCCGGAGGAATCCTACGTCAACTGGTGTGGAGCCCTCGGCACGGTTCTGTCCAACGACGAAGTGAAGGACGGCGTAAGTGAGCGCGGAGGCCATCCCGTGGAACGCAAGTTGATGAAACAGTGGAGCATGCGCATAACCGCATATGCCGACCGGCTACTGGAAGGCCTCAACAGCATTGACTGGTCCGATTCCATTAAAGAACAACAGCGAAACTGGATTGGCCGGTCGCAAGGTGCATCCGTTCGTTTTGCTGTGGACGGCCACGAAGGCATTTCGATTGAGGTTTTCACTACTCGTGTTGACACAATATACGGAGCCACATTTATGGTTCTGGCCCCCGAACACGATTTGGTACCACGGCTGACCGTCCCTGCGCGACAGGCTGAGGTGGATGCCTATATTAAATGGGCGGCCTCTCGCACGGAATTAGAGCGCATGTCCGAGGTCAAGCGCGTAACTGGTGCCGCTACAGGAGCATTTGCCATTAACCCCTTCAATGGGCAAAAAATACCGATCTACATCGCTGACTATGTACTGGCGGGTTACGGAACAGGGGCTGTTATGGCTGTGCCCAGCGGCGACCAACGTGACTGGAGTTTTGCCACGCATTTCCGCCTGCCAATCGTGCCAATCTCGGATGCGCAACAAAACCTCGACACAGCAGCCGATCCATCCAAAGAGGGCCGATACATCAACTCCGGCATGATCAACGGAATGACGTACAGCGAAGCTGTGACCTGTCTCGTCAACTGGTTAGAAACAAACGGAATCGGCAAGGGAAAGGTGCAATTCAAACTGCGCAACGCCGTGTTTAGCCGCCAGCGATACTGGGGCGAGCCTGTGCCAGCCTTTTGGTATGACGGAATGCCAAATCTGCTCCCGGAAGAAACGCTTCCGCTCGTATTGCCCGCCATTGACAAGTACCTGCCTACCGAGTCTGGTGAGCCGCCATTGGCACGAGCCGAAGGTTGGTACCCAAACCAGCAAAATGCACCTGAGGGGGCAGAATACGAACTCAGCACCATGCCCGGCTGGGCTGGCTCATCGTGGTACTGGTACCGTTACATGGATCCGCAAAATGACCATGCGTTTTGTAGCCAGGAGGCAGTGGACTACTGGAAATGTGTGGACTGGTATATCGGCGGAGCCGAGCATGCCGTCGGCCACCTGTTGTACAGCCGTTTTTGGAACCACTTCCTGTTTGATCTCGGCTTGGTTCCAGAAATGGAGTTTGCCAAAAAACTAACCAATCAGGGGATGATCCAGGGGCGCTCCAGTTTGGTTTGCCGCGCCAAGGAAAGTTTTTATGAAGAATACCTGTGGCTCAAAGTGCTCCAGCCGTACTTCAAGGACAGCGGCCCCATGCGTATTCCCACCAGCCAGGCCGATGAGACCGTTACGTACGACTTCGCTTTTGAGACCAATAATTTGGCCGTAGAGGTTGTTTCGTGGAAACAAACGGACAAAATCGAGGCTATTCGCAAGGCCGCCGAGGCCGACGGTAAACGCCTGCTTGTACTGTTCAACGAGGAACTAGCCGAATACATCAACCAGCACGAACGCACGGCCGAAAAAATCAAACAGGCGCTAAACAGCCGCGAGCGGTTTTTTATGACCGAACTCGTACAAAAGGTTGATCAACTGTTTGTTTCGCACGATCTGACCTCCAAGTACCCATTGGATTGTTTCAGCAAACTACATGTGGACATCAGCATTGTGGCTGATGATATGTTGGATCTGCAACAGGCTGCGCAACAGCAGATGTTCCAGGGAGCCAATTTCAAACTAAATCCGGAGGGAAAATTCGCCTGTTCGTTCGAAGTGGAAAAAATGTCCAAGTCGAAATTCAACGTGGTGAACCCCGACGACATGGTGGCTCAGTACGGTGCCGACTGCTACCGGATGTACGAGATGTTCCTGGGGCCGATCGAAGTAAGCAAACCCTGGGATACCAAAGGCATCACCGGTGTTTTTGGGTTTTTGCGCCGATTTTGGGGTCAATTCGTTGCCGAAAACGGCGATTGGTTGCCTACTGACGAAGTGCCCTCCCGCGACGAACTTCGCGCTCTGCACACCTGCATCAAAAAGGTAACGGAAGATATAGAGCGCTTTTCAATGAATACCTGTGTCAGCCATTTTATGATCCTGACCAACGAACTGCGGGCGCTGAAGTGCCACAAACGGGCTGTTCTGGAACCAGCAGTGGTACTGCTCGCACCATTCGCTCCGCACTTGGCCGAAGAGCTATGGCACCGTCTGGGCCATGAAAGCACGGTGTGCGACGCAACCTGGCCAGCACTGAACGAAGAATTCTTGAAAACGGATACTGTTATCTATCCCGTGCAAATCAATGGGAAGCACCGGGGAAACATCGAAATCGCATCCTCCGCCGGGCCTGCCGAAGTAGAGGCACTGGCCATGCAGCAAGAGTTTGTACACCGCAATCTTGACGGTGCACAAGTGAAAAAATGCATTGTTATCCCGGGCCGGATCGTAAATATTGTGGTTTAGAGTTTATCCAAAACCCTCCATTGGCCTGAACAGACCAATGGAGGTTTTTGAATAAACTCTTTATGGACACTCCAGTCACACAAGACTGGCTTCCAACTCAATCGGCACTGCGGCCAGGGCTTTGCTGACCGGACAACCGGCTTTGGCAGCGTGAGCGTGCTCCTGAAACAAATCAGCGGAAATACCTGGCACATCGGCTTCCAAAAGCAAGGTGATTTTGGCAAATCCCCAACCGCTGTCGCCCTTTTCCATATCAATTGTTGCCGAACAATTCAGCGCAGCAGGCGGAAACCCCGCGCCTGAAAGGCGAAAACTAAGGGCCATGATGTAGCAGCCAGCGTGTGCTGCGGCCACGAGTTCTTCCGGGTTGGTGCCAGCGAGGCCGTCCTCGTTTTGAAAACGGAGTTTGGCTGAATACGGCGTGTTTTGAAGGACACCGGAAGGTCCGGTCAACGTGCCTGAACCATCGGCTCCGGAGCCGTTCCAAACGGCAGATGCAGTGCGTTTAAATGTTGCCATGTAGAAAAACAAGGAATTAAGGTGAACGGTAGATAAGAGCGTGTTTAAAATTCAGTGCCGAGGCGAAAGCGAGCGAATTTTGTTTCAGGCAAGGCGAAATTTGCATGCATAGTGGTTTTCTATGGCGAAAATTTCAAGGCTGCATGAAGCAAAATTTGCCGCTTGTAGCCCAGCGACTGAGTTTTAAACACGCTCTAAACTGGTTTCCACTGGGAGGCAACAGAACACGGAAAATTTTAGATGGTTGTGAATAAGAACAAATCACTGCCCAAGTGAGTTGGTTTCTATCGAAAAATCGTTGATACTGGATATGTAATCTGAATTTTGCACGCAGCCACCTTTGTCGCCCCTTTTTCTTCAAAAAACGGCACGCGATCGAAACCACAACCCTTTTTTATGCGCATACTTCTTGCAGAAGACGAATCCACCATTCGCGAAGCCCTTCAACTCAACCTCGAACTCGAAGGCTATGAGGTGGTATCCACCGGTAACGGAAAAAAAGCCATTGAACTCGTTGCGGGTCAACACTTTGACCTGTTGTTGCTGGATGTAATGTTGCCCGATTTGGACGGGTTCAGCATCACGGAACAAGTACGGCTGGCAAACAACCCGGTGCCCATTTTACTGCTCACAGCCAAGGATTTGCCCCAAGACCGTATCGCCGGCCTGAAACGCGGGGCCGACGATTACCTGACAAAGCCTTTCAATCTGGAGGAGCTTTTGCTTCGTGTAGGCAACCTGTTGCGCCGCAGCCAACGGGTAAAAGGCGACGTTCCTGGCACGGTTGAATTCGGTGGGAATAAGGTAAATTTTGAAACCTACGAGGCCATAACATGGCGTGGTACTCCAATAGCGTTGACAAAAAAAGAGGCCATGCTGCTAAAATTGCTCGTGGAACGCAAAAACGAAGTCGTCAGTCGAAACCAAATCCTACAGGCCGTTTGGGGATATGATGTGTTTCCCAGCACCCGCACGATAGACAATTTCATACTCGCCTTTCGTAAATATTTTGAAACGGACCCACGCCAGCCCAGGTTTTTCCATTCCATGCGCGGCATCGGGTACCGATTCTCAACCAATGAGTAAGAGCGTGTTTACAACGATCAGGTAATCATGTCTTGCAGGCGTTCATCCACCTCGCGGAGTTTCTCGCGACAAAACCGGATAAGTTCTTGCGCTCGTTCGGCTTTAGCCGCCAGATCGTCAATACCCACGACCTCGTTTTGCAGATCGGCAACGATTTGTTCCAGTTCGGCGGCAGCCGAGTCGTAGGTGAGTATCTCTGTGTTCGTATTCATACTTCAAACCAGACTTTTTCCTGATTTTCGGGCGAACCATTGTAGTTGATAAAAATTTCTTCACCCGGAACGATATCTCGCAGGGCGTAAATATCAATGGTTTTGTTTTCGAAGTCCATTCCGTAATCGGCGTTTGGCTCGTAAGCGTGGTTGTATAACGAGCCGTAGCCCAGTGCAAGAGCATACCACTGGCCATCGTCACCCCAGTCGAAGTAGTAGTCGTCCAGCATAGTCTGGCGCACGGCTGGAAGTTCGGCCATTGGGAACAACAACACGGGGCACACTTCGATCACAGCGCCTTCCGGTATCAGCCCGGCCGCAAAAACGCCCATCCCGTGAATATCCGAGGGGCCGAAATATATAGGTGTATGCTGAATGCTCATCGTTTGCTGTTCGTCGCTGAAAATACTACCAACTACCGCCCGCGCCGCCTCCGCCAAACGAACCACCGCCAAATCCGCCGCCGCCCCAACCACCGCCGCCGCCACCGAACCCTCCGCCGCCACCGAATCCACCACCAAACCCACCACCGAATCCACCGCCGCCCCACCAATCGTCTCTGTTTCGATGGCGGCGGACAGGGCCGTTTCCGCTGTAAACTGAGCCGTTTTTAGCCACGATTATCGCGAGAACCACAATTAAGATCAAAAAGAATAGACCGATAGCAAGGAGAATCCAGGCTGGGGACTTGCGCTTTTCGGACTCGTCAGCCTTGAATTCGCCAGCCAACGCACGCATGATATCCGTCAGGCCAGCGTCAATTCCCTGGTAATTTTGACCTTGTTTGAAAAACGGTATCATCGTGTTTCGGATGATACGACCCGCTGTAATGTCGGGTAAAGCGCCCTCCGTGCCATAGCCTGTGGCGATAAAAACACCCCGGCTGGGCTGCTCCGTTACGATGAGTACGACGACGCCATTGTTTTTGCTTTTTTTCCCGATGCCCCATTGGTTACCCAGTTCAAAAGCGTAGGCCGACCGGTCGTAGCCACCGATATCGGGCCTGATCATGGCTACGATTTCAGTGGACGTACTATCCCGGTACCGCTGGAGTTTATCTTCCAGCAGATATCGCTCCTGTTCCGATAGCCAATTCGAGTAGTCGTGTACGAGAACGACAGGTTCAGGTCTTTCGGGGAAAATTTCCGATTGAGCGGATACTACTCTGGTTAGCAAGAGCACCGCGACCATCGAAAGCATCCGCTGTCTGGTGGCCTCAACCGTAAATAATTTCATCGGGAAGTTCATTGTCGTTGTCTTTGGAATCGGCAGGAAAATACTGCTGGAGCTGTTCGCCGATTTGTTCGATAACCTTGCACACACCTTCGCAGGCTTTTTCCTGAAGCAAATGCTCCTGAAGCAGTTGTTTTTCGGCTTCCCAAAACTGAAAGCCCACACGTTCATGGATACCGGCATCACCCCAAATCGCAAAATGGTGGGATTTTTCCGCAATGTACAGCAGCACACCATTCCGCAGTTTGGTATTGAACATGCCGAACATATGGAACACCTCAGCAGCCCGCTCCACAGGGTGGTCGCGGTCACAAAAATCTTCAATGTACAAGCGAATCTCGCCGCTGGTACGCTGCTCGGCAACCCGGATTGCGGACAAAACGCGGGACTCTTCGTTTGGAGAAAAAAGCATAGCCACAGGCGTTAAAACTCCACTTTGGGTGCATTTTCGGACCCTGCGGCAGCCTGAAAGTACCCACGAGGCGAGAAACCGAAGATGCCTACATACAAGTTGGTCGGGAACTTGCGAATGTAGGTGTTGTACCCGTTCACTGATTCATTGAACTTGCGGCGTTCCTCGGCTATGCGGTTTTCCGTGCCCTCCAGTTGTACTTGCAGGTCTCGAAAATTTTCGTTCGCCTTCAGGTTCGGGTAATTTTCTGCTACAGCCAGCAAACGGGAAAGGGTGTTGCCCAAAGCGCCTTGTGCTTGCTCGAACTTCTGTATATTTTCTGGCGTCAGTTGATCAGCAGTGAATGTGACCTTGGTGGCGTTTGCGCGGGCTTCCACGACGGCTTGAAGCGTCGATTTTTCAAATTCGGCATAGCCCTTTACCGTGCTTACCAAATTGGGTATGAGGTCGGAACGGCGTTGGTACTGGTTTTCTACCTGCGACCAGGCCTTTTTCACGCCCTCGTCTTTGCCGACGACGTTGTTGTACGAGCCGCACATGTTGAAAACCATCAGCAAGAGCAGGCCAAGGAGAATGAGGGGGAGAAATTTACGGATGTTGTCCATGATGTTTTGATTGAATAGTTTGGCTATAAAACGCACGGCGAAGGTACTTGTTGACTACGAAACACACTGGAGTTAAATTGGACATTTTTCGCGGTATAAAGCCGCCAAAATACCCGCCGCTACGGATGCATTCAGCGATTCGGAGCCGCTACCGGGTGCCAGTGGTATGGTGACCAGGTGCGTCAGCAGCCGTTCCGTCTCGGGGCGCATGCCGGCACCCTCGTTTCCGATTACCCAAAGTGTGTTCGGTGAAAAGTTTGCTTGAAAAACATTTTCGCCGTCCAGCGCGGCACCTATCACAGTGCAATCGGGCGATAGAGCGAGCACGTCTACCAGTTCCATTTCGTAAACCGGCACCCGTAAAATGGCTCCCATACTGGCCTGCACAACCTTGGGGCTGAATGCATCGGCGCAGTCAGGCGAGCAAAAAACCGCTGAAAAGCCAAACCAGTCGGCCACACGCAAAATGGTGCCGAGGTTGCCGGGATCGCGGATGCCGTCGAGGAAAAAGCAGCCATTTGTGCCCCAGACTGGCAAGTCGGCTGGCATTTCCGCCACGGCCAGCACTTGCTGCGGGTTGGTCAGCGCGGAAATTTTTTTCAGTTCCTGCTCGCTCAACGCCTGAAAAATGGGACGAAAAGGCTCCAATGCAGCTGCATTTTCAGCCGCCCAATCCTCCAGTGCGTATATGCCCACCACACCGACACGGTTTTGGGTCAAGAGTTCGACAACCATTTTGGTGCCCTCTACCACGAAATTTCGATACTTTTGCCGGTACTTTTTCACCTGAAGGGCAGTCAGGAATTTTGCTTGGTTGGCTGATAACATAACGGTACAGGTTGTCGGCGTTTTTACACAGGTTCCTTGGTTGTTCGGTAAGCGATCTTTCGTGCAGTTTCACCTAATTGGAAAAAATACAGGCCCCATCACCCCGGCAGTGCGACCATTCGTGCTCGTAGTTCTGAGCCTGTTTTTTTGCGCGTGCAATATAACCAAGTATGTGGACAAGAGCCAAGGCCCTCCCCTGTTGCGCAAAAACAATCTCGTACTTAAAAGCGAGGAAAAACTGCCGCTGACGGTAAAGGCACCATTGATGTACGAACTGAGCGCCTTGTACCGTCAAAAGCCCAATGAATTGAGCCTCCTCGCGTTACGCACGCCTGCGCGGCTTTGGTTTTACTATAAATACCAGAACAAGGATTCCAAATTTGCCAACTGGATAAAGAAAAAAGTGGCTGAAGCACCTGTACTGTATGACGAGGCGCAAACAAGCCGCACCAACCTCAATATCCAAAACTACATGCGCCAACGGGGCTATTTCAAGGCCACCAGTACCTACTCGGTCCAGTTTTACGACAAGCATTTTTACTACGGGGACGATCTGTACTTCGACCCCGGGCGCGATACCCTGCGAGCGCACAGCAACGCTGCTGTGACCTACACGCTCGAACTTGGTCCGCTGTTTAAGATTGACACCGTCCAATTTGTGAGCCGTGACAGCCAGGCGCTGCATGTCCTGCATGAAACCCAAGGTGCTTCATTTCTCAAGAGCGGGGGCGCATTGGACGGAAAATCGTTCGAGGCCGAAAAAGGCCGGATCACCGCCGCTATGAAAAATCGGGGTTTCGCGTATTTCGTGCCCCAGTTCATAGAGTTCACCGGCGATAGCACCGGTGCGAAGACCAATGTGACGGTGGAGGTGTTGCCGCAGGACGATTCAACCCTGCATAAAACCTATACAATTGGGCGGGTTTCCGTCTTCTCGGACTTTGTGCCGGACCTGAACAGTATCCGTCAGGACACCACCATAGACAACATCTATTTTGCCACTTCAAGCCTGCAATTTGATGTAAAACCGATTCGACTGCGCAAGGCTATCGCTATTCAGCCGGGCACCTTGTACCGGCAAGCGGACCTGGACGAAACAGCCCGCCACCTGAATAGTCTCGGCGTTTTTCGCTTCGTCACCATTCGCCCGTTGCAAGACAGCCTGCAGCCTGAAAAAATCAACATCACCGTTTCTTTTTCGCTAAACAAACGGTTTGCCATCGGCTACGGCCTCGAAATGAACTCGTCTACCAATTCGGGAAGCGACCTCAGCGGGCGGCTGTTGGGCGCGTCGGCCAATTTGTCGGCGGTGAACCGAAACCTGTTGAGTGGTGCCGAGGTGATCCGAACCGACCTGGCGTACAGCCTGGAATTCGACTTGGCAGCCCAGCGCGACCGCCTGATTTTTTCCCAGCAATTCAAAATTCAGAATGAATTGACCTTTCCGAGATACTTTGACTACCTCGGCCTTTGGAATCGACTCAATCGGCTGGGGTTGATCAAAAACTCGCTCTACGAACGCATGAAAAGCGACGGGCAGGTGCGCATAGGCCTGAACTACAACTACCTCGACTTGCGCGGTTTTTATGTGTACAACCTGCTCAACGCTTCTTTTGGCTATACCGTCCGTTCCAATGAAGAACATCAATATGCATTCGACAATATTGGGATAGACGTGCTACGCCCCTCATTACAGCCGGGCTTCGACAGCATTTTTGGCAAAAATGAATTTTTGCGACTCAGTTTCGGCAACCAGTTATTCACTGGGTTTATCATGCGCTCGTTCACCTACACCTATGCAAGTCGAACAAACGCATTTGGGGAACGCTGGTTTCTTCGCCTGAACGCGGATGTATCGGGGTTGGAGGAGTTCGTGCTGAACAAGCTGTGGTCTGTGTCGTTCGGCAAACAAACCTGGGCAATTTCCGATCTTGAATTTTCAAAATACGCCCGCTTGGATGTGACGGGAAATTACACCCGCGATTTCACAAAAGACCTTACAGCGGTGGTCCGCTTAGGGGCTGGAATTGCAACTTCTTACGGCGATACCAAAGAGGTGCCCTTTGTGAAACAGTTTTTCGTCGGCGGCCCGTCCAGTGTGCGGGCGTGGCGTATCCGGGAAATCGGACCGGGCGGTTACTACGAATTGGACGAGGCCTGCATGTGCGCCCGCATTGGTGAACAACCTTTTTTTCAAGCCGCAGATTTTCGGCTGGAGTTCAATGCTGAATTGCGTTTCCCCCTGTTTTGGTGGGTAAAAGGGGCCGTTTTTGTGGATGGTGGCAACATTTGGACCCTCAAGCCTGATGCCCAACGCCCCAACGCCGAACTACGCTGGGACTCGTACAAAAACATTGCCCTCGGTACAGGCTTCGGATTGCGCTTTGATTTCAATTACTTTGTGTTTCGTTTCGATTGGGGCCTCAAACTGCGCCGCCCTTTTCGAACACCCACCCAGGGATATTGGGTGGACTGGGCAAATACCAATTGGTCCGAAATCAGCAATTTCAACATAGCAGTGGGGTATCCATTTTGACCACCTCGTCAAACAATCAACCGTAAAATCGTACAACGAAATATGTTTACCAACGTCAAACCAGCGCTTGAGCAAGAAATCACAGGCATTCGCGAAGCGGGTCTTTACAAGGAAGAGCGCATTATCACTACACCGCAAGGCCCGGTGATTAGCACTACCGCCCAGAAGGACGTGCTGAACTTTTGCGCCAACAACTACCTCGGTCTTAGCAGTCATCCTGAGGTGATCGAGGCAGCCATCGAGGCCATCCGAACGCATGGTTACGGCCTGTCATCGGTGCGTTTCATTTGCGGCACGCAGGACATACACAAAGAGTTGGAGCATCGCATCGCCGATTTTCTCGGCATGGATGATGCCATCCTGTACGCCGCTGCTTTCGATGCTAACGGCGGTTTGTTCGAGTCATTACTTGGCGAAGAGGATGCCATCATCAGCGACGAACTGAACC
>JBJXEZ010000178.1:0-7416 GCA_046153695.1 Saprospiraceae bacterium
CAGGTTGCGCACTTCCAAAATAACAGCGTCAGCACCGGGCCAGTCGTACCGCAGGGCGAAAGCATCGCTCGACGGGTTGGGCGCGAGTGCGAGTACGGCCGTCGGGTCCGGCTCCGGAGCGGAAACCACGCCCGGTGTCACCTGGAACGCGTCCACGCCTGCCTCCACGAGGTGGCCGGGGTTGGTATCCGAGGCTACAAACATGATTTGCATATTGTTGGTCAGCGGAAGGTGGTCTTTCAGGTGAATATCGCCAGAAGGCCGCCAAGCACTGGCCGAGGTTCCTTCCGTGAAAATGGTGACAGTCTGTTGGCCGTTGGTGGCCAGCACCTCGAATTTGTCGTTAGGGGTACCCGTGCCACCGGCGTTGAAAAACCAGTACTCGAATGTCAGTTTGGCATCGGCGTGGCCAGCCAACCGCATGATCGGCGAGGTCAGCGTCACAGTGCCGTTGTCCACATCATCGGCACCGGACTGCCCGCCGCCGTTGCCAGTGACGTAGCATTTGTCGCTGTTGTCGAAGTTGACATCGTCGCCGGGGTTCGAGATTTTTTGCTGAAAAGTCGTTTGTACAGGATTGCCCCGTTCCCATAAGCCGTCAAGGGCAGTAGCCGTTTTGCTCCACCCGAGGTCTAGCTCAAAGTCGTCGTAATAGGCCGGGGCAAGCGTGATAGTAGCCGGGCCATCATTCGACACGTTCAGATCAGTCACCCGGTATCCCCATGCCCCCACTCGGTAGTTCCCGCCAGCGAGGCATTCGATGTCAAATTTGCCGTTGGCATCGGTTTGAACCAGGTAGTTCTGAATCGGGCCGGAGATGGCCACGGGCTTGTTTGCCAATACGGCGCCCGATACCTTGTCAACCGCCTTTCCTGTCAAATCAAACGCGGAAATGGGTTGAAGCGTCACGTTCAGCAAGGCAACCTGGCCGGTTACAAGATTCAGGTTGGCAACACCGTCAATAAATCCGGCTTTGCTGATGATAGCCTGGACAGTACCCGTCTGGGCAAGCCCGGTTTTAAATGTGCCGTTGTTTTTGGTAAATTCCCTTGGCGAATAGTCTGTGCCGTTGATTCTGACTTCGGCACCGGCGAGGGGCTGGCCGTCACAGCCGTTGATAATCAGGCCCTCCACATAACTGGCCCGTTTGTAGGTCGGGGCGAGGATAAAAAGTCGCCCGGTGACGTTTCCGTCAGTCGTGGGAATATTGGTTGCCAGCAGGTTTCCGGAAGGCAGGTACGGGAACACGCCCCAGCAGCCGTCGAAGGACGGGCCGGTAGCATTGGGCCAGGTGTCGTACTGACCCACCATAACCAGGTTGTCGGGGCGGGTAGCATCCACAATGTTCAGACCATCGGTGTACCAGGATGTGATCGCCCAGTCGTTGAGGATGTGCGTATTGTGGCCAATGGAACCGTTTCCGTCATTGGTAGAGAATCTATCCAGTTCTTTGATATCGGTGGGGTCGCTCACGTCGTAAGCGGTGAGAAAGGACGGCACACGCTCGTCGGTGGTGAGCACGGTCTTGCGGTCGCTCAGAATCCAGGAATTGTGTGTGAATCGGGCGGGAGTTTCCACGCTGCCCAAGAGGACCGGGTTGGCCTTGTCACGCATATCCACCATGGACATCCGTCCGCCGTTGATATGGCAGGCATAAAGCGTGTCGTTGTCCACATATCCGTCGTGGATGTAGCCCAACTGGTCAAACAGGCCCACGTATACCGGGTTGTACGGGTCGGCATTCAGGTCATGTACGCGGGCGCTGCTGAAGTTGCCACCGTAGGTGTACAGGTACCCTTTGGTTACGTCAATGTGCAGGGCATGAATCTTATCCAGCTGATCAAGGATATCGCCTGTGCCTTTGTAGTGGTGGTAGTCCAGATTGGCATTGGGCAATTTACTCAGATCAACGATCTGCACGCCGTCGCCGCCTTCGGAGGTGACATAGGCGTAGTTTTTATACACTTTTATTTCTTTCCAAAGATTGTCCGGGCCGGGAATCTGCACAATCTGAACGGGATTGGCCGGGTCGGTGACGTTGACGATGGAAAGGCCTTTTGATGCGCCTACCAGGGCATATTCCTGGCCGTTTTGGGCGTAGCCGCAAATGTTGGCGAGAGTTTGGCCGGGATAGTCCAGCGTGCCGCGCAGTTGAATATTGAAGTCTTGAGCAAAAAGTGAAGAAGAAGCGAGCACGAAGGCCAGAGCAGGAAGGAAGGATTGTTGTTTCATGAAATCGAGATCAGAAAAGTAGTGTGCTGGTGAAAAAACGCGGCGAAGGTACGCCTGCTCTCCCTGTGACAAAGCCTCGCTACAGCACTATACCAACATTGTCGGCCATTGGGCGACAGTTACGGGAAAAAAAATCAGGCGTTCGCCCGTTTATTGGAAATGTAGGCAAACAGGCAGGCCGTCCAGAACGAATACAGGGAATAGACCAATGCCGGCTTCACCATCTCCTGGTTGCCGAGCATGACGCTGGCGATGAGAAACGCCAAGGTGGTATTTTGAACGCCGCACTCGATGGCGGCGGTGAGGCGCGAGGGATGCGCCTGGCCCATGTATTTGAGAAAATAGTACCCGGTGAACAAGCAGCAGGCGTTTTGAATTAGGGCAACGGGCGTGATGATCAAGAAATCGGACCATTCCAGCCCGGCCCCGCCCTGGTTTTCGCCGGCAAACATTTTCACCAAAAAAACGATGGCGAGCAGTACCAGCATGATGTACTTGGCCGGCTTGCTGATCAGTTGGGCGTGGTACGGAAAATAGTGCCGCATAGCCACACCGAGCGATGCCGGTATGACGGTGATGAAAAAAACCTGCTGCACCGTATCCCAAAAAGGCAGGTGCAAGTCCGTTTCGCGGCCCATAAAAATGCGCAGGGCGAGGTTGACCACCAACGGTATGGAAAAAAGCGCGAGAATGCTGTTCACCGACGTGAGCGCCAGAGACAGGGCCACGTTACCGCGCCAAATGTAGGTCAGGTACCCGGACGTGGCACCTCCCGGGCTGGCGCTCAGGATGAGGAACCCGACCTTGAGTGCCGCTGGCAGCGGGACTACAAGGTTGATCACCAGGGCTATCACCGGCAGTCCCAGCATCTGGATGCCCAAGGCCGAAAAAAATGCTTTCGGGTGGCGCACGATCCGGGCAAAGTCCCTGTAAGTAAGGGACAGTCCGACACCGAACATGATCATGCCGAGCACGACACTGACAGCGAGATCAATAACTTGAGTAGGCGCCAAAGCGAGCAGGAGCGTTTAGTGGCGACAAAGGTATTGAACACAAATCGTGGAAATGCAATACCAGTCCTATAGTTGCAAGATTTGTCCGAGTGTTTGGCAGGAATGTCCCAAACCTTGGCATCTGTGTCCGAGCCGTTTGAGGTGGTGTGCCCGCACTTTTGTGGCATCAAATTTTTCAAACAAACTCATTCACAATCTAAATTATCTAGCTATGAAAATGCACCTGAATCTGATCATCGCCGTCGCGCTCCCGGTTTTTGCCTCTTTTACCTCCGAGGCGCAGACATGCGCAACAAAAACTCAAGAGTCGTTATCCGTTCATCCTGTACACACAACTGGTGGCCTGCTGCTTGACGCAGGCGGAACACGCCGCGTCATTGCTCGCCTCGGTATGGAAGGCACGCATACCCTGCGCGTACACTTGGCCAACCTGCAGGAGTATGCCACCGAAATCGTTCTCGTGGCGCCGGATGGCAGTACGCGTTGGGAACAAACGGTGGCCAGCAAACCGGCATTTGCCAAAATGCTCGACCTGCGCTCGCTTACCGTTGAGCCGGGAACCTACGTCCTCCGCATTCAGGCCGGCGCAGCGCACCTTTCGCAAGAATTAATCGCCGGCACCAAGGGTGTTCGCCTTGGTCCCGTGCGCTACCAAGCCGCATCGAACGTTCCGACAACAATGGCCGGGAAATGACCTGCAACCTAAAATACTTCATACATTTGGCAGGGCTGGTCGCAACGATCGGCCCTGTTTATGCCCGAACCGCTGCTAACCAGTAACTAAAAAAACCATGTCAGTCCGAATAACACCGCTGCTGCTGCTCGCTTTATTCCTTGCCATGACCGGCCAAGCTCAGAGCCTGCGGGACTTCCATCCCCGATTTGAGCCGTTTAGCCTGCCTGGTGAGATACCAGGTAATTTCGTGCAATGTATTGCGCAGGACTCCCTTGGCCTCTTGTGGTTTGCCACCCAGGACGGCCTCCAACGGTACGACGGGCGCAGCCTGACCACCGTTTACCACGACCCATTGCAGGATAACTCCCTGATTGGCAACTCTGTCCAATGGATTTGTGTGGACAAGGACGGCACGCTTTGGCTGGCAGATTACGGCAAGGGACTCACCCGATACGACCAGTCATCGGGATTGCATTACCGCTACAAACACGACCCCAACGATCCAAACAGCCTGAGCAACGATACCGTCTCGATGGTTGTTCAGGATCCGGCCGGGTTCGTGTGGGTAGGCACGCATAAGGGCCTGAACCGATTGGATCCCAAGACCGGAAAATTCAAGCGTTTCTTTTCCGACCCCGGCAACCCGAACAGCCTGAGCGCCAACCTGGTGCGGGCATTGTATATGGACCGACAAGGAACGCTGTGGGTGGGTTGTGGTTTTCCTTGGGATCTAACGGACCCAACCGGCAAGACCGGCGGCCTGAACCGCTACCACTCCGAGTCCGAGTCTTTCACCCGCTACCTGCACAACCCGGCCGACCCCAACAGCCTCGCCGACAACCGTGTGCGGGCCTTGTTCGAGGACTCCCGAGGTAATTTTTGGGTGGGAACAATCGGTAGTAACGGCCTGCAACGCCTCAACCGAAACACGGGCCAATTCGAGCGGCTGCCGCCAGCACCGGGCAAACTCGGCACGCCCTACCTGCGGGACAAATCGTTGGCACCAGAGCCTTTTCAGCAGGTTTTGTCCATACTTGAGGATCGGAACGGCTGGCTGTGGATCGGGTCCATGTCGGGTTTGGAGATTTACGACCCGGCAACTGGCATCGTCCGGCATTTTGAAAAGAGTAAGCAACCGGGCAGCATCCAGATGAATTTTTTGTGGAATCTCTGTCTCGCCCGCGACGGTACCGTGTGGGCCGGGGGCGGCATCACAGGCGGCATGGCGCTTAAAATTTTTGCCAAACCCCAATTGTTCACGTTTCACGAAACAGACAAACAGCTCTCGCTCGTTCAAACCATGCAAGAGGATGCTCAGGGCAATATTTGGTTAGGTGGCGACGACAACTTTCCGAGCAAATTAGTACGGGTTGACCGCAAAAGCGGCCAAAAAACAACCGTTGTATTTGAAACGGAAACCAGTACGGATGTTATGGATGCCAGTGTTTTCACCATTTGGCCTGATCCCGACGGCGATTTATGGCTCTGCACCGGAAACGGGCTTTACCGCTTCAACCCCAAAACAAACACCGTGGTACGGCGCTACCGCCATGACCCAAACGACCCAAACAGCCTGGCATCAAGTTTTGTAACCAATATCATAAAAGACCAAAGCGGCTATTATTGGGTAACTACATGGGGCGGCGGCCTGAACCGCCTGGATCTGCAAACGGGTAAGTTCAAACGCTTTTTGCACGACCCGGCAAACCCAAGAAGTATCAGTGGCAACCAGACTTTTGGTTTGTACCAGGACGGTCAAGGCCACATCTGGGTAGGCGGAGGCGTGGAGCCGGGTGGCGATTTGGCTCAACAACCGATGTTTTTGGATCGCCTGGACCCGAATACCGGGCAATTCAAACGCTTTTTTTCAAAGGACGAACGCGGCTGCGCGGGCACCATCACCGGCGACGACGAGGGCAATATTTGGGTCTTGACGCTGATCCAGGGGCTATTCAAACTGAACCCCGGCACCGGGCAGATGAAAAAGTACACCCCCGCCAACAGCGGTATCCCGACCAACTATATGCGCTCCTTAGCCAGGGCCAGAAACGGCAAAATGTGGATGACTACCGACCACAAACTGGTCGAGTTTGACCCTAAGAGTGAGTTCTTTTACACCTACGACATTTTTCGGGGCATCAAGGTCTGCGAACTGACTTTTCTGTCCATCCATGTTGCCAGAAGTGGCGAGATACTTATCGGAGGCAAAGGTGGATTTATCACGTTTTTCCCAAAAAACGCCGCGCAAGCGGGAAACAAGAACGGTCCCGAGATTCAAATTGTCGGCTTCAAACTGGCCAATGAACCGATCCTGCCAGGCCCAGGCTCCGTCCTCCGCCAGCCCATTTGGGAAACATCCGAAATCCACCTTGCCCACGACCAGAACGTGTTCGCCTTCAATCTGGCCTGCTTCGACTACCAGAACCCGGAAGGCAACCACATCGAGTTCATGCTCGAAAACTACGATAAAAACTGGCGAAACGACCTGCGCGAGGGAGAAGTGACCTACTTCAACGTACCGCCGGGCGCGTATACGTTCCGGGTGCGCGGCACCAACGGCCTCGGTGTTTGGAACAATGCGAGCACGAGTATTCTGGTTACAGTAAGCCCCCCGTGGTGGCAAGCGCCTTGGGCTTACCTCGTCTATCTGGCCCTGGTGGGTGGTATTGCCTACGGGGCTTATCGTTTTTTGCTCAACCGGCGGCTCGCCCGCGCCGAGGCAGAGCGGCTTATAGAACTCGATACCGTCAAGACCCGGCTGTACACCAACATCACCCACGAGTTTCGCACCCCGCTCACCGTCATATCCGGGATGGCCGATCAAATCCGGGAAAACCCCACTGTATGGTTGGACGAAGGCACAAAAATGATTCAGCGAAACAGCACCCGACTGCTTGATCTGGTCAACCAAATGCTCGATCTGTCTAAATTGGAAGGCGGCAAGATGACCCTGCACCTGCAGCAGGGCGATGTGGTGGGCTACCTCAAGTATCTGGTAGAAAGTTTTCACTCGTTTGCTCAAAGCAGAGGTGTTCAAATACACTTTCTTTCCGATGCCGAAGCGCTCGAAATGGGCTTCGACCCCGAACGCCTCCAGCAAGTAGTGGGCAACCTGATCTCCAACGCTGTCAAGTTCACGCCCGCTGGCGGCCACGTGTACGTGGATCTGCGCCTGACTGCCGACCGGCCCACGAAACGCCTTCCGCTCGGCCAGCAGTACATCGTCGTTCGCGTCCGCGACACCGGCACCGGTATATCCGAAGAACACTTGCCCTACGTTTTCGACCGGTTTTACCAAGCCCCGTCCGTTCAACCCGGGCCGGAAAGCGGCAGCGCCGACAGCTCGTACCGAGCCGAAGGCGGCACCGGCATCGGTCTGGCACTCACCACAGACCTGGTCAAATTGAGGGGCGGCGACATTGCGGCCAAGAGCCAGCCCGGCATGGGTGCGGAGTTTACCGTAACCCTGCCGATTCATGCTGCCGAGCCGCTTTC
>JBJXEZ010000183.1:0-8343 GCA_046153695.1 Saprospiraceae bacterium
GATGCATCGTAGCTGCCCAGGGCAGCAGCCTCGGATATTTCGGTCATTTTTTTCGAGGCGATGTCGTACAGGAAAAGTTGGTTCTCGCTGGTGGTGTTGGTTTTTTGCAGAGCGAGCGTTTTTTCGTCCCACGAGATACCGTTCACGTCCATGCCTGCGTCATTTTGGTACACCATAGTTGCCTTCCAGTCGCTCACCGTCATTTTGTACAGGTCGAAAAACTGCGGGTTGCGCTTGTTGGAAGTGTAAAAGAGGGCCTTTTTGTCGAGGCTCCAGCCGATAAAGTTGGCTTTTTCACGTTCGGCGGGAGTCAGGTCTTTAGCCGAGCCATCGTCGCCGAGCAGGTAGATGTGGTCAATTTCGTTGCCACCCTTGTCGGCGGAGTACAGGATTTGGCCAGTTCCGGGCACGTAATCAATCACGAAAAAGGATTCTTCGGTGGAATTGGTCACCTGGCGCTGCGTGCCATCGGCCACGTTGATCTCGACGAGGTTGTAGATGCCCGTTTTGTTGCTGTGGGCTAGCAATTTGGCCTCGTCAGTCGACCAGGCACCACCGCCGATCTGCTCGTTTTTGTAAAACTGCTCGATGGTGTACTGCTTGATTTCCTTCGGTGGGGTGGGTGTGTTTTGATTGCAGGAAATGCCCAGCAAGAAGAAGGCTGACAAGGGGAGAACGAGTTGTTTCATAACAGGTGTAGTGTTTTTGTTTTTCCAGCAAATGCGCTG
The DNA here is from genome assembly GCA_046153695.1 of Saprospiraceae bacterium. GTDB lineage: Bacteria > Bacteroidota > Bacteroidia > Chitinophagales > Saprospiraceae > M3007. The sequence continues at coordinate 729 of JBJXEZ010000183.1, forward strand.
TCGGGCAAACATATAAACTGAATGGCATCCGAGGGTTATTTTATGACCAGCGTTTTAGCCTTTCCAGCAATTGACACAAAATACACCCCGCTGTTGAACCCGCTAACATCCATAAAAAACCGGTCGGACGCTGCCTGAGAGTCAAGAACCAATACACCGAGGGCATTGAAAACCCGTACGCGTTCGCCGGTTATGGGGCCGGCAATTTCTACCTTGTCTGTGGCGGGATTTGGGAAAATCGAAAACGGTTTTGCGCCTGGCGGTTCGGGAGCCGGGGTGCCGAAGTCTAAGGAGAGTTCATCCACGGTCAAAAACGAGCACCATGAGTTTAATACGCAGCCCCCGAACCCGTACCGGAATTTTGTAGGCTCCAGCATGATCGTAACGCTGTCGGGGAAAACACCGGGCTGCGCGTAAGCGATGAGGCACTGGAAGAACGAAAACGTGTCCACACCCGCCAAGTCCGTTTGCCCTATGCCGATGGTGTCGGTCGTGTGCGTGGCGGTGTTGTACCGCGTCAGGAAAACAGACACCTGCGCTGTATCGGTCAGGTTCAGGGACAAAAGGCCTTCATCGTATTTGAAATAGCCTGTCAGCCGGGTCGGTTTTGTTGGGCAGGCGTTTCGGAACGCAACCACATCGAACGTGTAGTTGTACCAGCGGGACAGGCCGAGGGCGAAGTTGCCCGACTGTGCGGTGGTGTCTCTGTATGTGCCGAGGAGGCTGAGTAAAGAATCTCCCAACGGGCTTTCGTGCCGCCAATCGTTCAGTTTCCATTTAGACTCGTTGATGCCCACATCGGGATTGAACGTCCAGTTTTCGAACGATCCGTTCAGGATTTGGCCGGCGCACGCGAGGTGCAGGAGGAGAAAAAAAATGGTGAGCAAACGTGTCATGGGTTAAGGTTTTGTAGTGATAAGAATCAGGTGTGTGGAGGCGGTGCCGTCGCTTTTTGTGTAGGGTTTTCGGATCAGGTCTATGTTGGCAAATCCATTGGTTTTCAGTGCTTCGAGCAGGTAATCCGCTTGGTGGAGGTACACGTACATTCGGGTTTTGCGGTCGCTGCTGGTTTCAAATCCCGACCGCGCGTAGTCGCCCTCGATAGCGCTGAGGTAGAGCGTGCCGCCGGGATTCAGCCGGTTGGAGCAGTCGCGCAGCAGGTTGGCGCAGTCTTCTTTGGACAGGTAGGGCAGGCAAAACCCGCACATGATGCCGTCAAAACAGGCCTCCAACCGCTCCATTTCCCGGCAATCCATGACTTCGCAGCGGGCCGTCGGGTTGTTTTTACGGGCCAGTTCCACCATGTTGGGCGCTGCGTCGGTGGCCAGCATGTCGAAGTCCGGTCTTTTACGCAGCAGGTACCGGGTGATGTTGCCGGGGCCGCAGCCGATTTCGAGGATTTTTGCTCCGGACTTTTCGACACGCTGGCAAAAGGCGTCGTAGGTGTCGTCGTACAGGTCCAGGTCCATGAAAATGGTTTGGTATTGCGCGGCGACGCTGTCCCAGGCCTGGATGGTTTCGTTGTCGGTGTTCATGGATTTTGGTTGTGAATTACAAGATAATGGGTACCGGAAAGGCTATTTTGACAGCACTGTTTTCAAAAGTTCGCTGTCAAAAACAGCAGCAGGGGATATGACGGTTTCGTCAACTGGAATTTTTGCTCCATACCGTTCTTTCATTTTTTTCTTTACGAGATCGTCAGACAAATCGAAGGCCCTCAATTTTTCAAGTTTTCCAATTTCAAGACCTGTGGCTCGTTGATAAATTTTCCAGATGAGTTCGGAGCAGTATATTTTATCATCCGACCATTCAAACGTCGAGTCATAGTCTTTGCCCAGGAGTTCTTCACCCACGCTTTTCATGTTCTTTAACACCTTAGGAGTAAGTACCCGATCTGCATTTTTAAGGCGCTTGACCACGTAATGCTTCCCTTGTCCACGTGCTATCCAGGCTTCGAGCGGTGTTTGTTTTACGGGCTGTACGGCTTCAAACACATAGCATCGGCTCCCTCGTTTGTACACAACGCCACAGTGGGAGTATTTTGACTTTGTTGCCAATTGGATGGCTTTACTTTGACTGGAAAGCGATATGTGAAAAATCAAATCACCATCTCGCAATTCGTCGTAGTGGCGAAAAGAGCCAATCTCCGGCGCATTTTGATCAGACTGTGCTACCGAACGATTTGAGTTCGTTACGAGGTAAATACCAGTCCCGGCTGCCAGTGTTAAACAAATCAGTAAAATCGTTGCTTTTCCCATCTCGTTGCTTCGTGTTAGCACTGTCTATTCTACGCCAAACAACTTTTCAGCACCCATCGAAAAACCCGGCAGCACGGGTTCGGCGCTGCAGACGAGGTCGCCTTAGCAAATAAGCACGTCATTCGGCGTGCAGCTCATACGTTTGCTATGGCTTCAACAGACGCGTTGTTCTTTGTGCAAACTTATAGGAAAAAATCTACTGATCGCCGCGCATGGCATGTATGGCCACGGCTGGCAAAAATGGCAGGCCGATTTTGGCCCGGTGGCAGGGTAACCCGGCCGCGTTTTTTTTTACTCGCCGGGCTTAAAACCAAACCACCTTACCTTCACCGCCCAATATCACCTTTAAATACCGCCCAACAAATGCCCACTACAACTCTATGCCCCAACTGCCAATCCGACCTGACCTACGAAAACGAAGGCTCGATGGCCTGCTCGCAGTGTTTTCACGAGTGGGACCCAGCGACGGAGGCCGCTCCGAGCGAAGACCCCAGCCTCCGGGTTCTGGACTCGAACGGCAACGAACTGCACGATGGCGACTCGGTCATCGTCATAAAAGACCTGCCCGTGAAAGGCATGCCGCGCCCAGTGAAAGCCGGCACAAAAGTGAAAAACATCCGCCTGACCGACGGCGACCACAACATAGACTGCAAAATCGAAGGCTTCGGGGCAATGGGCCTGAAATCGGAGTTTGTGCGCAAGGCGTGAGGGTTTCGGGCAAAATTATTTGCGTCTTTTCGCGCCACTTTTTGCGTCAATAAAGTTTATTTGCGCACTTTTGCGTCAAAATACACGTCAATGATTCACGCGCAAAACTTGGTTTTCACCGCAGCCATGGTACGTCTCGTCGCAGAAATTGATGAGTTCAAAGGCGCTTGGCAGGCACTTGGCAATCTTGCTCCCGACAAATTGTTGCAGTTGAGAAAGGTCGCAACCATTGAAAGCATCGGGTCGAGCACGCGCATCGAAGGCAGCAAACTGAGCGACAAACAGGTGGGCCAACTGCTTTCGGGACTGCAAATCCAATCATTTGACACCCGCGACGAACAGGAAGTGGTGGGCTATGCAGAACTGATGAACACCGTTTTTTCGAGCTACGGCGACATCCCGCTAACCGAAAATTTCATCCAGCAACTGCACGGCATCCTGCTCAAACACAGCGACAAAGACCAATGGCACAGGGGCCGCTACAAGCAGCATCCCAACCACGTCGTGGCGACCGACGCGCAGGGGCAGCAAATCGGGGTCGTCTTCGAGACCACATCGCCCCTCGAAACGCCTGCCCGAATGCAGGAATTGGTCAAATGGACACAAACGGCATTTGCCGAAGCCGAGCTGCACCCGTTGTTGATAATCGCCATTTTTATCGTGTGCTTTTTGGCAATTCATCCCTTTCAGGACGGAAACGGGCGGTTATCCAGGGCTTTGACCACTTACTTGTTGCTCAAATCGGGCTACCTTTTTGTCCCATACAGTTCGTTGGAGGCCGTTATCGAACAGGAAAAAAAGGGATACTACCTGTCCTTGCGGCAAACCCAAACGACGCTTTCCTTTCCCCAGCCCAATTGGGAAGCGTGGATCGTGTTCTTTTTGAAATCGCTCAAACGCCAAAAGGATAACCTGAACGCAAAAATCAGCCGGGAGCAAATTCTACTGACGCAACAAAGCCAGACCGCACATTTTATCCTTGATATCCTGAAGGAAAGAGGACGGACGACGATGGGCGAGTTGGAAAAATTGACGAGCCACCCCCGCAGCAGCCTGCGTCGGCAGATGGAAAAATTGATTCGGGATCAACTGATCCGACTGAACGGAAAGGGAAAAGGAGCATGGTACACGTTGTACTGATTCGTTGAGGTGTTTGAAAACCCGAAAATGGGGGAACACATTTTAGTAAGGAAAAAATGTTTTTCACCACGTTTTTTCAAACGAAAAAAGTAGTTTTGCCTCAAAAAATCAGAGAATGCAAAGAACCCTGTACCCAGCCTTGCTGCACTGGAAAAACGCTCCCGCTCGAAAGCCCCTGATCCTGCAGGGCGCAAGGCAGGTCGGCAAGACCTGGCTGATGAAGGAATTTGGCAAAAACGAGTTCGAGCAAGTCGCTTACGTCAATTTTGAAAGCAGCGCACGTCTGCAAGCCATTTTTTCAACAGACTTCGACATTCGGCGCATTTTGTCCATCCTCGAAATCGAGGTCAACCAGAAGATTCTTCCGGACAAAACCCTGATTATTTTTGACGAGATACAGGAGGCGGAAAAAGGGCTGACGGCCCTGAAATACTTCCAGGAACTGGCTCCGGAATACTGCATCATCGCGGCTGGTTCCTTGCTCGGTGTTTCGCTGCAAAAGAACACGTCGTTCCCGGTCGGCAAGGTTGATTTTCTGCGGATGTACCCGCTGAGTTTTCCCGAATTCCTGGAGGCCGTTGGCCAAACGTTGTTGAAGGAACACCTGGAGGCCAAAAATTGGCCGGTGATCAGTGTTTTTCACGACAAATTGGTAGAATTGCTGCGGCTGTACTACTTCGTGGGCGGTATGCCCGAAGCCGTAAAAAACTATGTGGAATATGGCGACCTGAATGCAGTCCGATCTGTTCAAGAAAAAATCTTGCTCGGTTACGAGAGTGACTTCGCCAAACACGCGCCCAACGAGGTTGTACCAAGGATTCGTTTGGTTTGGCATGCCCTCATCAGCCAATTGGCCAAAGACAACCGAAAATTCATCTACGGTCAGGTAAAAAAAGGAGCAAGGGCAAAGGACTTTGAAACGGCCATTCACTGGCTTGCCGACGCAGGCTTGATACTGAAAATCAATTGCATCGAAAACCCGACACTGCCCTTGAACGCCTACATCAACCTGGACGCATTCAAGTTGTTTATGCTCGACGTGGGGCTTTTGAACGCCATAGCAAAGGTTCACCCAACCATTTTGTTAGAGCGAAACAACATCCTGATCGAATTCAAAGGGGCCATGACAGAACAATTCGTGGCACAACAACTCCGCATCCGACACGAACCCTATTATTGGGTGGCTTCCGGCGGTAATGCTGAAATTGATTTTGTGCTCCAGTGCCAAAACGATATCATTCCAATAGAAGTGAAGGCCGAAGAAAACCTGAAATCAAAAAGTTTGAGTGTCTTTGTGGAAAAATTCAAGCCCAGGCTCGCTTACCGCAGCTCCATGAGCGCGTACCGCGAACAAGGTTGGATGACCAATATTCCCTTGTACACAGTCAATTCCTTGTGATTCTTCAACCCACCACCATGGTCCTCATCGGCAATATCCTTCTCGGCCTCACAACCGCCTTTTTTTTGCTTTTTGCTTTTGAATTATACACTAAACCAGCCCGTATCGGTGGCGACGGGGCAATTGGTATGGCCTACACCGTGTTCCTGTTCCACCTGGTTTTGTTTGTTTGCGCGGCCACCGTGGCAGGCTTCGTAGGGCAACAGGGCAAGTTCTCCTGGGCTGGGTCGTCGGGCGCATCGCGTTTTTTGTGTATTTCGGCGGGGTTGATGCTGGCCACTATTGGTTCGTTGTTCGCATCTTATCGGGACGGACCGATCCTCAACACTTGGATGGGGCCATTCGCGCAGGTAGTAATAACTGTTTTGCTGATCACCGGGTTGGCCGGTTTGCTCAACAACGACACGCCGCCCACAACGTACCGGTTGTCCTTGCTGGTGGCCGCCGCGCTGGGAATGGTGGTCTGCCTGCCAATCGTTTGGATAACACTGAAAAATAAAGTGGAAAATACCGTGGCCTCTGTGCAGGCAATGGGTCAGCCCGATAGCAACGACATCCGCATGACCCAGGAAGTTGAAGCGTTCGACGTGTCACAGGGCATCGCCAACTTGCTGATTTTTACCGATTTCAACAAGGACATGTCCGTGCGCGAACCCGCTTTGGCGAAACTCAAATCCTGCCCGGACTGGCAAGAGCAACTCGTCCAGGGACTCCGCGAGCGCTGGGCGCCCGAGGTATTCACCTTTTTGGCCGGAAACGACGTGGACGACAAAAACATGTTTGCCGAACCCATCGGCGAAGGCATTCGGATGCAGGCCTTGCTCATCCGCGAAAAACTTGGGGAGGCTTCCCAAAGCCACCACCTGTACGAAGACCAGTTTATGTGGGAAGTCGAACGGGTGTTGCGGACCCTGAAAAAATTCAAGGACAACGGCACCGACTACCGCCCGATGATGCTGGAATTTCGCGAAGCCTTCAATGCACCCTGCTCGGTGAAAAAACCCAAGTTTACTTGCCTGCGGTATCTGGACAATTGGCTGAAAATGTAGCATTTTTTTTCAAAAAAGCGCCGCCACCCGCCTGAGGTGGCAACCCTAACCGTGATAACCTTGTGATATTTCGTGCCGACCTTTGCTCGAAAAAAGCCGTGCCATGCTCCAAGTGCTCATCGTCGAAGACGATCCGAATATAGCAGAACTCATTGCCGTCCACCTGCGCGACCTGCCCGCCCAGGCCACTATCTGCGAAAAAGGCTGGCAGGGCCTGGACGAAGCCCTGACGGGCAAATACCAGTTTCTAATCCTCGACCTCGGTCTGCCCGGACTGGGCGGCTTGGAAATCTGTCGGCAACTCCGTCAACGCAACCAAACCCTGCCAGTCCTAATGCTCACTGCCCGCTCGGAAGAAGCAGACAAAATCGCAGGCCTCGAAATAGGAGCCGACGACTACCTCACCAAACCGTTCAGCCCCGGCGAACTGCTCGCCCGCATCCGGACCATCCTGCGGCGCACCCGACACGAGGCGAAAATTTCGGAAAAAAACCTCGAACGTCTCCAACGCGGCAGCCTGACAATGGATTTGGTCAAAAAATTGGTATTCAAAGGCGGGCAGAACATAGAACTGACGGCCAAAGAATTTCACCTGCTCCAACTCTTTATGCAAAATCCGGGGCGCGGTTTTTCGCGGCAAGAAATTCTGGACGAAGTTTGGGGTGAGCAGTTCGAAGGTTTGGAGCACACCGTCAACTCGAATATCAACCGCCTGCGGGCGAAAATCGAAGACGATTTTTCGAACCCCAAATTTATCCTCACCGCATGGGGCGTAGGCTATCGCTTTAATGCCGATGTTTGATCGCTCAAACGACTAAAAAATTGACCCCGATTGTTAAAAAGTTGGCTCAGTACCGATGAAATAATATCCGAAAAAATGCAGCCGTCAGCCGAAATCCCCACCCTCACCAAGTCAAGCCTGCGTCGCGTGATGACCGTCGTCGTGATGGGTTTTTTGGTTTTGGTCGCCTATTTTTCAATTTGGATGTACCGCAACAGTCTCGACCAAGCCGAAGTCGCCACGCTCAACAGGCTGGCGGGTATTGTGTACACCCTTGCCA
>JBJXEZ010000187.1:0-15383 GCA_046153695.1 Saprospiraceae bacterium
CGTTCAGCGTTTTTGTTCAGACCAAAACGCAGGTCGCCTGTGACAGCGATGCGGGTGTAAGGATATTTTTGCCGGAATGCCGCCGAGTCTTGACAAACAACGAGATAGCCTTTGGGCGGGATGCTCATGTCGGGAAACTGCCAGGCATTTTGGCGATCGGAGATAGACCAGCCCTTGAGGCGAACAGTGCGCCCGGTGGCATTGTGCAATTCGATCCAGTCACCGGTTTTTTGCCCTGCGGGCGATATTTCATTAAAAAAAACGAGGTCGTCCAGTGCATGCTCATGCGGCTCAAAACGCGCCCTCAGGCGCAATGTGTCGCCCGCTGCGAGGTTGGTTTCGATGGATCGCCCCTGCCGGTTGATGCCTTCCCATCCGGCGAACCGGTAGCCGTGTGCAGGAACAGCCTCCAGCGCCACCGGGATTTTGTCGAAGTAACCACCCCGAAATATACCAGTCCCCGCCTTGGCGGCCCGGTTCACCACCACCGATCCGCCTGGAGTCACATCAATTTCCAAACCTGCCGGTAGCCCTGCACCGAAATGCCTGGTCAGAGCGGTACGCAAAAAAGCGGAGCGGTTTAGCGCAAACTCGCGCATGGTGGCCAGGTTTTTTTGCCATACGGCTTCCGATTGGCGCCAGCGCTGCAGGTGGCGGGGCATGTCAGGTCCGAGTGTTTTTTCGAACCAGGCGATTTCTGCTAACACCCGATCGGGTGCCAGAGTAGTGTTGAGCCGGTCGCAAAACCGGTTGACGAACTGCTGTTTGAACTCGCGGTTTCGCAGCAATTTTCGCAGCAATAACGTGCTCCACGGCGGGTTGGGCCAACGTGGGCCATTCGGTTCGGTGAAAAACTCGACGGCATCATGCTGCCACGCGAGGGGATCATACAGGCCAAAACCCCAGTCTGTGTCGAATAGCACCCAGCGCCAACGGCCTCCGGGGCGCTTGGGGCGCCAAAACCGGATGTTGCCGCCTGCATCGGTGTTGTCGCAGTAGATCTGGGCAATCTGGTGGTCCATAAAATTTTCCACTTCCATCTGGCTTTTCACCCAGGCGTAATGGACAGGGTTGGACAAGTCGTTATGTTGTATGTATTCGAGCAGCCGGTCGTAGTGTTTGCCGCTGCCGTGGCGCACGCTGCGTTGGTGCTCCAAGAGGTCGAGCGAATCGCGGTCCACGTCAGCGTGGTCTTGCAAAAACCGCGCGTTTATTTTTTCGCGGATGTGGTAGATCCCCCAGTAGCGCCCGTTCAGGTAAAGAAGCGCGGGGCGGAAGGCTTGTTTTTCCAGGTCCCAGCCTTCAGTAAGGCGGTTCATCAGCTCGTCACGGAAGTGGGCACCGGCGAAATCGCTGCCACCGTTGCGCAGGACGAGAAATTTGAATTTTTTGGGTTGGTCGGGGCCAAAGATGCGGTGCCGAAAAAACTTTTTGCCGTAGCGGTCTCGAGCCACAAGCACGAGACTTTTTTGCGGATAAATACGGCTGTAGCCGCCAAATAACCGAAAACCGGAACCGCTGTTGTGGACGCATTTTTTGTCGGACTCGAATATTTCCGTGTTGCAGAAAAACTCGCGACGTGACCAAAAATTAGCTCCGGGTTTGTGTAGCGTCACCGAATCCCCCCCCGGCCCTTCTACCATGATGCCCGTTTCGGGGTTGAACAGGATGCCTGGGTCAATAGCCACGGAAATTACCGGCAGATTCGTCTGCGGTTCGTTGACGAAATAGGTGCGTCCCAATGCCCGGCCCACGATCCGACCACGCCTTGCGAGGGCACGGACAACGGTTGTTTTTTCCAAAACGAGGGGGCGGGTATATCGAGGCGAGCGAGCAGTGGGGTTGGAACCGTCGGTGGTGTAATGAATAGCAGCGCCTTGCGCGTCCAGTTGTAGCTGTACTTGCCGGTCGTAAAAACCGCCGCGTTGTGAAAAACGAACGATGAGCGGCACTTCCTCCGGGAGCGGCTCTTGCGCGGCCACGGTCAGGCAAAGGCCGCAAAAAAATAGGAAAAGCAGGTACGGTTTGGGCACGTCGAAAAATTGCTTCGGCAAAGGTAGCCGATAATGAGTGGGTATTAAACATTGGCCATCAGAATGGACTTTGGCGAAAAGTCAAGAATGATACCAAATCGCACCCGGCAGTCGCCAAGATGACAGAGCCTCTTGAATTTTATTTCGTGACGCGCCTTCCTGAATGCGTCTTAACGAACCTTTTTTACACCAAAATGAAAATAGTTGGCACACCCCCTTGCGCGGAGAGTTAACACAATCTTAAATTGCAGCCTTTTTCGTTCTAATCCTTCCTTGAACTGCAGTACGATTTTAACATCACAGTCTTGCGAATGAGCGATATACACACAAACTTGACACTTCCATCCAACCCTGATAACGTCTGTCAAGTGGAACCTTTCGTACACGAGCTGGTTCGGCGCTACAACCTTTCCGAGGATTTGCACGGAAATATTTTAGTCAGCTTGACCGAAGCCGTCACGAACGCCATACTCCACGGCAACCAGAGCGACCGCACCAAAAACGTGTCCATTTCCCTTCGTTGCCGAAAAGATGCTCTGTCTATTCGCGTATCAGACGAAGGCCCGGGGTTCAACCCGGTTGAAGTGCCCGACCCGACGTGCCCCGATCTGTTGGAAGTCTGCGGTGGACGTGGCCTCTTTCTAATGCGTCATCTTAGCAACGGCTGCCGCTTCACCCACGGCGGACGCACCGTAGAAATGCGCTTCAACCTCGGTTAACCATCAACCAGATACTTGCCGCCTCCGGAACAACAATATGTGCCGGAGGCGGCAAGTGCATTTTTAAGCCATGCACTTCCCGGACTTGCCTTTGGACGACATATCCGAAACAGTCGTTTCCTTTCACTTTGAAGATGTTTCCTTTGACTTGCCCGACCAAAAGCAACTCGTAGACTGGCTGCTGGCTATTGCAGACGAAGAAAACAAGCCGGTTTACGAATTGACGTATATTTTTACCTCCGATGAGTACTTGCGTCAGGTCAATATTGAACACCTCCAGCATGATTACTACACGGACATCATCACCTTCCCGTATTCCACAGATGCCGTTCACGGCGATATTTTTATCAGCGCCGACCGTGTGACCGACAACGCCCAAGCGCACGGTGTTCCATTCATGAACGAACTTTGCCGCGTCATGGCCCACGGATTGCTGCACCTCTCTGGCTATGGCGACAAGGCCCCCGAAGAAGCCCAAACTATGCGAGCCAAAGAAGACCATTATTTGCAAAAAACAGGTTTCTAACCCTCTAACCAGAAACCCGCTAACCCTTCAGCATTATGAGCAAAAAAGGCATTCCAACCGTAGATTTATCCAAGTTCGTGACTGGCAGCCCGGAAGAAAAAGCGGCATTTGCGCAGGAATTGGGCCGGGCTTTTCACGAAGTCGGCTTCGTGGCCGTCGTCAACCACGGCATCTCCAAGCCGTTGGTGGACGGATTTTATGACGCGTCCAAGGCCTTTTTTGCTTTGCCGGAAACAGTAAAACGCCAATACGAGATAACCGGAATGGCTGGGCAGCGCGGCTATACGTCCTTCGGCAAGGAGCACGCCAAGCAATCGCAAGTGGCCGACCTGAAAGAATTTTTCCAGATCGGCCAGGTGGTATCCGCCGATCACCCACTCAAGGCCGAATACCCCGACAACGTTTCCGTGGCCGAAGCGCCCGAGTTTGCCCGATTGGGCCGCGAACTTTACCAGGCCTTTGAAAAAGCCGGCGGCCAACTCCTCCGGGCCATTGCTATCCACCTTAATTTATCGCCGGACTATTTCGAGCAGCATATCACGAGCGGCAACTCGATCCTTCGTGCCATTCACTACCCGCCGATCCGGCAAGAGCCAGCCAGCGCCATTCGGGCCGAGCAGCACGAAGACATCAACCTGATCACCCTGCTCGTGGGGGCCAGCGCAGGCGGTCTGCAGCTGCTCAACTCCAAAAACGAGTGGATGCCAATTTTGCCGGAAGCCGACGAGATCGTAATCAACGTGGGCGACATGCTCCAGCGCCTGACCAACAATTACCTGAAAAGCACTACCCACCGGGTGGTGAACCCGCCCCGCGAAGAGTGGCACTTGCCGCGCCTGAGCATACCGTTCTTCCTGCACCCTGTGAGCGCCATGCGGCTCGACTGCCTGCCGGAGTGCGTCTCCGCGGACAACTCCGCGCAGTATCCGCCGATCACGGCCGGAGAATACTTGGACGAGCGGCTTCGGGAAATTGGCTTGAAGAAATAAGGGGGTAGAGGGTTTTGGGTTGCAAGAAAAAAAATGCGCGTCCCGGATTGCTCCGAAACGCGCTGTTTGTGGCCGTATGAAAAAGGTTAGGCCGCCTCGGCGGGTGTTGTTCCCTTGACACCCTGACCCTGGAAGCGGCGGCCGATGCGTTCGGCGGCCGCCTTGATGCCGATGTCGCGGTAGCTGCTCCGCTTGAGGATGGCGTAGCCGTCGTTACAATTGATCATCAGGTCGTGGCCAAGGGCCGCAAGGGTATCCTGAAGGCCCTCTTCGAGGGTTTTGACGACCATAGCGATGGTGCTCAGGTTGTCGTACAATGCACGGTCCCGCTTCAGTTCCTCCAGATCAATGGTGCTTGGCAGCAGTTGTTTGTTGCTGTCGAATGTCGCGATGCACTCGTCCACATAACCTACCGATCTGGCTCCCATCTTTGTGAGGCGTTTTTTGTCGGCCGTGCTGAGGTTGACCAGAAAGCCGAGGCTGCTCTGTGCCTCAGAAAGGCAGTGCAGTATTTCGGTTTTCTTCTCCGGCGAAAGTGTCGCTGAAATCAGATTTGTTCGAGACATAACGATGCGTTTTTGATGTGAAAAATTTGGTGTCTTTCCGTGCACAGAAATTGCGATCAAAAGGGGATAGTGAAGCGAATGTTCGTGCTTACGATATATTTAACTCTTTATGTTAAGAAAATTCTTACATAATTTCTTGAAACACAACTCGCGGTTGAATTTTATCAACTGTTGCTAAAAAATATAGAAACGGGTTCGTGTTTTTTGCGAACGGGTTCGTTATTAGATCGAACCGGTTTGTATTTTTCGCGAACCGGTTCGTGTTTAGATCGAACCGGTTCGTGTTTGGGTCGAACGAGTTGGTGATGGGATCGAACGAGTTTCGTTTTTTTTCGAACGGGTTCCTGAATTTTCCTCGGCGCTTTGGTTTTTTCAAGTGGTGGTTGCACATTTTTCATGGCCGGTTGTGCTTGTGAGGGCTTCGGTTGCCATTAATATCAGATGGGTTCGGCATTTCTAGTGGCGCGAACTGCATCAAGGGAGTGCGCTGTTTGTATGAGAGGGGCAGGGGGTTGGAGCATGGTCGGTAGTGTATTGCTGAACGCAAAAGTTAAAAAATGCCCGCAGGTTAGAGATAAAAGTACTGTAAAAAGCACTGTAAAAATTTGCCAGTCAGGCACTTAAAAACATATTGAATTTCAAAAAATGTTTCCGGCTATTGCGGATGATTCGGAGAAAAAGCAATCTTTCGGAAACCAACCCGGTTGTCTACTTTTTCCAAACACCCACGCCACCATGTCCCTCCACCACCGCCTCCACCAGGTCGAATGTCTGGACCAGCTCATTCGCCAGCGCCGCACCGGTGCCGCCCGCCAAATAGCCGAACACCTTGGGATCAGCAAACGCGCCGTATTCGATCTGCTGGATACCATGCGCGACTTGGGTGCCGACATCCGCTGGTGCGCCCGGCGGCGCAGTTACTACTACCCTCGGGGCGGGTGCTTCCACTTCGGGTGGGTAGCCGCCGAGGAAGTTTCTGCCCCCCCCCCCCGAAAACAAAATCTGAAAAAAATTTGGAGGACTGCAATTTTTTTGCAGTGGTAGGGGGTGAGATTTGTGGCGAACCAACCCAGCAACAAACATGAAATTGCTCCTTGTACTCTTCAGCGCCCTTTTTGGGTTGTTTGCCCAACATGCATCAGCCCAAATGTCCAGCCAGATGCCCAATTCGTCTGGACAAATACCGGCTTCGCTTTCGATCACATCCTGCCCTTCGGGGTCAGTTGACATCTCTATACGAAATGGTATGTCTGGCCAATTAGTGCCGGATGCCGTAGAGGCATCCAGAGGTGCTGTTACCGTAGCAAACAAGAACGACACGGATGGAGATGGTGTAGATGATTACCAAGACCCATCCGTGCCATACATACCTAACATTTCCGTCCCTAATGCTGATCCTTACCCGGCCTATCCGACTGGCAGCGATATCGACCTGATGATAGTTACTTTACACAAACCTGTGTCAATTGTGCCAAATGAAAAAGTGTATTTGAAGAAAACAAAAAGCGGCAACGGGCTTAAAGTATGGCTTTATCCATCAAAAGGCAAAGAGATCATGTTTTCGAAGACAATAGACGGGGTAATGGCCGCCGAATTTTCTGTACAGGAACTGCCTATTACACTGTACGTAGAGGCTCTTGACTACTCAGCAAAGCGAGATATTGAACTTGCGCTGAAATATAATGGCGAAGAAGACGTCGTAAACGCTACGGCAATTTGGGTAAACAATACCCAGATATGGAAATTTAGGGAAGAATGTACTCCTGTTCCTGATTGCGAGGGGCCTGCTAATCCGGAAGCTGGATCAGGGGTACTGGAAGGGTTAGATAATGGTTTTTTAATGAATGCCATCAATAATACTTATAGATCATCTGATGGATCTCGATATGGACATGGGTCTAATCGTAAAAATAATAATCAAGACATAAGTTATGGGGGCCGGATACTGTTTGAGTACGAAATTTTGCCAAACGACCTTGTAATGTCTGAGTTTTTTGTTAGGTTTGATTGCACGAGAAGGAGGGAAACAAGGAGTATGAAACCCAAGTATACGAATGCTCTTGAGGACATTAATGCTGATATTCCCGGAGGTTATGAAGCATCATGGCCATCGTATGCTAATTTTCTCCACCCTCCTGATGAAGCAAATGATGATGAACAAGCTACTGATGAAGATAATACTCCAATAAAATTTAATGAAAAATGGCGAATATATGCTTGGGACAGGCCTTCCATTAGCAATATTAGTGAAGGTTCTAAATATACGTTCTGGGCTACAAAAAACAATTTTGAAGAATTTGTTCGCGTCAAGATTGATGGCGATTTTCCAGGAAGCGGAAATGGCTTATACGGGAGTAGGACATCACATAAAAAGAACTGGCATTGCGTCTACTATACAAAAAACGGCCCCAACGATTTGCTTGAACCCGACAACACGTCGATATCGCACAGTTATCCTCGCCGTGCAGGCCCCGGCGATGGGGCATGTGCCGTTCAAATTTTTTCAGGTGCAAGCAACTCCGTTTTTACGGCATATTTTATTCCGGCAGAAAATAAATGGCAATTCGCTCAAAAAGGAGTGGGGAACGTCGGCCAACCGGCAAACGTAGTACAAGGAAGCAATCCACGTCAATGGATACTGGTACTCCCTGGAATCGTACAGGCAACCATTACAGAAGGGGCTTCTGCTTTTGGGCCTGGAAGCCGGTTCGAGTTTTCAATTTTCAAGACAACGAGTGAAAAAATAAATAGATTAGATAGTACGTGGTTTTCTATTGATAATGATTTTTAAATATAGGCTATTATGAAATTGTTCATTGTTTCTTTGTTATTCACAACCTGTATGGTTTATGATGCGATCGCACAAAAGGCTGCCAAAGTGGCTGAATATCGAGCACAACTCCGGGAAGGCCAATGGATGATTGACAATGCAGCAGCAGAATTAATCAAGATAAAAAGTGACCCCACAGCAAATGATTCACAAAAAGTTGAAATTGTTTTGATTTTAGCAGAAGCGGGTTGCAGTATTTGTATTGAGTACTTAGTTGATAACTATGATCAGTTTTTTAGTTATGGCGATGGCGTGTCAGATGGAGACCAAGCACGTCAAGATGCTTGCGCATTTTCAATTGAGATGTTAAAGCGAAATGATGAAAATAAGTGGAAATTGGTAGTGCCTTTCCTAAGTAGTCTTAAGATAGAAAGGGATAATAGATGGCTTAAGTTGGCTTCAGGGTATTTATCCTATATTTTATCAAAACCAGGATTCAAAGCATTGGTTGAAAAAGAAATTGAAAACAACAATTGGACAGATAATGATTACAAACAAAATTTACAAAAAATAATAACAATGTTGTCGAATTAGAAAATGGCAAGACTGGAATTATCTTTAAGGATATTTTTATGAGAACAAACTTCTGTTGCTACATATTTTTACTTCTGCTATCGCCAACTTATTGTTTTTCCCAGGACGAAGTGCAGATAAGCGCCTTGCCCGAGTCCAGCCCCGGAGCTAAGGACGGACAACTGACACTTGTGGTGCAGAATGTGGGCAACGGGCCGAGTCAAAACCCGCCGCCGTTCACCTTTGTGCTTACACCGGATGGAGGCAGTGCTATCACAATTGAAAACGCCACAGGTGTGGCGACTTTTTCTGGCTTAGGCTACCAGTATTATTGTTTGACCGTAGTGATGGGCAACCGGTGCTCCGGGTCTACTTGTTTTTACTTTGATGCCAGCTGTTCCACGAACTGTTTGGTGGCTGACTTTAATTTTGCGCACCAATACGATGGCTGTAGCGTGGAGTTCGAGGACTGGTCGGAGAGCGGTGCCAATTCGTGGCAATGGGATTTTGGCGATGGCAGCACGTCAAGCGAACCCAATCCAGTACATACCTACAGCGCTCCCGGGTGCTATGTTGTCGTGTTGACGGTATCCAACGGCAATCAAAACAGGACATTGACCCGGCAGGTGTGTATTTCCGGTTGTGGCGATGTTGATCCTTCAGTGCCAGAATGCCACATCAGCGGCCCGACCAAAGCAGGCCAGGGACAGACCATAAACTTGACAGGTACTCCTACGGGAGTTGGTCCATTTCAACACGACTGGACCACACCGGCATTTATTGATCCACTACCCAGCAGTCAGTCTCCGGCAATTGCTGTGGAAATTCCTGAAAATGCCTCAAACGGCACCGAATACCATTTTTCACTTGTTGTCAGGGATTACGACAATACACCGGGCAGCACATGCACCCACACGATAACGGTATCGGGGAATACCCCGGATGTTGATTTATCCGCTTTTGGTTCGTTTCAGCCAAATATGCCCCTTGTACTCGTGGCATTCGTAGATGCGTTCAACCTGACCGGGCCGGAGCAGTACTATTTTACCATCAAAAAAGGAGGCGACATCGTTCAAATTCCCAATTCCTGCCTGAACACTTGGATAAACAGTTACGATTGCACATTGCCAACCGGACTCGAAGAAGGCTTTTATACGATTTGTGTAGATGTAAGGGATGGGGCGGGCACATATTCCGACTGTATTCCAGTCACCATTGGCTCTCCGACACCGGTACCACCAAGCCCGGCCATGTGGTTGGAAGTCAAGTACCCGGCCAGCCCCATAACCGATCCTGTCACCGGAAACTATATCCTGCGTGCAGGTGAATTTTTCCATATTGGAATTGATGGCAATCACCCCTTCAACGGTTGGTTCGATTGTCAGAACATCGGAGATCAGTTTTTCATCGTTTTGCATATCAAGAACCTTACTACAGGAGAAACATTAGACATTGGAGACCCTTTCAATGGTATACCTGCAATTATGAGCTCTTGGCCTGATATGGGCCTAAACTGGTATTACGGGTTGGTAACAGGCTGCAAAAAGGGCACTTTGCGCATTACCGCCGACGTGTATAGTATCTCCTGCGAGAACCCTTACCCTCCGCCTATCACTAATTATCCCGAAGTTTTGTACCAGATCACACAGCCGTTATTCGTTGATTTATATCCCAAATTGCCTCGCATAAATTCCTATTCCGTTGATTTTTCATCATGTAATCAGCCGATAACCGCCCAACTTGAACCCAGTTGCTCAATTGTTTCGTACAGTTGGCACGCTTATGACCCATACACAAATGAAGTAATTGAGAATTTTTTTACCGGGAACACCAACACTGCTTCTGTAACTCCAAATGTAAATCATACCTTTTTTTCGCAATTTCAAACGGGCGACATCGCAAAAATTCGATGCGATGTGATGGTCGTGGATGTCAACGGGTACACCGCTTCATTTAGCTCGATACTAAACCTGAAAGTCCCCCTGCGATTGAATATTCCGAGTGAAATAACGCGCTGCCCGGGCGTAGAAAGCACGTTTTCTGTTGGCCCATTGGCCTCCGGGGGGGCATTTAATTACACCTTTACCTGGTCCGATCCAACCCTAAGCGGCCCCAACCCCACCTTCACCGCCCCCCTACAGGGCAGTGCCACGTATGGGGTAACCGTGTCGGATGGGGCATCGTGCAGCCTGAGCCGTAGCATTACCGTGACCGCTTCCGCCCTCAACCTTGACGGGCTGTTCGGATGGTACACCTGCGAGGGCGGGAGCAACAAGTTTTTCGCACAGGACGAGTTCGGCGGTTCCGGGCAGTACGCCTTCCAGTGGTCGGCTGTCGATCCCGCGCACCTCGGCTACCTGAGCGCTACGGATATCCTCAACCCAATCGTTCAGGGCTTCGGGGCCGGGCAAACGATCACCTACACCATCACGGTAGAAGACGTACTGGGCGGCTGTTCAGCAAGCCGGAATGTCACCGTGCAGTCCTTGGCCAACGATCTGGCCGTGACCCTTACCGGCCCCGGCAATGTGTGCGCCCGCGACGAAGCCGTACTGACAGCTGCCGGCACACCTGTGGTAACCGGCTGGGGTGCCGGTCTGATGCAATACCATTGGAGTACCAACAACCGCAACCACAACCTGTCGGGCCTTGCTACCAACACCAAAGTGGTGCCGATAACCGAAGTCGTCAGCAGCTACCCCGGCACGTACAACTATAAGGTCCGCTACACCAACATCATCAGCGGCTGCTATGCCGAAGCCGAAAAAAATGTAACGATTAGACAACAGTGGCAGCATATTGGCTTTGTGCCATCTGTCCGTTCCGCTGTGGCAGGCACGCCCATGGAACTATGGGACGGTGACAACAATTATTTCACCTCTGGCCCGACCGGGGCAAAAACGATCACATGGACCCCGATAACCCCAACAGTAATTGAATGGAGCAATGGTGTGCCCAAAAAGGGAACTTTCATTCCCACCCCAGAGGTACCATTCCTTACCATGACGGTGACCGAAACGGCCACCGGGTGCCAAAAATCGTTTAAGACCAATCGGTACTTCATCATTGAATCCGAGCCTGAGTTTTACATAATTAAGTCCAACTCGGCGGTATGTGTCGGTGGAGAAGTTTGCTATGACATCATTTACGATGCGAAGCTGCTCAATTACAAAACAACACTGCTTCCTCAATGGATAGATGTATTCTATACGTTTGAAGATGTTACCACAACACCGCACACCAGAAAAACAGCTCCAAAGCGAATAAAACTGGCCTTGCAAACAACTTCCGGTTTTTACAAAGGCCAACTATGCGAAAGCGATTTCTTTTCAATTCTCCCCCCTAACCTTCCAATCGGGGGACATGGCACCTATAACCTTACTGTGACTATTTCTCAAGAATCAAAAGCCGTGTGGGGCATACATTGGTCCTACGAAAAAATAGCCTTTAATAATGTTGGGATATATTCTTCGGTTCAGGCATTTCCCAACCACATAGAACGGTGCAGGCCCTGGCCTTCTAACGAGAGGGGCTTAACTATGAAATATGGAACACTTCCCTGTCCTGAGGGTCCCAAAGAGAGCATAGGGCCCTTAACTGCGGCGGCAAGGGATTATATTGAAATTATCCCAGATGCTGGCTTTGAAACCGTTCCATTTCCAAACCAAAAAGTTGGCCGTGTATATTTTATCAACCCTTGTATCACGCCTGTCCCCAACTTGCATGACCCTGAGCCAGTGTTTACAAGCGATCGTTATGCCCCCGAAAACTTTGATGACGAGTTAGGCAAATTGTCTAATGGCTCGATTGACCTGCACGCTCATCCCAACCCCTTCTCTCAAAACCTGAACATCCGCTACTCCTTCTATTCTGACGAATCTGCTGGCAACCTCACGATCAGCCTGTTGGACCTCACAGGCAGGGCAATCCAAACCCTGCGTCAAGAGCACGGCACTCTGCCCGGGGATTATGCCTTTGATTTCGATGGCGGCCATCTCGCGCCTGGGATTTACCTTCTTGAGATCACCGTGGAAGAGGCCAATCGAGTGACCCGAAAAGTGGTCAAAGTCGCTTATTAATTAAATCGAACAACCATGAAACAACGTCTCTTTATCGCACTTCGGGCTTTTACAGTATGTTACTTGGTTGGCGGCCCCGTTCATTCGGGCGGCCAAACTCCTTCGCCTTGCCAATTCGTCTTGCAAAACTGCCCACGCCCTTTGGTCGAACTGGCCAAGGACTTTGTTGGCTCAAAAGACCCCGACTGCAAGTATTGGCACGGCCCCTGTGCCTCGGAAAACAAGGCGTGGCGGGAAGGTCAGGTGTACCTCGGTGCTGGAATTTTCTCGTACAGCGGCGGCGGCGGCACGTTCAATTTGCTCGTCAAGGGAGGCATCACCACCGAAATGCTCCAAATATGCGTGCCAGAGTGGTGCGACTATGTGTTTTCTGACACTTTTAGGTTGATGCCCTTGCCGAAGGTCGAGGAATTCACCAAGGCAAATGGCCACCTGCCCGGTTGTACACCGGGGCATGTCATTGAGGGCGTTGGCGGCTTCTTCTTGGACAAGGAAGTGGTAAGCCAGCAAGAAAAAATCGAGGAAATTTTCCTGCACTTGTTTGATCTGCGCAAGCGCCTCGAAGCGCTAAAATTGACCCTGCCCTCTACCGCAGAGATAAAATCACAAAATCCTGTTGTGTCGAAGGATGCGCAAACAACAGTGGGAGACGTGCCCCCGCCTGCCGTTCCGGCAATTGTGTGTTACCAAGTTAGCCCTGCACAGGCCAGCACACCGAATGGCGTGGGTGGCATCCAAATCACGCCCGGCCCGGGGCCCTTCAATCTTTCTTGGGCGGGCGGGCAACTGAACAATATCCTTTGCAGCGGGCCGATTCAGATCGAAAACCTCACGGCTGGCCTGTACAACGTTACGGTATCGGATGCCTCAGGTATAGTAGGAAGTTGCGCGTTCACGATTAGCCTTGGTTCGGCTACGGACTGTACGATGTTTGCAGATCCGGCCTGCAAGGCTGCCATTCTCGCCATGCTGGAAGCAGAGGCCTTCGGCACGCCCGCGAATTGCCTTCAATGGGAAGGCCCACCCTGCTCCAGCACGAATAATCTGTCTCGTTTCGGCAAGGTCGGCATCGGCACGAGTGTAGTGCCGTCGAATTACAGCTTGGCGGTAAAGGGTGGTATATCCTCCGATAAAATTCGAATCGAGCTGTGCGAAAGCGCCAACTGGTGCGATTACGTTTTCGACCCCAAGTACCCGCTCTTGCCCCTGGCCGAGGTCGAGGCATTCGTCCGCAAAAACCGGCACTTGCCGGGCATGGTCACCCAAGGCGATGTCACGCGCGATGGGGGATTTGAACTGCGTGCCGTTACCCTTGACCAGCAAGAAAAAATCGAAGAGGCATTTCTCTACCTGATCCAGTTGGACAAACAAAAAAAAGAGATACAGGAACGCTTGACCAGGTAAATAGTCAACACTAAACCGATCCCATCATGAAACAGGTTCAACGATTTTTCCTTGCGGCTTTGGTCTTTGCTGCATTTATACTGCCGACCACCCTAATGGCTCAGATTACTCCTGAAATGGAAGCTTTCGTTCATGAAGGCGTAGTAGCCATACGGGTAAGCAGCTCCTCCGTTTTCAACAACCGTTTTGTCTTGGAACAGAACAACACGGTAGGCCTTGATTTTTACTTTGCCCCCGACCACACGGCCAATGGGCGTTACAATGCGGCACCCACAGCTCAGATTAGCGGCGAAATCGTCCTCGCGTTCACGGGGCTTCCTTACCTCGAAGAAGACAGCCTCACGTTCAGCGCATTGGAAACATTTGGGAACGGGTCGCTGGGCGAGTATGTTTTCGTTCGCGGGATCTACCGGGGTCCGGGCGAGCCGATTGATCAATGCCCCACAAGAATAAGCTGCTTAGGTAACGGGTATGGTTTAAAAATGAACTTTGATCCCAGCCAACTTCAAGTAGGTTCGTTAAGCGCAACAAACGTGACGCTTTTCATTCCGGGAAACAACGTCAATAATACTTATTATGCCGGTGCGTACATCCTTGCAGAAAACGCTTTGGTCACCAAATGGATACCGTGGGATTGTCAAACACTTCTGCAAGGACGGGTTATCATCCTGATAAACGGCATGGTCTGTGTCTTCGACAACGGCATGCTCGTTGGGTCTACCGCCTGCTCGCCATGGGGGGAATACTACGCCAACAACCCAGATTGTGCGGGGCTACTTGAAAATTGCGCGCCAGAAATATTGAAACTTTTGTCCGAAAACAAGGCTGACCTCCCATGCGAGCAATGGACGGACGAAACTAATCATTGCAGCACTACCGGGCCTATTGTTCGTACCGGCAAAGTGTCCATTGGCACATCGGGCTTTTCCACCAGCCGCTTGACAGTTAAAAACGGTATCGTCACAGAGCGGGCCAAGGTGCAATCACTCGGATGGGGCGATTTTGTTTTCGAGAAGAACTATGATTTGATGCCCCTACCGGGTGTCGAAACCTATGTTAAGCAGTTGCGCAAACTTCCCGGAATGCCCTCTTCCGCCGACATTGAAGCTGCCGGGGGATTGGATATAGGCGAAATAACGCTTTTAAAACAGGTAAAGATTGAAGAATTATTCCTGCACCTCTTTGCTCTGGAAGCTGAAGTGCGCGACTTGGAAAAAAAACTGGCGTTCTGGAAAGGGGTGTCAAGAATGAAGACTCGGTAGCGAAATAGGTTAGAAGGTTTCTGGCGCGCACCAACCAGAAACCCTCTAACCCTCTAACCAGTAACCCTCTAACCCCTATCCACGTCCTTCAAAAAAGCGATCAGACCATCCATGTAGGTTTTCTGGTCGTCCCACATGCACATGTGCCCGCCGTTGGCGCAAAGCAGAAAACGCCCCTTTTGGACCGCTGTGGAAATCCATTTCATGTGATCGGGGTCCATGGTGTCGTGGGTGGCACCGATGCTGAGCGTGGGTGTTTTGATCGTGGGCAGTTGCGCCTTCACGTCCCAGTTGGCCAGCCGCCCGGCAATGCCGAATTCGCTGGGGCCTTGCATCGTGACGTACAGGCTTTGGTTGAGCAGTTCGAACGAGCGCGTCACCGGGAACGGCCATTCCTCTATGGGCAGGCGACAGATGTGCTTTGCATAAAAATTGGGCATGAGCAATTCCATGTAGCGCGGG
>JBJXEZ010000207.1:0-2697 GCA_046153695.1 Saprospiraceae bacterium
CGCCAATCCCGCGAACCGTACCCAAAGCGCAAGATCATCGGACTATTCATTGTCGCCTTGCTCTTGGTGCTGTTCCTTTTGTACCAATCAAAAAATACGGAGCAGGCTCCGGTGCCACCGTTGTTGATACAGCCGGAATGATAAATTTTTCACCCCAAACTCACCCCTTCGTACACATCAGCGAAGGCCAATTCCATCCCGATCGACGGAACTGGAAATCGCTCGTCGGCTTCTACGAACCACGCTGCCTCCCAAGTACCGTCCGGGCGTTTGGTGCGCACCTCAGCCACCTTTTTTTCGGAATCCACGAGCACATAGTTTTGAAGCGACTCGATGTTTTTGTAGCGGATGAACTTGTCGGACGAGTCCTCCAAACGAGACGATTTGGACAACACCTCTAAGATGGCGAGCGGGTACTTTTTGATGTACGGGCTTTTTTCGTCGCGGGGGTCGTTGGTCACCAGCACGTCGGGATAAGTGTAGTCCCGCTCGGAAGAAATTTGCGCCTTGATGTTTTCCAAATAGATGCGGTAGCCTTGGCGGCGCAGGGCGTTTTTCAACAGGGCGGCAAGGTTGAAGCAAATTTCGTTGTGGTCAGATGTTGTTCCAGGCATGGGTATCAAATTTCCATTGATAAACTCATGGCGGACCTCGGCACGCTCCTCAAACGCGATGTACTCGTCGACGGTCATGGTCGGGACACTGGTGGCAATAGTGGCGTTTTGCATGGCGCTCTTTTTTTGTGGGACAAAAATGCAGTTTTCGTGCCGGATTGGAGCATTTTCGGTGGCATGTATTTTTAATAGCCCGCCTCGTGCCGGGTTTGCATGAAAAGAAAGATTTTTGCCCCCATTCAGCCAATTCGGCTCATTCGAACCAATCAACAACATGACTATCGGAATCACGGGCGGCAGTGGCAGCGGCAAAACCACCTTCATTCGGCGGCTTCGGGAAGCGTTCGGCACAGCGCAACTTTGTATCATCTCGCAGGACGACTACTACCTGCCCCGGGAGCAGCAGCACACCGACGATCGCGGTGAAAAAAATTTCGACCTGCCCAAGTCGTTTGACAAAAAAGCCTTCCGCCGCGACCTGGAACGCCTGCGAGCGGGGGAGACCGTCACTCGGTTGGAATACACGTTCAACAACCCGGAAGCGACTCCGAAGACCCTGACTTTCCAGCCGGCTCCCGTCATTATCGTGGAAGGTCTTTTTGTTTTTCACTACAAAAAAATAGCGCCCCTGCTTGATCTCAAAGTGTTCATCAACACCAAGGAAAACCTGAAGGTTATTCGCCGCATCCACCGCGATCAGGTCGAGCGCAACTATCCCATTACTGACGTTTTGTACAAGTACCAGCACCATGTGTTGCCTGCCTATGAACGGTTCATACTGCCGTATAAGGAGGAGGCAGACATCGTTGTGAACAACAACGAGAGCTTCGAGCGGGGACTGTCCGTGCTGATCGGTTTTTTGAAAAACAAACTGGGGCAGCCTTAAGTTTTGTCCATGCACGCCGCCCCTCCTCCGCCAGAAGCCCCGCTGTACACTCGGGCGTTTTTGCTCCTCTGCATTTCACAGGGTCTGTTCGCGGCCAGTTTCAATATGATGAGTCCCGAACTGCCTGCCTATCTGACGGCACTTGGCGGCGCCGAGCACAAAGGCCTGATCATCGCGTTGTTTACGATCACAGCAGGTATTTCGCGGCCGTTCAGTGGCAAACTCGCTGACACCATCGGGCGTATCCCGGTCATGTACATCGGGGTATTGGCTTGCATGGTGTGCGGGGTACTTTATCCGCCGCTGGCATTTATCAACGGTTTTTTGGCGTTGCGTTTTTTTCACGGATTTTCCACCGGTTTCAAACCCACCGGCACAGCAGCATACGTAGCCGACATCGTACCCGAGCATCGGCGCGGTGAAGCGATGGGCATCTTGGGTATTTGTTTCAGCCTTGGCATTTCGGCTTCGCCGCCCATCGGCAGTTGGATGGCCAAAGCATGGTCGCTCGACGCGGTTTTTTATTCGTCGGCGGTGTTGGCGGCTTTATCCATGGCGGTCATGGCTGGCCTGAAAGAAACGCTACCCGACAGGCAGCCCTTTCGGTGGCGGCTGTTGCGTGTCACCAAGGACGATATTTACGATCCACTGGCCATACCGGCTGCCATTTTTATGATTCTGTGCTACGGCAGCTACGGCATTATCCTCACCCTGGCCCCCGACCTGACCGACGAAGTGGGCGTGGGCAACCGGGGCACGGTTTTTATGCTGTTCACCGCTGCCAGCATACTCACGCGCCTTTTTGCCGGAAAAATTTCTGACCGTATGGGCCGCGAACCGGTACTGAAGGTCTCGGCACTGACCATAGCCGCTGCTATGATCGCGTTTGCCAATACGCACAACCCGGCGATGCTGTATTTGTCATCCATCATTTTTGGCCTTGGAAACGGCATGTTTTCGCCAGCTATCAATGCCTGGACGGTGGACCTCGGCGACCCGCACCGCCGGGGCCGTTCCATGGCAACTATGTACATCGCGCTGGAAATCGCAATCGGCGTGGCTTCTGCGCTGGCAGGCTGGTATGTAGCCGACCAAATGGGGCGCATGCCAGCAGTATTTTACGCCGCTGCCGGGCTCAGCATGGCAGGATTTTTGTACTTGTGGAAGCGAGGCTGGGTTGACGAGAAGTTAGGTGTT
>JBJXEZ010000215.1:0-39463 GCA_046153695.1 Saprospiraceae bacterium
CCCGCGGCGCCTTGAAGGTGGTGGAGCCCAACCGCCAGGAAATCTTGAATCCGCAGACGCACCAGATGTACGAAGACTTTGTGGCTGTGAAAACGGGCGACGTGAGCGGCAATGCCGTCACCAGCAGCCTGTTGCTGACCGAAGAACGAACCATTGGAACGCTGGTTTTTGATGTGGAAGACCAGTTTGTACAGGCTGGCGAAACCTACACAGTAGAAATGCGGCTTACCGATGAGGCAATTGGTTATCAGTTCACATTGTACCATCCCGGGCTTAAAGTAGTAGATATTCGCCCTGGCGGCGGAATGAGTGCCGAGAGTTTTGGGATTTTCCCACTTGAACAAGCGCTGACGGCCTCATATTCTTCGACTGAAACGGTTGGCGGGTTTGCGGTCACATTCCGGGCCGAACAATCGGGCATGCTGAGTCAAATGTTGAGCCTGTCCAGTCGGATTACCCGCGCCGAAGCCTACCGATCGGCAACGGCGGGTGAATCAGGATCAGCACAAGAGATGCTCGATGTGGCATTGCGGTTCAATACTGAAAACACGGTTACCGTAGCCGGAGTAGGCCTGGAATTATACCAAAACCAGCCAAACCCGTGGACAAACCGAACCCGCATCGGCTTCCACTTGCCCGAAGCTGCGGATGCGAAACTGACGGTGTATGATGAAGCAGGCAGGGTGCTGTTCTTCCAATCAGGCATATACGCACGTGGATATAACTCAGTTGTAGTGGACAACACCGTGCTTGGCGCCGCAGGCGTACTGTTCTACAAATTGGAGACAGCCAAGGGTAGTGCGGTGCGGAGGATGATTAAGATGTAGGTGTGGCACCCGCCCGTCGTAGCGGTGAAAACGTGTCACAGAGACTCACGGAGAGTACAGAGGCTCACAGAGAAAAAAGAGTTGAATCGTATGTAAATTAGCCCATTATCTAATTTGCATATTTTCAAACTCTGTGAGCCTCTGTACTCTCCATGAGCCTCTGTGACACTGTTTGTCACGCCGGGCAGGGCAGGGCACCGCACTTCATCAAGTCATTTGGAAAAATTTGCCCCCAACCTTTTGGTACGCCCCCTTTTTTTTGAAACCTTCGCACGTTGTTTTCCGAAAACGGTCTACCGAATCTTTCAACACAACTGACAACATATGAAATCCAACGACTTCCAACCCTACATTGCGCCGGGCGACGTGTCTGTGCGAGAGTTTACCGTCCGAGCTATTGTTCTGGGCGCTTTGTTCGGCGTGTTGTTTGGCGCAGCCACGGTTTACCTTGCACTCAAGGCGGGCCTCACGGTTTCGGCCTCTATCCCGATCGCGGTGATCGCCATTTCGTTGGGGCGCAAGTTTTTGCGCACTACGATCCTGGAAAATAACATAATTCAGACCGCCGGGTCAGCGGGCGAGTCGGTGGCCGCTGGCGTTGTGTTCACCCTTCCGGCATTTCTTTTCCTCAGCGACGGAATCGGCAAGGGTTTTTTCAACTATTGGACGATCCTGATGCTGGCCATATTTGGCGGAATTCTGGGGGTACTGATGATGATTCCCCTGCGCCGTTCGCTCATTGTGAAGGAGCATGAGAACCTCCCGTACCCGGAGGGCACTGCCTGTGCGCATGTCCTGATCGCAGGCGAAAAGGGCGGTGATTTTGCCCGAACGGCCTACCTCGGTCTTGGTTTTGCGTTTGTGTACGCCACGTTTCAGAAGATTTTTCACTTTATCGCCGAAGTGCCGGCGTACACGATGGCTGCGGCTAACAAATACCTCCCGGCTGCCCGCGTGAGCGGTGAGATTACGCCGGAGTATCTCGGCGTGGGCTACATCATTGGCCCGCGTATTGCCGGGGTGCTGGTGGCTGGTGGTGTTCTGGCCTGGATGGGGCTTATTCCCCTGCTTGCGACCCTCGTGCCACCGGAAACCATAGCCGCGCAACTAACCAAACTCGACCTGCTCAACGGCATCCGCCAAGCCGACGGCACGGTGCGTTACCCTTTCGGTTGGGACCCATACGCGCATTCGTTTGCCGATATGACTAGCGCTGTTTACCGGGCTTATGTGCGCCAAATCGGCGCTGGAGCAGTGGCTGGCGCGGGTTTTATCACCCTGATAAAAACGATGCCGACGATCATCGCATCATTCAAGGAGAGTTTCGGTGCCATGCGCGAGCGGACTTCTTCAGCTGCAGTTGTTCGTACCGACAACGACCTGTCCATCAAAGTCGTTGCGTTGGGTAGCCTTGCGTTGGTCGTGCTCATGGCTGTATTGCCTAACATCCCTGGCGAGGGACTTTTGAGCAAAATCCTGCTCGGTCTACTCGTCATCATATTCGGTTTTTTCTTTGTGACGGTTTCCAGCCGTATCGTGGGCATTATCGGCTCCAGCAACAACCCGATTTCGGGCATGACCATAGCCACCATCATGGGCACAGCGCTTGTTTTTATCGGCGTAGGCTGGTCTGGCAAAGTATATGAGCCGATGGCTTTGGTAGTAGGCAGTATGATTTGCATCGCTGCGGCAAACGCCGGCGCCACCTCGCAAGACCTGAAAACGGGATACCTCGTGGGTGCCACTCCCCGTTACCAGCAATTGGCCCTTTTCATTGGCGTAGTGGCATCGTCAATGGTGATCGGCTTTACTGTGCAGTATCTCGACACGCCTACGGCTGAATTACGGGCCATGGGCATCGAACACGCCATTGGCCACAAATTCGACGCGCCGCAGGCAACACTCATGGCTACGCTGATCAAAGGCATGCTATCGTTCAACCTCGACTGGCAATTTGTACTCGTTGGGGTGTTTGTGGCCATCACGATGGAACTGTGCAGCGTTAAATCCCTGTCGTTTGCCGTGGGCCTTTACCTGCCTCTCAGCACAACGCTGCCCATCTGGATCGGTGGTGCTCTCAAGGGCGTGAGCGACTGGATCACCAAGCGCCGCGGCGGCGAGGTAGAAGATGCTGAATTGGGTAAGGGCAGCCTGTTTGCCACCGGCTTGGTAGCAGGCGGCGCGCTCATGGGCTTGGTCATTGCACTATGGCAAGCCAAGGAGGCTTCATACGAGCGGGGTCAAGGCTGGCTGGCGGACCTCAATTTCGAGGGACGCTTCGAACATCTGCTCGGCAGTGGCGGTGCGTACCAGTTGTTTGGCGTGCTGTGCTTTGCTGCGCTGGCGTGGGTGTTGGTGCGCGTAGCGACGAAAAAATAACTTTTTGGGCTTGTGTTCACAACTTGCTGCAAACGGAAAGACGGCGTAAAAAAAACAGTTGCTACAGCACTGGCTTTGAACGATTAACCTATTTACTACTACCATCAAAATTACATGCAAAACATAACAGTTATCGGCGGCGGTACAATGGGCAACGGTATTGCCCATGTATTTGCCCAGAACGGATTTGAGGTGACCTTGGTAGACGTGGCCTCGTCGGCCCTTGATAAAGCCCTCGCTACTATTGCCAAAAACCTGGACAGGCAGGTAGCCAAAGGTGTACTCACGGAGGCGGATAAAACGGCCACCCTGAACCGCATTCACCCAATGACCGACCTGAAGGAAGGCGTGGCCAGCGCAGATTTGGTTGTGGAGGCAGCGACGGAAAATGTGCCCTTGAAGTTGAAGATTTTTGCCGATATGGATCAGTACGCTCCGCCCGGCGCAGTTTTGGCTACTAATACCAGCAGCATCAGCATCACAAAAATAGCAGCGGCCACCAATCGACCGGGAAAGGTAATTGGCATGCACTTTATGAGCCCGGTGCCGGTGATGAAATTAGTAGAAGTGATTCGTGGTTACGCCACTACCGATGAGGTGACTGAGGCGATCATGGGGCTGTCACGAGGCCTGGGTAAAGTGCCGGTGGAGGTGAATGACTACCCCGGATTTGTAGCCAACCGCATCCTCATGCCTATGATCAATGAGGCAATTTGCTCCCTGTACGAGGGCGTGAGTGGTGTGGAAGAAATTGACACCGTGATGAAACTTGGCATGGCGCACCCAATGGGGCCGCTCCAACTGGCCGATTTTATCGGCTTGGACGTTTGCCTCGCCATTTTGCGTGTGCTACAGGATGGTTTCGGCAACCCCAAGTATGCACCGTGCCCGTTATTGGTAAACATGGTGACTGCCGGGAAACTGGGTGCCAAAAGCGGGGAAGGGTTTTATTCCTACACGCCAGGAAGCAAGGAATTGGTCGTGGCCGAGCGGTTCAGGTAGAGTAAAAGGGGGAGTAACCAGTTAGGGCATTTCCTCTTCTTCGAGGTCAAAATTTCCAAAACGATTGCGCTTGAACGGCCTGATTTCTACGCCGTTATTGTCAAAACGCATACCTTTTTCAACGGGAAAATCTGCTTCGTGGGCTATGACCAATAGTAGGCCACCAAAACATTTTACCAAAAATTTGCCGCTCTCAAACACGGCTACAACTGTACCTGCGGGCCATTTTTCGCAGCCAAAATCGCTCACATCAAATACCTGGGCTGCCCAGATGCGCACTTCTTGTTCTTGAACGAACGTGAACGCGCCACCGAATGGCCGCGTGACAGCTCGGATGAAACGCTCCAATGCTGCTGCATCCATGCCCCAGTCCAGCAGGCCATCTTGCGGCGTGCGTTTAGGGTAATAGGTAGGGGCAATGGACTTGTCCTGTTTGGTCAGGCTAAAATTGTTATTAACCAAGCCCTTGATGTTTCGTTCGACAAGAAACTTCATGGCCAGGGTGTTTTTGAAGTGCATTGTTTCGGCCGTGTCCTGCGGGGTAATCTGGAATTTAAATGTGTCCACCACATCGCCGGAGTCCACTCCTGGATCGTATCGGAACAGGTTGGTGTAGAAAACCTGCCTCCCCTCTAGAATTGACCAGTTCATTGGTGATCGTCCGCGCCCTAATGGCAGGTTGGCCGCGCTGCCGTGCATGCCAAACGCGCCGATATTAAGCCCTGCCAGTATTTCTGCAGGGACAAGGCGCTGCCAACCCATCACGAACGCGATGTCGAGTTTCAGGTTGTTGATATGGGCAATGTCACTTGCGTGTTTGAGCGAATAATACCGGGCCTGATATACCGATATGCCACGAGATTCTGCCTCGTGTTGTAGGTCGATGTAGTCTGCTACATCGTGCTTGATACCAGCATCCGGTGTGATCGTGATCAGATGACTAACCTGATACGGGAGGATGTTCAGGTTGTCCAACAGGAACAGCGTGGTGGCTTTGCAGCCGAACACAGCGATCCGGTCAAATGTGGCCATTTAGTTTGCGAAAAGGAATGCAGTTGTCCGAAAAGTCCGCCTTGAGAGCATCCACCCGTTGATCATAGTAAAGTCGAAGTTTTTCTACGTTTGTCTCACCGTCCAGCATCCACCAAATTGGGTGAATGAGCAGGTGCAACGACTTTTGGAGTTTGAACTCAGGTGTATCGAAGGGGTGGCCGAAGCGCCAAACACCCGTAGAATCGGAGATGTACTTGACATCGCGGAAGTACTTGGACTGATAGGTATGCTCGATGCCGTAGATCGGAGCATCATACTCCTGAAAAAAAGCATTGGGGCGGTGCAGGCTGACAATGCCGACTTCGGCGTTGAACATATCGCGGAAGAGCGCGACTTCCTGCTGCAAACCACGGTGAAAGTCGGAATAAATGGACGGGTCGAAGTGAATGGTTACGGTGTGACCCATTTCCCGGATCACCTGCACATTCTCGTAGTCCTGTGGTGAGAAGATATTATACAGGCTGGAGCGCATCAGGAAAAAGTACGTTGCCTTGATGCCCATTTGCCGTTCGATTGTTGCTGATTTCAGAGCAAAATTTGTGTCGAAGTCAATATCGTGCCGAAGGGCAATCTGGCATTTGGGTTCACGTAGTTCATGGAAAAAACAAAATTGATAACCTTGGGCAAGGCAAGTTTCCAAAAACTGTTCATAGCATCCGAAGCGACTTTGGCCAGGGCTTGTAATTGGTTTGAGCACATGCTGAGGAGCAGTGTCCGGTGCTGTAATCGATTGCCGTCTCTGAGAGAGTAAAAAATTTACCATGAGTGTTCGCTTTTCATGAAGATTCCCAAAAATGAATTAGATCATTTGTCTATGAATTAGGTCAGATGTCTAACTCGGATTAAAGATTAAAAAAAGAAAGATTAAAAAAAGAAAGATTAAAGGCTAAAGGTAAATCGGTTTTAAAAAACTAAAATAAATAATGTGTTATTTTTTAGCAGCTGCGAACCCGCTTGATGAAAATATTGTAGAGCGCTTTGGTTAAGTACCGTACATCTGTTAAAAACGGATGCCGCTCGTATGCTTGCAGGTATCGACGTTCAATGGCAACCGTGTCATCAAGCGTTTTGGGAATTTCTACATAAACAGGCGGGACAAGCCCGGGTGTGAAGTTTTTTCGGTACTCTTGAAAGTCCTCCGGGTACAGCCCGAAGTAGTGTTTGCTGATTGGGCGCACGCCAAATATTTTCAGGTCGCCGCGGATCAGGTTGTACAGCATAGGCAGCTCGTCAATCCAGTACTTGCGCATGAATTTGCCGAGGGTGGTGATACGTGGATCGTTGTTGAATTTTGATCCGGTACCAATACCCCCTGCTCCGTTTCGCTCGTATATGAACTCCTGAACGTATTCAGAGTAGGGCGACATGGTGCGCATTTTGTACACTTTCACGACCTTTCCATTCTTGCCTACGCGCCGCAGTTTGATGAACGGACCGTAGGTTGCTTCCTGATTGAAATCCGGCTCGCCAACTTTTTCGGCTGCAAAGTACAGCTTACCGTCAAATTCAAAAGAATCGAGCAAACGAAATCCACACGAGTAGAGCCGACCATAAATTTCCATTTCCGAAATAACTCGTCCTCGGCCTTTCGTCAGAGCAAAATAACTACCGCGTAAATAGGGAAGTTTGGGCCAAACGCGGTTTACAACGTAATCGAATGTGTAGAAAATTTTGTTGAGCGGTGCCGGAAACTTCTTTAAAAGATGTTCCTTTCGTCGCTGTGAAATTTCGGCACATCCGACAAAACAGCCGCCTGTACTCAGGTGCTGGTTAACGGATTCCAAAAATTTATTGATGTACCGGACATCGTTTAGCCGCTGGGAATTGATGATAACCCCGGTGCTGTCGCCACCAACCACGCTGGAGTTGACAGGAAAAACTGTTTCCAGATGCACCGGCTCATCCAGGAAACTCGGGTTGATGTTTTTTTCTAAAAAACTCACAACCTCGGCAGGCAGCAATTTACCGAGGCGGTTTAATGCGAGTGATTTGTTCTGAATCAGTTGGTCAACGACAATAGCCATGCTTCGTGCATTTTTTGGTGATGCAAGTTGTGAATTCGAGAAAAAATACAAGTACGAAGGGGGCGATTATCGGTTTTAAAGAAGGGGAGGGGGAAATTAGAAATGCCGATTACGACAAAAGACAGCCACTGCCACAGCAGCGTCTGGAGCGATGATTGAAAAACAAAATGGCTTGAATTTACCTTTTAGGCTAGTTTTGAATGTTTACCGCCAATGATTTATCCAAGGATGGAAAGGCTGTACAAAAAGCAGAAAAGGTTCAGATGTATTATGCGCCAATAACAGTGCTACAGGAGCACCACGGCTAATCTCCAAGTATTGAAGACGATGCAAAGGTAGTGTAGTGTTCAGGTTGTCGTATAGGCAAATAACTTATGTTGCTGTGTTTTTGGGGCTGACGAATGCCCAAGTGGTTAGAGTAGTCGTGGCAAAAGTCAGGTTGTCAATTTCCAAAATTGTGCCAAGCCGATTCCGGGCCGTTTAACAAATGTTGATTTAAATGAAGCAATACCCGATTGACGGTATTTCTGGTGCATCATGTTTGGAACAACTGATTTCACACCGCTGCCGATGCCCGGCGCATTTTTATCAACCAATACTTGACGGCGTTTTTGGCGTGCTGCTGGTATTTGTCGGTCAGCCACAGTGTTGGGTCATCCGTCCAGCGTTGTGGGTGGAAGTTGAGCATGGCCCGTTTGGGGAAACGTTCCGTTTGCAAAGCCTCGATGATGTCGAATGTGGTTCTGAAAACAAGATTGAAATGGTCTTCCACTTTGTCGCGCACACTGACGGAACTACCGTTCCAGCGTCGACCGGTGTCGGTCATATAAAACACCTGGCGGAAGTCAATATCAAAATACGGCTCGCCGATTAGGCCGTAATCCCGATATTGATAGTGCTTCCACACGTCTTTGTTGTCATAGGGCGAGCGCGGGCTGCCGTGCATACAAATTGTAGTTACAGGCACTACGCCGCGCAATTTGGCCAAATGCTGTTCGAACAGCCGGACCGCTTTGTGCGGGTCACCTTTAGCAAAGTCCATATCCTCGTAATGGTAGCCTACTTCATGCCCCATGTCGAAGATAGCGCGGATTACGCCTTCGTCGTAGCTCTCCGGCACCATGCGAAAGTAATAGCTCCCCACGATTCCTTTCTCGTGCTGGATACGGGCAAATTCGAGGCTGTGTAGTTTGCGGTCGTCCACATCGTGGCGAAGCAGGATGACCTTGTCTGCTGGAGCAGTGAGGTACCCCGTGAAGGTTTGAAACCGATATCCGGCTGTCTTGAACGCATCAAGCAGGTCCCGGTAGGCTGTAAGTGTAAAGTCGCGCATAATGTTGCTGTTGGCTGTTAGCAGGTGGCCTTTATTTGGCAGCCAGGTGCGAATGGTTATCCGCAAAAAGCTGATGATAATACTGATATGCTCGGCGCATGCCCTCTAACATTCGAACTTGAGGCGCGTAACCGAGCCCGCGTTTGATTTTTGAAATATCGGCTTTGGAATGCTTCACATCTCCAGGGCGCTCAGGGCCGTACTCGGACTGGATATTTTTGCCGGTGATTTGGCGTAACATGTCCACCATATCATTCAGGTCAGCCTGCTCGCCGCATGCCACGTTGTATACCTGGTTGAGCGCAGATTTATCGTCTGTAAACAGCGCCAGCTCGTTGGCGTAAAGAGCATTTTCCACATAAGTGAAATCGCGACTTGTCGTGCCGTCGCCGTTGATTTTGGGGGCTACACCTTCTATGAACGCCTTGCAAAATATCGGGATAACTGCTGCGTACGGGTTGTCAGCATTTTGGCGTGGCCCAAAAATATTGAAATATCGCAGGCCGATGTACGGCAAGCCGTACGTTTTGGCAAACACTTCAGCGTACAATTCCGCAGCATATTTGCTCACGGCATACGGCGACAGCGGACGGCCAATGCGTTCTTCCACTTTGGGTAGTTCGGGACTGTCGCCGTAGGTGCTCGACGAAAACGCAAGCACCACCCGGTCTACACCTGCTGCATGGGCAGCGTGCAGGATATTGACTGTGCCGCCCACATTCACCTCGTTGGTACGCATGGGGTTTTCTATGGAGCGCGGTACCGAGCCGAGCGCCGCCTGGTGGGTAACTTTGTTTATTCCCTGCATGGCGCGGGTACACACCTCGTAGTCGCAGATGTCGCCTTTTATAAACTCATATTTCGGATGGGTAAGAAATTCCTCCACGTTTTCGAAATACCCGTTGGAGAGGTCATCCACCACTCGGACAAGCCCTACGCGGTCGTCGTGTAAAAATTTCTCTGCCAAATTGGAGCCGATGAACCCAGCGCCGCCCGTGATAAGCAAGTTGATTTTCATACCGTTCAAGATTGGATGGTTTTTGGTTGTAGGGTTTCCGATTGGAGGCTCGGGCTTGTTTTGCTTTTTTTCTGGTAGCGGTTTACGATGAAGTCGTAGTAGTACTGCGTAGCGTTTTCTTTAGTGGCTAAAAACGTTTTGCTGCGTTCGCGGTACGTTTCCCGTTTCTCCGCCAGCACGTTGTCTACCATTTCAAACACCTTGCCTGATTCGGAGGTATTGAAAACCAATCCGAACTGCTCCATTTCCTGGCAGTTGGGGTCTACGAATGTACTGATGTACACACAGGGGGTACCCAAAATGCCCGCCTCTACGCCCGTGGTGGTGCCCTCGCTAACTACAATAGAGGCGTAGTTCAGTACGTGGTGGAACTTGTCGGGCGGCATGGTCAGGCAGTACTTTTTGAGCTCATCCGATACGCCGCGCTCGGAGGTGATGAAGACGCGCATGCGCTCCGACAGTTTTTTTACGAGGCGCACCTTGTCATCGGCAGACATCCCCTTGTGACCAACATCGTGCGTGGCATTCCAGGATATAAACCGAATGATGGCGTACTCCTCGTCCTCCCGCACGCCCAGCCAGGTACGGATGGATGGATCCGGTGTGTAAAAATCAGGATGCAGGTAAGCAATTTCGTGGTAGCTGTTGTAGCGGATCTGCTTGGAACCGAGGTTTTTGGGCAATACCTCCGGCGTGAGGATGGCATCTGTGAACGGGCGGTACAAGATCACTTGTTCGATATTGCCCGTGTCCTCAATGGCGAGGTTTTTGACACCAAGT
The DNA here is from genome assembly GCA_046153695.1 of Saprospiraceae bacterium. Classification (GTDB taxonomy): domain Bacteria; phylum Bacteroidota; class Bacteroidia; order Chitinophagales; family Saprospiraceae; genus M3007. The sequence goes on from JBJXEZ010000215.1 coordinate 10,417, forward strand.
AAAAACGCAGCGTGCGCCGCATACGGCGTGCCGTGGCTCACAAACAAGTCTGGTTTGAAGCGCAGCCCGGTGAAGAACATCTGAATGTCGTAGCGAACAAGACCCCAAAGTTTGCCGGGCAGGCTGCGGTAGTGTTTGCCAAAATTGATGTACCGGAAGCCCTCGGCCTCCAACAAGTCCAGTTCAAACTCCTTGTCGCGGGCGGTAAAGAGCACCTCGTCGCCGTTTTTCATCAGCAGGCGGGCCAGGTGTTTGAACAAATGCACGTGGGCAGGGTGCCCGATGTCGAAGATTACCCTCATTTTTGGGAATGATGAATGATGAATGTTGAATGATGAATCGGAGGGGAAAGGGATTAAATCTACTTTATGCTTTTGTAAACTTGCAGTCCTAATTTGCCGACACGGTACAGGGCCGGGTTGAGTACCATCTCGTAGCGCCCGTAGCACACTTCATCGCCGCCGAACCGGGCTTTGAACTCCCGAACACCGTAGTCTTCCTCTGGGCGCCCGGCACCCATAAAGTCGAACTGCTCAAAACCGTGCTTCACGCCGTATTCAATCGGTGCCCACGAGGCCAGCACACTGGGGTGAACGCCGGCTATGATACCGTTTTCGCCGCATACATACCACTGGTACAGCACTTTGTTTTTATACGTCGGCCCGATACTGCCGCCCACCACTTTGCCCTCGTATTTCACTACAAATACTTTTGCCGCCGGCGATTTCCACATGTTCACGAACAAGTCGGGCCCGGGCAGCGGTTTTTTTACTTTCTCCCGGTACAGTGTTTCTAAAATACCGTACAAACCGAGTACATCGGCTTCGGATTCAGCTTCCCCAACTGTGGCACCTGCGGCCAGGCTGGTCTTTATCTGTCGGCGGCGGTTGCTGCTCAGTCGGCCACGCGCAGCGTTTTCATCGTCGGTCTTGACCAAATAATTCAGGTGGGGGCGGAAACGGAATCCACAGGCCTCGAAATCATGCTGCAATGCAGTGCAGTCGAAGAAGTTGCGAAACTCAATAAAGATTGCCTTGCCTTGCGCGTGTCGCTTTAGTGCCCGAAGCAAGTTCCTTGCCACATCGCTCTGTTCTGTTCCGGATGTTGAAATAACCAACGGCCCTGCCCACACGATAAGCCGCCGCGAAAACCACGACTTCAGGCCGCCTCCGTCGGATTGGATCACGCCCATGAGCGAGCCGATGATGGTGCCCTGTTCGTCGGTAGCGACTAATAAAAATGGTTTGTATCCGCCGACTGTTTCAATGAAACGGAAAAAAATACTGCTTTGAAAATAATTGCCGGTCGGGTGCTCGTCCACGAAACGGTCAAGCACTTTGGCAATACCGTTTTGCTGAATTTGAGAAGAATCGGTGTACAGCTTGACTTGCATGATTTTGAAGGTTTTTGGTTAGTGAGCTTCTGTTTGAAAGGCTACTGGTTTAAAGGCTTCGGTGCGGGGTGGGGTGGGGGACTGGCGTTGGAGTTTTCGTTTTCCGGCCAGGTACATTAACAGCGTCCAGATACCGCTGACCTTTACGCATACAGCATCTACGCTATCGGTGTCGTCCACACTGAGGCGCTTGAGGCGATAAGGGTTGGTTTTTAGTGCGTTGTAACCAAAGTCAACGGCAATAGCACAGTCGTATCCGGCTTGTTTTAACAGGTCAATGTCCCGTTCGCAATAGTCGCCGTTGGGGTAGGCAAGGGCGTTTATCCGCAAGCCGAAATCCTGTTCGAGGATTTGTTTGGAGCCGAAAATTTCTGCTCGTGCTTCCACATCCGAACAGGTGGGAAGACAGGGGTGAAATACCGTGTGGCTCTGAAAATTGACACGGCTCTGCATTTCCTGAATTTGCGCAGTTGACAATGCCAGCGGAACCTCAAAAGCCTGTTCTGGCCGAAAGCCTGTCCGGGCAAGATGTTCGAGGCGTATGTAGTTAGGCACGAGTTTCAGCGCCTGGGTATCTATTTCGGGGTGTTTGTACTTGAACCAGAAGTGCCGGTTTGTACCCACGATGCCAGCGCACAGGAAAATTGTAACGGGCAGGTTTAGTTTTTCCAGTACCGGCAGCAGTGTATGGTTGCGGATGTGTCCGTCGTCAAGTGTGATGATGAGCGACTTGTCGGGCAGCCGCGACGTATCGTTGGCGTAGCGAGCGGCGAGATAGTCGTCCAGCGCGATCACATTGTACGTTTTGGCCAAATATCCAAACACCTCTTCGGCGTGGTCTGCCGCGATGTCGTGAAACATCGCGATGGTGACCCGTCGACGTTGCAGCGTTTCACGTACCAGCATCGGCAGGCCAGAGTAACGCAAGAGTTTGAATATGGTGTTTCTCAGGCTCATTTTCCGTCAATAAACTGGTTGTACCATTTGTCAAGGTGGATCCATTTCCAGATTTCACGCGAGTAGTTGCCCTCTCGCGCGAGGTGTTTTTGGTAAATGGCATGCACCTTCTTGATATCCATAATCCCTCGGCTAACAAACGGCTCGGAGTGGATCAGATCCGTGATATACTTTTGAAAAACGGGTTTTCGGAACCACTCGGCTTCCGGCGTTTCAAAACCCACTTTGTCGCGGCGCATGCGGATAGCCTCTGGCAGCGTGCCTTTCATCGCTTCGCGCAGGATGTTTTTGGTCATGCCCTTGCTGATGATCATGTCATCGGGCAGAGCAAGCGTGCGCTCTACAAGTCGGTAATCCAAAAATGGCACCCGGGCTTCGAGCGAAAACCACATGGAGTTGCGGTCTTCCCATTTCAGCAGGTGTTCCAGTTTGTACTCAAAATGGTTGATCAGCGCCTCCTGCAACGACGGCGAACCGTACAAATCTTCGGTGATGACATTGCTGCGGTTTGTATTAGCCTGAAAAAAATCAGGGTCGAGATAGCCCTTTTCCATCACCCGCACGCGGGTGCGTAAAAACGCCGGCAACAGGAAAAATACGAGGCTTTTAATGCCGTACAACGAGTGGTGCTTGCCGTAGTAGTGCGCCATTTCGGAGGCCAGCGCAGCGAGTCGCCCGGAACGCAGGAGATTTTTGAAATGAAACCCGAAAAAATAGTGGTAGCCAGCAAGCGCCTCGTCGGCACCTTGCCCGTCGAGGGTGACCACCACATGCTCGGCAGCGAGTTTCATTACGCGGTACTGGGCATAGGTGGAGCTGCTTGGAACCGGTTCGTACTGCGCCAATGCGAGGTCGTCGAGGTCGGCCAGCAGGCTGTTTTCGTCGGGCCGGGTGAAGTACATATTTTGAACCTGACCTTTGTACAAGTCGATAAATGCCGACTCGTCGCCCTTTTGTCCACTGCCGTAAATGGCGGAAAACGTGTTCAGGTCGCGTTTTTGGTAGTCTTGCAACAACACCGAAACGATACTAGACGAGTCGAGACCGCCACTAAGGCAAACACCTACGGGAACGTCGCTTCGCAGGCGCAAGCCCACCGCAGAATTGAACATCTCGCGGTATTCTTCCGGATTCTTGAACGGTTCTTTGATTTCCTTGCGGATGTTGTACCACTTGCGGGGGCGAAGAATTTTTTCTGATGGCGGAGCGCCCGGTGCCAGGTTGAGCGTGAAGCAATGCCCATGATCCAGTTTTTTTACCTCCTGTAAAAACGTACCGTCATTCTGGTCTGTCCGGTTGAAAGCCAGGAAATTAAACAGCGTTTCCTGATCGGGCGTAGGCTTGCGGCCCAACACAGCGGTGATGGAGCGTATGTCGGAACCGAAAAGGATACGGTCCCCGTCTACGGAGTAAAAAAACGGTTTCACGCCAAATCGGTCGCGGGCAGCGAACACCTTTTTGTCCCGGCGGTCGAAGATCACCATAGCCCACATTCCGTTGAACCGGTGCAACATGTCCTCGCCCCATTCCTGGTAAGCGGCGAGTACCACTTCAGTATCGGAACCAGATCGAAAGTGGTGGCCTTTGGCCCGAAGTTCTTCGCGCAACTCGATGTAGTTGTACACCTCTCCGTTGTAAATGAGCACATAGCGCTCGTCGTGCGAGAACATGGGCTGGTGCCCGGCGGCACTCAGGTCAAGAATGCTGAGGCGCACAAAACCGAGGCCAGCTCCGTTTTCAGAGAACAGCCCGTCATCGTTTGGGCCGCGGTGTTTCATGGCCAGTATCATGGTACGGAGCGCTTGCTCCGGCACTGGTTGGCCGTTGAGTTGGATTATTCCGGATATTCCGCACATCGGGTTTTGTTTTTTTATGCGCTGTATTAAAAAAGTGCCACAGAGGCCCGCAGAGTATTTTGAGGCTCACAGAGTTTTTCCGCCCGCGACTTCGAAAAAAGTGACAAAGAGGCTCATAGAGTTTGAGAAGACGCAGCAAAAAGCAGTCAAAGTTGGGGTTAATTAGCACATTGTCACATTGCCACATTAGCAAGCGGTACCATAACCGGGCTATTCAACAACCGTACCGGTTCCCGGAAGTGAGCGTACTTTTTATTGAGAAATGTCGGACAGGCTTTACTTTTTCTGCCAAACCCGCCACGGCGCTTCGCCATTTTTCCACAGGCTTTCCAAGGTCATTTTGTCTCGCAGGGTGTCCATGGGATGCCAGAAACCGACGTGTTTGTAAGTGAACAGTTCGCCGTCGGCGGCTAATTTTTCGAGCGGGCTGCGCTCGAAGATGGTGCTGTCGCCCTCGGCAATGTAATCAAACACGCGGTTTTCACACACAAAAAAGCCGGCGTTTATCCAGCCGCCCTCGCCTTTTGGTTTTTCCACAAACTTGCTCACCTGGCCAGCCTGGCCGATGTCGAGGGCACCGAAACGGCCCTCTGGTTGGCTGGATGTCATGGTGATCGCTTTGCCGTGGTTTTGGTGAAACCGGACTAAAGCACCGATGTCCACGTTGGAAACCCCGTCGCCGTAGGTGAGCATGAACGGTTCGTCGGGGCCGAGGAAGGGTTTTGCCCGCAATACGCGCCCGCCGGTCATGGTATCGAGGCCGGTGTCGAGCAGCGTCACTTTCCATGGCTCGCTCACGTTGTTGTGGACTTCCATTGTGTTGTTGGCCAAATCGAACGTGACATCCGAGTGGTGCAAAAAGTACTGGGCGAAGTACTCCTTGATAGCGTATGCCATGTAGCCGCATAGGATGATAAAATCGGTATAGCCATAGTGGGAATAAATTTTCATAATGTGCCACAGGATGGGCTTGCCGCCGATTTCGACCATAGGCTTGGGGCGTACACCGGTTTCTTCGCTGAGGCGGGAGCCGTAGCCCCCGGCGAGGATCATTACTTTCATGGAGTGTTTGAGCGATTGAATAGTTGAGTGACAGGGAGGTATTTCACAAGAAGGGGGAGTAAGGCGATGCGTTGCCGCCAAGTTCCGGCATTTCGATACAGGAGCGACAGCATTTTTCTGAAAAGGCGGGATTTTTCAATGGAACTGAGCGGTCGAGTGTAGAGGCGGTCAAAATCACGCAGAATACCGAACAGGGCATTTTGCAATTTTTTGCCATTGAAGTGGGCTTTTTCTGCTGAATTGGTCACGCCGCCGGAGTGCTTGCGGTAAGCCGTGGTGGTTTCTGGCAGAAAATGCACTTTGGAGCGCAAGGACACATGCAACCACATCAGGTAGTCGTGGATATAATATTTTCGGTCGGTGTCGATCGTGTGGCTGAGCAGCAAATCACGGCGCACAACGGCGGTGGAGTTGTTGATGAAATTGCCGCCGATCAGCTTCAGAAAAATATCGCCGCCCGCATAGCAGGTGCGCAGTTCTTCGTGTTCGTCGCCATGGACAGGCTCGCCGGTTTCTGAAATGATATGTACATCGGAGTACGACAGGCCGTATTCGGGGTTGTTTTCTAAAAAAGCAACCTGCTTCTTTAACTTCGCAGGGTCGGTCCAAATATCATCGCCGTCACAAATGGCGATATATTTTGCCGTACAATGCTGAAGCGCTCGTGCGGCATTTCCGGCGATGCCGAGGTTTTTACTGCCAGGCAAAAAAAGGATGCGGCCCGGGTGCTTTTCTGCGTATTGTAGGCAGATGCCGCGGGTGCTGTCCGTTGAGCAATCTTCGCCGATGACCAGCAGGACAGGAAAATTCGTCTCTTGTGCGAGCACCCCTTCGATGGCCTCGGCGATGTAGGGCGCCACATTGTAGGCGAGCATGAGCACGTGTAGTGTTACTGGTTGACGTTGTTCCATGTTGCTCTCGCTTTCAAAAATCACGCCTTTTTGCCCACTAATTTCAGCGTTTTGGGAATGATTGTCTGACGGATAAACTGCATTTCCTCCGTCTTGGCCATGACGTGCAAGCCAAGGTAGGTCATGCCCGCAACTGCCGATAATGCGCCCAACTGAAGAAAGCCTGTAATGGCGAGGTTTTTCATAAAAAACAACATACCACCGACGAGCAGACTGAACGCCACAGTAGGCAAAATATCGCGCACTTGTTCGCCGAGGGAATAGCGCAGAAATTTCTTGGAGTAATAGGCATTGATAACGAGGTTGACATAGGTGGCAATAACTTCCCCCACGATAAGGCCGTAAATTCCGTACCGGATACCGATTACGATGGCAATGGCTATGTTCACTTTTTTGATGACCTCGAGTTTGAGGCTCAGGTCAGAACGCCCCAGTACAAGCAGCATGTTCAGGTTGACCGTGCTGAAATGGTACGTTACGCCCGATAAGCACAGCAACTGGAGCATGGGTGCAGCGGGCAACCATTTTTCTCCGACCAGAGTGGAGAGGACAGGTTCGGCGAGTACACCCAGCACCGTCATGGCCGGAACAATGATGAACGAACTGAGCTGCAACATTTTCCGGTAGCCCAACTTAAGTTTTTCGCGGTCGTCCTGAAGTTTGGCCAGAACCGGGTACGTCACGCTCTGCACCGTACGGAAAAGTGTGTTGATGACCATATTGGTGAACGTGCCAGCCTGGGTGTAAAAACCAAGTGTAGCAGCGGCGAAAAACTTGCCGATGAGCAATTTGTAAATGTGGACAAAAAACTTGTCGAGCACGGCTGCAGCGAGGATTTTGGAGCCAAACCCGAAGAGCCGCCGAAACGATTCCCGGCTGAACTGCATCGTGGGGCGCCAGCCGCTCAGCAACCAAAACAGGGCGGTGGTCATTAAATCGAGCAGGGCATATCGGGCTACGAGGCTCCATACGCCCCAGCCCTGGAACGCCAAAACCACCGCCACACCGCCGGAAACCAAAACGGATGCCGAGCGGACAATGGTCTGGGTTTTGAAATCAATTTGCTGGATAAGTACGCTGTGTTGCACCAATGACAGCGCATTCACGATCAGGCTGATGCCCATGATGCGCACGATTAGTGTCAGCATGGGCTGTCGGAAAAACGAGGCGATGTACGGGGCGCTGATGAACAGCACCCCGTACAGGGCCACGGCCGCCACGAGGTTAAAAATGAACGTCGTGGATTTGTCGGCCTCTGAAATAGTTTTTTCCCGAATGAGTGCCGTGGAAAAACCACTCTCGACAAAAACCGCCGAGAATTCGAAAAAGATCATGACCATGGCCACCAGCCCAAAATCTTCCGGTGATAGCATGCGGGCCAACAAGATGGTCACGACAAAACTGACGACGCTTCCGCTCAGTTTGTCCATGACCGCCCAGGCGATGGCCGAAAGGGAGCGGTCGCTCAGGCTTTTTGACATGGCTGTTGATCAGTTCAGGTGGACGGGTTTGGACTTGACCTTTGCCTTGTTGTTGTTGTGTTTTGAGCGTCTTTCGGGTTCGTAGTAGCCGTTTTTGCTGTTTCCGTAGCCGTATCCGTATGCGTAGGCACCGGTCTGGCCGGGCTTGTTCAGCGGTATGCCGTTGAGCACGATGAATGGTCTTGGCAGTTTGTCCTTTTGAGCAATGTCTTCCACGATCTGGAGTTGTCCACGGCGGGTATAGTTCATGCGAACGACATACATGGTGGCATCGGCAATGTCCTTCATTTGCAGGGCATCGGCTACGAGGCCCACTGGCGGAGCATCAAGGATTATGAAATCATAACGGTCGCGCATTTCGGTGAGCAGATCTCGCAGGCGGCTGGAGAGGATGAGCTCGCTTGGGTTGGGTGGCACGGGGCCGCTGGCGATGAAGTCGAGATTCAGGTGCAAGCCGGTGTTGCGCAGAATTTTGGACGGCTTCATGGAGTGGTCAATGAGGTAGTTGACAATGCCGTCCTCGGCGGGCTCAATACTCATGTATGCTTCCTGTTTTGGCTTGCGCAGATCGAGCTCTACGATGAGCACGCGTTTACCCGAAAGCGCGAGGCTCATGCCAAGGTTGAGAGCAATAAACGATTTGCCTTCGCCGGACGTACTGGATGTCATGAGCAGAGTTTTCAGGTCGGAGCCGGGAGATATGTACGCAAGATTCGCTCTCAGCAGGCGGAACATCTCGGCGATGGCAGTACGACTGTTTTCGCGCACTACGAGTTTTTCCTTGCTATTGCTCAGACCAAGGGTGCCGCCCAGGGGCACCGAGGTTCCATGTGCGATATCTTCTTCTTTTTGAACCTTGTCGTTGAGGTTTTCCATGAAGAAAATAAGGCCGATTGGGAGTGCAAGGCCAAGGAAAAAGGCAATCATCCAGATTTGTGTCCCTTTGGGGCTGAGCTTGGCAAAACTCAGCGTTGCTGGCTCCACGACGCGGCCTTTCGGCGCTGTGACGGCAAGTGAAACGGCCGCCTCTTCCCGTTTCTGTAGCAGGTAGAGGTACAGGTTTTCCTTTACATCCTTTTGCCGCACCATTTCCAGTTGTTCACGCTCCCGACGGGGCAGGCTAAACATACGGCCTGCGAGGCTGGAGCGCACGCCCTTGTTAGTATTGCTTGCGATTAATAAATCGTTTTTGATGCTGCGAATGCTCTCGATAATCGTTTGCCGAAGGTTCTGGATTTCTCTTTGCGTAAGCAACAAATCAGGGTGTGCTGCACCAAGAGAGGCTTCCATTCTACCGCGATCGTCGAGCAATTGATTGAATCGTTGCAATTGGGTTGTAAGCGTGAGGTTGTTGAGGTTCAGGTTGGTGGGGACGAACTCAAAATTGTTTTTGTTTCGCACCAAAAAGTCCTCGACGGTGGCCAGAATTTGGAGTTGTACTTCTGTGGCCGTGATCTCTTTGTTGAACGATGCCATCTCGGCCATCAACTGGGTACCCTCAGCGCTCATAGGGACCTGGGCGTTGGTTTGTTGATAAACCTGCAGGTTTCGCTCTGCTTCCGAGAGGTTGGAGGCAATCATATCAATGCGCTCGTTGACCATTTCAATGGTGTTTTCGTGCGCTTTGTTTCGAAGGGCAATACTGTTGGCGTTGTAGACTTCCATCAACTCGGCAATGACATCGTGTGCCCGCTCGGCGGAGTTATCTTTAATGGACAATTTAAGCGTGCTGGACTGTTCGCCCATGATCTCTACTTTTAACGCGTCCGTCAGGCCGCGAGCAGTACCATATTCAGTCAATATGAGGATTTCAATTTGCGTGTTGGCGTACTCGCCGGGTTTGTGCGACAGGGTAATGGTACCCATCGGCAGCTTAAGTTCCTTTCCAAATTCGCCGTTAAAAACTTGTTCTTCAATCTCGAACTGGTAGCCGCCCCGGCCATTGTCGGTCAAGATGCCCTGGATTTCCACCTGGTCATTGATCGGCTGCCAAGCGAGTACCTGAACTGGCGAATTTTTGTACAAGGCGCGCTTTTTCATCCCGTCAATACTGGTGTACTGGTATTGCAGGTTGAGTTTTTTTACCACTTCTGCCATGAGTGGCGTGGAGGTGAGCACGAGCGTCTCGTTTTCGAGTGTCTTGCTTTTTTTGCCCATGCCCAGTTCGGAAAAGAACAATTCTTCCGTGGGTTGACCGGAGTTTTCGTCGTCCTTGATCAGGATCATACCCTCCGATTTGTACACCGGCATGGTGTACTGCAGGTAAAAATAAGCGCCCGTTACGGTGAGCATGAGCGCGATGGCAAAAAAGTACCAGTACCCTAAGCCTTTGTAGAGTAGCTGTTTTAGGTTGAATTGATTATCCCCCATAGTATTATCGGTTTTGATTTTGACGAAAGTGTTTTGCTATCCTTGCAAAAAGGCCCCCATGCCTTGCTTGCAAGAACCGTTCCTTTTTATTCCCGCTCAAACGGGTGCGGGCTAAGCGGCAGGTTTGCCAGCGGATGATGCTCGTGGCCGTTCAAGCCGATCGGCTGTGCGTTTCGGATCGAATAGGCAATTTCGACAGCCTGAGCGGCCTCTTCCAACCGGAATCCTTTGCCCTCGAGCACACTCTTGTAACTCAGGGTGTGCAGGTCCGTGAAGCCTTCGCTGAACTCGATTTCCTTGCCTTCCACAGTAATGGATCGGAAGGTGCGGGAGCCATTACCGGGCATCGCGTCAGCGATCGTGTCGGAGTTTATGCTCAAAAACCAGTTGACGCGGGCTTTTTCGAGGCGCAGATATCCGGATGCGCGGTCGTGGGAGCGGATATAAACGTAGTTTTCCATGACATCCCCGAATATCCAGTGTAGCATATCAAAAAAGTGGATGCCGATATTCGTGGCTATACCGCCCGATTTTTCGATGTCGCCTTTCCAACTGGCGAAATACCAGTTGCCGCGCGATGTGATGTACGTCAGGTTTACATCGAACACCTTGCCAGGCGGTGCTACATCTACTTGGCGTTTGAGTTCCTGCAGTGCCGGATGTAAGCGCAATTGCAGTATCGTGTATACCTTCTTGCCCGTGTCTTTTTCGATTTCTTGCAGGCCCTCCACGTTCCATGGATTGAGCACAAGCGGCTTTTCGCAAATCACGTCTGCACCATTTCGCAGGCCAAATCGGATGTGTGCGTCGTGCAAGTAATTAGGCGAGCAGACACTCACATAATCAATCGGAAACCCGCCGCGCTTCAGCTTGCTGACATACCGGTCGAAACGCTCGAACTCGGTAAAAAAGGCTGATTCGGGAAAATAACTGTCAATAATCCCAACCGAATCGTTGGGGTCGAGGGCGGCAACCATTGTATTGCCTGTGTCGCGAATCGCTCGCATGTGGCGTGGGGCTACATAACCGGCGGCACCAATGAGTACAAATCGTTTCATTGTAAAAAAAGATTAGAAAAAAGGTTTCTGGTTGTAAAAATGCTTTAAGAATTTCAGATTTGTTAGGGGGGCTAATCTTTGGTCACGCTGTTGTTTTGCAGCGTATAGCACTCGCCGCTGCCGGGGCAGGTGGCGTGGCCGTTTGCGTCGAAGTGCAGGCGTTCGCCATGCTCACTCATCCAGCCGATTTGACGACCGGGGTTACCAACGACCAGGGCATAAGGGGGGATATTTTTAGTAACTACAGCCCCTGCTCCGATGAAAGCAAAAGCACCGATGTCGTGTCCGCAAACAATAGTCGCGTTAGCACCGATGGAAGCGCCTTTCCCTACATGCGTTTTGCGGTACTCGTTTTTTCGCTCCACAGCGCTGCGTGGGTTGAGCACATTAGTAAAGACCATTGATGGGCCAAGAAAAACGTCGTCGGCACACTCGACTCCTGTGTACAGCGAGACGTTATTTTGCACCTTCACATTATCACCCAAAATGACCCCGTTGGCTACAAATACGTTCTGGCCGAGCGAACAGTTTTTGCCGATTCTGGCTCCGGGCATGATGTGGCAAAAATGCCAAATTTTGCTTCCGAGACCGATCTCACATCCGTCGTCCACAAAGGCGCTGGGATGGGCATAGTAGGCTGTTTGCGACACGCTCAAGGTTTTGTTTTTCGTTAATTGCCAATTGGTTAGGCCGTTTTGAAATTCAAATTACTTCTTAGCCAAATAGTTGGGTAACCAATACTGATTACACGGACGGGGAAGACAAAAGTCGTGCCAACCCATGGGCTTACGAGCGGTTGAAATCACGCTCCAGAGTCACTTTTCGGTGCCAAAGGTAGAAAAACGAATGGAATAGAGAAGACAAAATTGTGTTGCGTCATCGCCAGATTACGACCCGCCGCGTTACACGCTGTTCGCTTGCCTGAAGGCAAAGTGTGTACATTCCGGCAGGCAAGCCGCGCACGTCAAGGTGGAGCAGGATTTCGTTTCCTGATTGAGCAATTTGCGACAGGCACTTTCGGCCCAGCATGTCCGATAATGTAATCTCCAGCTCCAGCGATTCACCCGACGAAACTGCCACGAGAAGCCGCTCGAAAGCCGGGTTGGGAAACACACGTACGCCGAAAGGCTCATTGGTCGGCCAGCGGGTATTCACAGTCTCGGTGAGGGTGCGTGACAAGCTGTCCCAGCAGCCGCTTGCGTCCATAGCGTACAGGATATACGTACCACCGGGCACACCGTCAAGGTCCTGGGTTGCAGTTATGAAAATGGTATTGTTCAAAAACCACGAGTATGCTATCGGCGGTGTACCGCCAAATTGAGCAACATGGATTCTGCCATTACTTGCTCCCGGTACAGGGTGTTGTAGGTTTTCAAACTGGAGGTAAAAGGAGTCTGGTTGTACCAGTACGGCTTCATAAACATGGGTACAGCCGTTGTTCTCCGTAATTGTCAACGTATATGCCCCGGCGGGCAGGTTGGGGTTGTTGGGCGAAAGCACTTGATTGGACCACTTGAACGAAAACGGTGCGGTACCGCCACTGGCGACAGTTACGCTCAATGACCCGTCGGTATCACCAAAACACGAGGGCTGGCTTTTGACAACTTCGAACCGAAGGGAATCGGGCTGTTCCAAAACGGCTTCATAAACATGGGTACAGCCCGTGTTTTCTGTAATGGTCAGGGTGTATGCACCGGCGAGCAAGTTGGGGTTATCGGGCGAAGAAACCTGATTGGACCACTCGAAAACGAACGGCAGCGCGCCGCCAACACCTATCGTAGTGCTCAATGATCCGTCGGAAGCGCCAAAACAGGTAGGGTGAATGATATCAACGTCGAACTCTAGCGGATCGAATTGGATCAGCGTTGCTTCCTGTGTATGCGTGCAGCCACTACTTTCAGTTACGGTCACGGTGTACGTTCCGGCGGTCAGGTTGTTGTTTTCGGCGGTTGTCACCTGGTTGGACCAATTGAAAGAAACCTGCCCAACGCCACTGTTAACAACTGAAGCGCTCAACACGCCATCGGAATCACCAAAACAGGTTGGCGGTACAGGAGCAATTTCGATCTGCAACGAGTCGTGTTCACCCAATTCTGTTTCCAGAACATACGTGCATCCGGTGGTTTCCGAAACGGTCAACGAGTAAGTGCCGGGCGTCAGATTGGCGTTGTTTGCTGTAAAAACGTGGTTGGACCATTCAAAGAAAAATGGCCCGGTGCCGCCGCTCAGCACAGCGGCGCTCAAAATGCCATCGGTAGTGCCAAAACAGGATGGCGGCGTGGGCACAATTTCCACATTGGCCGTACATGCATTTGCCAAACACGTTTTGGCGGTACCAGCCTGGTAGGTTTGGCAACCGATAGCATCCCGTATCTGGATGGTCCAAGGAGCCCCGTTGTTTACAATTTGCCCGGCTGTATCGGCCAAAAAAGTATAAGGCGGAGTACCTCCATCGACCGTGGCAAGCAGTTTGACACTGTCCGCTCCGACGCACAATTGCAACACAGAGAGGCCCAATGATTGGTAATCGGAGGGGAGCGCTCCATTGCGAATTTTGAGGCAAAGGTCGCCAGAGCCTATCCCGGCGGTTCCGTTCAGGGAAGCGATTTGCAGGTAGTACGTTTGGCCGTTGTTCAGGTTGGGAACCGTTACATATCCGTCGCACGCGAGTGGATTGACGGTGCAAAACACCTGTTGAAGATCATTACAATCACCTTCCCAAACGGCGAGTGTATGTTCGAACCGCGCTCCGGTATTTACCTGCACAGACCCAAAGCCCGGTGCAGTGAATTTGAACCAAACATCGCGGTCTACGGACACTGCGCAAGCGGGTTTGATCCCGGAAAACGTCGATCCCAGGTTGGTCGCGGGCAGGCAGGCTGTGTTCAGCGGTACGAATACTGCCGACAAACAGGCATCATTGGCCGGAACGACGGCCTGGCGGATATGCAGTTCGGGGCAAACAGCTCCCTCCACAGTGGCAAAAACGCCAGCGATCTGCACCAGATAGGTTTGCCCGGTAGTCAATGGCGGCAAGGTCAGAATACCACCGTTGTTGTTGGTGGCCAACTCGCTCAAACTATTGCAGGTGCCTCCGTACAGTGTGATGATGTTGGAAAAATCGGCATTGGCGCTTAGTTCAAGTGTTTGGCCCAGGGAGAGCGCCGGAGCGACAAACCGATACCACACATCGGCCCGAGCCAGTCGGTTGTGCGAAGGCTGGAAGGGTGACATGGCGGCATTGCGGTTGTTGCCCGGACTACACGGACCGCCAACGGTAATCACATGCGCGGTAGCACAATCATCGTTAGGGGGCCGTATGGGGAAGTTGGTTGCCTGTTCCAGGCTAATACAGATGTCGCCGCGCGTCAAACCAAAACCGCCTTCTGCGCCTGAAACACGGAAGAAATAGGGCGTGCCGGCCTGGGCCGAAAAAAAAGTGGTTTCACCGATAAAACCGTGCTCGTCGCGGTTGTCGCAAAGAAGCGGCTGTGGGCTGTTGCAGCTGCCCGTGAAAATGGTAACCACGTCGTTGAAATCTGCTCGGGTAGTCAATTTTGCAACGCCGGTAAAATTAGCGGTCCAGCGGTACCAAAGGCTGCCAGCAGTCCGGTCGGCACATGTGCTCGGCGGCCCATTGAACAGGGCGTTGGTGTTGTTCGATGGCAAGCAAGGAGCGGCTGTTGTAATCGCGACGGCATTGGCACAAAAATCGAGAGCAGGCCCACTGCCCGTTACCTTAACGTTGTCTATTCCAACCCAATAGCCTTGGTTGCCACCGTCATAGTACTCAAAAATGATGCGCAATTGCTGCGATCGGTAGGGTGACAAGTCGTAAGAAAAACTGCCGTAATCGGGAAAAAATGGCCCGGCTACATGGCCTTCGGTTTTAGCGAGTTGCACTGTTTCGCCTTTTTCGTTTTCCACGAAAACGGCGAACGATTCGAAGCCTGAATAACGCATGATCGCATCACAGGTCAGGGTATAGTCAAAAAATTGAGTGCCGGAAAACCACGGTGAGCGCAAGCGGATAGTGGATGCAGGGGCGGTTTCACCTTGTTCGTTGTCGTCAAAAAAAGCAAAACAAGTGCCGTTCATGGAACTTCCCTCGTAAAATGCGGACGATCCAATCGGCACAAAACCAAACGACCAATCTTGTTGACCCGAAACAACCTCAGTAGTCCATCCCGGAGGTTTTTGACAAAGGTCGAAGTCCTCAAGAAGTACGTTGGTGCCGGAGTTAGTGCCTGTTATACGCACGTTGTCAATACCAGCAAACTTGCCTTTGCTGCCATTGGGGCTGGAGTAGCGGAAAACTAATTTGGTTTGGGGCGACTGGGGCACAAACGCCAAGTCGTGCCGGAGTTTGAAATAATCGCCCTTGTCGAGGCCCTCGTGGTTAGTGGAAAAGTTGTCGAATCGGGCCAAAAGTGTTTCGGTCATGCCGTCCGAGGCAAAAATTTGCAGAAAATCGTTGGCCCCGAATTGGAAATGCACATCCATGGTGCACGTCACTGTAGTAAATGGCGTAGGATTGAAATTGGGCGAGACGAACTCGAGCATATATCCTGGAGCGACGATACCGCCCGATTCGTCGTCTATGAACAGAAAACAACTTCCGTCAATACTTTGCCCCAGTGCTGAAGCATTTTGGGCAAGCCCGACGTACCAAACCGGGTTGAGGTTGTCGCCTGTGACACGCACCTGCCACCCGGCAGGTAAGGCGCAACCATCGAATTTTTCATCGAGCAAAACCGTTTGGGCACCGGCCCTGGCGGTAATAAACAGCGCTAACAATATGAGAAAACGTAAAAACATGGCTATTTTTTTGAAAGGGGATTAAATGGCATAATTCAGGCTTTTTTTTGGCAAATGTAAAGGTAAACGGCACGCGTCAAACGAGTTTACTCAAACCTTTCCTAATTTTGGCTTTTGAAAAAATCGGACACGGATTTTCTGACCGCGCTTCTGACACCCATCGTTGAAAAATCATGCCCGCCGCTACTTTTTCTTTGATCGAAAACAAGAGCCGACTTACTTCGGCTACGACCGTGTTTGCCGATACGCTCGACCCGTACCAACCAACGCCCGGCAAACCCTGGAATGCCCGTCGGGTGGCGCACTTGTACCGACGTATCGGTTTTGGGGCTACCCTTGAGCAGATCAATCAGGGTCTCGCTCTGGACCCGTCTGCCCTGGTAGATCAGTTACTCAATACCGCAGCCGCTTTGTCCGCTCCGCCGGTCCCGCAGCCTGAAGACTGGTCCCAGTGGACCTCTGCTCAGTACGCCAACAACGTCGGCAAAATGGAAGAGCACCGCCGCTACCTGCGCCACCGCTGGTTTTCAGACATGCTCGACGAAAGCGTACGGGCCAAGATGTCGCTGTTTTGGCACAACCATTTTGTAACCAAACTGTACATCGTTGGCTGCAACACCTACACGTGGAAATATTTCGTGTTGTTACACCAGTATGCTTTCGGCAACTTCCGGGAATTTGTGCTAGCTATGGGCAAAAACCCGGCCATGCTTGTTTTCCTGAACGGAAACGTCAACGAGGCGGGCGAACCCAACGAAAACTATGCCCGTGAGCTCATGGAATTGTTCACGATGGGAGAGGGCAACGGTTATACCCAGAACGATGTGGTAGAAATGGCCCGTGCTCTCACTGGTTGGAAGGCATCTTTCAACGACTGCACACCGCATTTCTTTGACCCGACCAAATTTGACAACAACCCCAAGACCATCTTCGGTGTAACCGGGAATTACGACTCCGACAGCGCCCACAACCTGATTTTTCAGGAGCGCCCTTCGCAGGTTTCCGAATTTATCGCCGGCAAACTGTACCGCCACTTTGTGTTTGAGGACGTTGACCCTGACATCCTACAAGGGCTGGCGGCTACTTTCCGAGACAACAATTGGGAGCTGCTGCCTATGATTAAACAATTGCTAAAAAGCGAACACTTTTTCGAGGAACGGTTCATTAATGCCCGCATCAAAAGTCCGATGGAATTGCTCATCCCAATCATGAAAACGATCGGTTCCAACTCAACGATCCACGCGCTGCCGATCTGGTGGGATGATACCACATTCTGGATGGACCGGCTCGGGCAGGTGCCACTTGACCCTCCAAATGTGGCAGGCTGGCCCGGGTACCGCAAGTGGATAAACGAAAGTACATTGGCCAACCGGTGGAAGTTTGCCGGCCTGTTGATGTCCAATCACATAGCCAAAAATGATGCGTTACGTACCAATTTGCGCGCGCTGGCCCAGAACCTGACCAATAACAGCAACGACCCGGCCGTCATAGTCCGAGCGCTAGTTGATTTTTTCTGTGGCCAGGAATTGGATGCGATCCACTTCGCTGCCGCGGTTGAGTATTTCAAAAATGGCATCCCGGAGGGCTATTTCACCGACGGTTCCTGGAACCTCGGGTGGACGGAAGCGCCGGACCAGGTAATTGCTCTGGTGGGGTATTTAGCCAAACAGCCGGAGTTTCAGTTGATGTAACCATCAGACAACATTGAAAAACATGAAACACAAACCACGTCACGGCTCCGCCCTCGAACATGGCCCAGCCCACGAGCAAGAACACCGCCTGTGGTCTCGTCGCGATTTTCTTTCTGCTTCCGGCCTGCTCGGCGCAGGCAGTATGGTACTCGGTGGACTGCCCGTGCGTGCATTTCAGCCCACGCCTTTGCTAGCCGCCCTGAACGCTGCCAACTGGGAAGACAACGATAATATCCTCGTCCTCATTCGTCTTGATGGCGGAAACGACGGCCTCAACACCGTAATCAAACGCGGCAGCTCGGAATACTATAACCTGCGACCCACCCTCGCTATACCCGACAACAAGCTCTGGGCCTTGAGCACACAATACGGCATGCCCCAGGAAACCAACAGCCTGCAACCCCTTTGGGTCGAAGGCATGATGAAAGTCATTTTCAATGTGGGCTATCCCAATCCGAATTACAGCCATTTTCGTTCGGGCGACATCATTGTGTCGGCCAGCGAACGCAACGAGGTAGTCGAGACCGGATGGGTCGGACGTTTTCTAGAAAACGAGTACGCCGCTTTTCTCGAAGCACCACCCTCTGTACCGCCAGCCCTTCAGATCGGCGTACAGACAAACCTGTTGTTCACAGCTGAAGAAGCCAATATGGCCCTCGCCGTCAGCAGCCCGCAAGAGTTTTACCAGATCGCCCAGACCGGCCAGCTGTTTGAAACCGAAACATTGACGGCCTCTAACCGCGACCGCGAACTGGCCTATGTCCGCCAAACGGCAAATGCCGCATTTCGCTACGCCGAAACGATTCGGGAAGCGTTCAACGCGGGCAAAAACGACGTGACCTACCCCGTAGCACCCAATTCCCTTTCGGCTCCGATGTCCATTATCGCCCGAGTCATAAAGGGCAACATGGGCACCCGGATTTTTCTCGTTGACATCGGCGATTTCGATACCCACGTCAACCAAAAAAACAACCACCTCAGCCTGCTTACACAGTTGGCCACTTCCATTCGGGCGTTTTACGACGACCTCGCCCACGGCAACAGTGGCCTTGAAAAAAAGGTGCTGACCATGACGTTCTCCGAATTTGGTCGTACCATCTATGAAAATGGCTCTCGAGGCACTGACCATGGCGCTGGTACGCACACGCTTCTGTTCGGTGGCGGAATTGGAAACGGGTTTGTCGGGGATTATCAGGACCTGAGCAACCCCGACCCTGTGGGCGACCCGCCATTCGGTGTTGACTTCCGAGATATTTACGCAAGCGTGCTTCAGGACTGGCTCGGCAATTCGCCCGAATTGGTCAACTTCGTGCTTGGCAAGCCCAGGCCTACCATCGGGGGCCTGCTTCCCCCTGCTCCGCCAGCCCTCGGCGACAACGGCAAGGCTGCTCTGCTCGGACACAACCCGCATGCTCAAGAACCGGGGAACTTCTTGATCAAATATGCTTTGACCCACGGCAGCGCCGTTCGGCTTCAACTATTGGACAAAGCCGGGCACGTCCTGCGCACCTTGGTCAGCGATTTTGTTCCCAAAGGCAGTCATACCTTCGTTTTCCGCCCAGCAAACTGGTATTTGCCGCCCGGTACTTATCAGTATCGGCTTATGGCTAACGGGCAGGTTTTTCAGCGAGAAATCCGATTTTGAACCACCGGCATGCGGTATTGGCTTACGAAATGGACGGTTTGGGAGTACCTGCCCTGGTGGCTGGCCAATGTGCCCGTGTACGGCATTTTCCTGTGGTTTGCCGCGCGAGCGCGGCACTTCTTTTTCTTCAGTAATGTCAACCCGGCTATACCCCTTGGTGGTGCATTTGGCGTGTCGAAACATGCCATTCTGGAATTAGTGCCAACCCGATACAAACCCAAATCCGTATTGATTTTGGCGAATACGCCGGTCGCCGAGGTGGAGAAAAAACTGACCGAAGCGGGTATTTCATTTCCGGTGGTGGCTAAACCCGACGTGGGAGAACGCGGTTTTTTGATAAAAAAAATAGACAATGCCGAAACGCTGGGTTTACACCTGCGTCGGTTTCCCGTGAATTTTCTGGTTCAGGAATTTTTGACCCATCCGATGGAAGCTACGGTGCTTTTTCACCGCTTCCCCGATGGAGGAGCATTTGGCATCACCTCCGTGTGTATCAAGGCGTTTTTGAGTGTGACGGGCGACGGGACGTCAGACATCCGTACACTCATGAGCCGTTCTGCGAGGGCTGCCTTTCAGGTCGAACGATTGGAACGCGACCAACCAGAACTGCTTCAACGCGTTCCGCCTGCGGGTGAGGTTGTGTTGCTGGAGCCAATCGGGAATCACTCGCGAGGCACCACGTTTTTGAATGCCAACCACCTTATCTGTCCCGAACTGCTGCGGTCTTTCGAGGCGATCTGCATGCAAATCGAGGGTTTTCACTACGGTCGTTTCGATTTGAAATGCGCTTCTAAAGAAGCATTATGCCGGGGCGAGGTTTGCGCGATGGAATTGAACGGTGTTCTGGGCGAGCCAGCGCATGTGTATGACCCGGAGTATGGCGCCTGGCGTGCCTACCGGGATTTTGCCAGACACTGGCGTATCCTGTTCGATCTGAACCGGGCGTTGGCACGAAAAGGCATTCGACCAACCTCGTACCGGGATGCCATCCTGATCGTGCGGAATTATTTTCGGTACAAAAAGCAGATGCAGGCAAGGATGGTTGGTGAATAAGACTACCTTCGCGGCGTTTTTTTCATTTTCTCACATTTTTTTACCGTTCCATACCCAATGGTTGTAGCAGAAAACAAAGTAGTGCTGGTGCATTACACCCTGACCGAAGGCAACGCCGAAGGCGAAATGATTGAGACCACGAAAGACCGCGAGCCACTCGGCTTTATTTTTGGGGTCGGTATGATGATTCCCGACTTTGAGGCAAATATTTCAGGTCTCAAAGCCGGTGACACGTTCGCCTTTGGTATCCAAGCCGCCAACGCTTACGGCGAATTGGATGAAAATGCCATTGTGGAGGTACCCAAGAGTATTTTTGAAACCGACGGCAAAATTCCCGACGGCTTGCTCGAAATTAACAATATCATTCCGCTCACCGACCAGGACGGTAATCGTTTCCAGGGCAAAGTTGTGTGGATCGGCCTCGATAAAGTAAAACTTGACTTCAACCACCAGATGGCGGGCGTTGACCTCTTTTTCACCGGTCATGTAGAAATGGTTCGCGATGCAGATCCCGCTGAATTGGAGCACGGCCACATACACGGAGACGGAGGACACCATCATTGAGGGGTTTTGGCCGTTGGCCAGCGGCCAAATCACCGTCCTGTGAACGTAAACGTATAGTTTGCCCAGAAATTCCAGACCGTAACTACGGCTGTGGCAATCAATTTGGCGACGTAAAAATTTATTTTGAGCCGCTCGTTGAGCAGGTAAATGATGCCGTTGTTCAGGCCTAGTCCGACCAGAGAGGCCAAAAAGAATTTCGAGAACTGCGTGGCTACTGCAGGGTCAGCGCTCTGAAATGTCCAAATTCGGTTTAGGGCGTAATTACTGACTACGGCGCAAAGAAAGCCCGTGCTGTTGGCCACATATTGATTCAGGCGTAGCCGTTCGCGACAAAGCCAAGTCACGCCAAAATCCACAAAAACGCCGGAAAAACCCACGACGCCAAACTTCAGAAATTTCCAAAACAGGTCGTTATTCATTTGTCATCTAAACTTGCTCTTGGTTTTTTGGGGAGCAGCAATTTTGCAGTAAGAATGGCCCAAATGGCAATACAGGGCACGGCTTTCAGTACATACGGCTGAACGTATGCTTCGCGCAGAACCCTGGGGAAAATGTCCGTGGGCGATACCGATGCCAGTGTAAAGGCCGCCCAGACCAATATTTTTTCCCATAAAGCCGGCTTTTGCAGGCTTTGATACCACAACGCCACACCGCAAAGGGCGATGACGAAGGTAGGCGACTCGGCTTTATGGTTAAAAACAACCATCCACACGAGTAAGGTCGCCCAGAGTTGTATTCGATCTGTTGCCGTTGGAAGCCCATCTTGAGTTGCTTGCCCACGCCGAAAAACCGCCCAGGTGCAGACCAGTAACAGCGCCAAACCGGTAAGCATGACCACCGTTTTTGGCGCAACCCATCCGAACCAGGTTTGCAGCCAACCCATGACGGACAAGCCAACTGATGCGCTGTGGTCGCTGCGCAAAAGTTCAATCCACCAACGGTAAACTTGCCAGAGTTGCTCGGGTGAAACCACAACCAGTGGCACGATAACAAGCAGCATCGACCAGGCTACAGTAGCCAGAACCAATCTGGACCGATTCGGGTAGACCAGCGCCGGGATTGCGGCAAAAATACCAAAGATTTTGAGGAAGCCTCCTGCCGCAGCCCACCAGGCTCCCTGAGCCGTGTTTTTGCGCTCGAGCGCTATCCAGGCCCATATCACGAGTGTAGCGGTGAGGCCGTTACTTTGGCTGTTTTGCAATGAAACGACTAATTCAGGCAAGATGAACCAGGCTATAAAATGCCGTTGTGCAACTGTCAAGACAGGCAAACGCAAAACTCCCCACAACAACGGCAAGGCATTTATAAGGTTCCACAGTGTAAGGCCCGGCAGATCGGGGAGCACAGAAAACGGAGCCATGGCCACCGAAAACGCCGGGCTGTATTTGAACAAATCCCATTGTACGGCAGGGTAGAGTGCGTAGGGATTCAGATCATGAACAAGGTGGGAAAACGAGTTCTTGAAAATAACGTAGTTCTCGTACGAGGTGTAGCCGTAAGCGTTTTGACCTTTTAAAATGGTGTGTACGCTGACGACGAGCGCAACCAGCGAATAGGTTAGCCAAAGCACAGATTCTCGGTTCCAGAATTTTTGCATGGCGGTTCTTCAAAAATGCGGTCGTAATTTTTCCAGCAGCAGCTCCGGGGCATGCACTACTTTTTTTTGCTCCGGCGAAAAAAAACACAACCGAACGGTACCTGCATTCACCAACTGGCGCTGCTCGTTTTTGATCTCGGTGTGAAAGGTGATATACTCGTCGGGCAATCGCCGAATTTCAGTGGAGATGCTCAGCAGGTCGTCATAGTGCGCCGGGCGTACAAAGCGCATTTCCATGCTTACTACAGGTAGCCAAATCCCGTGCTTGTCCTCCAGTTCCTTGTACGACATCCCCAAAGATCGGATGGTCTCCACCCGCCCAACCTCGAAATACTCGGCATAGCGACCGTAGTAGAGGTAGCCCATTTGATCGGTTTCACCGTAGCGAACGCGGAGATGCAGGTCGTGGCTGTACATACGTTGGAATTAATGATGAATGATGAATGATGAATTTGACGTGCAGTGGGAAAATTCATCATTCATCATTAATTTAGATTTCTTCTCGTTCGATGGGGCAAGTCATGCAGTGGCTTCCGCCGCGGGCACGCGAAAGTTCATTGGACGGGATGGTGATTATCGTGTTCTCGACCTTGTCGGGTGAAATCTTTCCATTTTCGATGTCACGCAGCAGTTTTTCGGCACCTATTACTTTATATCCAAAGGCCTTGAATGCTTTTTCCGTTACCGGGTTTCGGTCGTAGGTGATGGCTACACCGGGTTTGAGGGCCACGAGGTTGCACCCGTCGGTCCATTGTTCACGCTCCTGGTAGGGGCTTTCTCCTTGGCCAGCCCAGATGAACTCCATCTTGGGGTTGACCTCTGCGAGCAGAAAATCCTTCAGGCTTGGGTATTCAATTTTCTCTCCGCTGGCGCGGTACACATCCACATAGGAGCCGAGACCATCCTGGACGATGGGTTTGTAGCCCACGAGGTGGTTGTGGTTGATCTGGGTGAAAATCGTGTCAATGTGCATGTAGGTGCGTTCAGCCGGAATGTTTACCTGGACGACGTTTTTGACGATTCCGCGGTCAAAGAGCGTGTCTTTTATGGAGTGAAAGGCGTAGTTGTTCGTGCGTTCGGAGCAGCCAATGAGCAGGTAATCTTTGTTCAGCATCATCACATCGCCGCCTTCGACACTTAGGGTCTCGCCTTTTTTGGAAGGCGGAAACTTGTCCACGCGGTTCAGATTGATCGTTTTTCCATCGGCTTTCAAGCGGCGAAATACAGGGTGACTACTGAAAATAAGGCGCGTGAGGAAGTTTTCCCGGAACCGGGCCGATTTGTTCGCCTTGGTGATGAGCACATAGTCTTTCACCGTCACGGCAATATCGCGGGTGAAGATCAGGTTCGGGATCGGATCAAAGAGAATGCGGTCTTCCGGTTCCAGGTAGCCGGTGATGAGGGTGTCGGCCAGTTGCTCCGACGACAATCCGGCCAGCCTTGGGATAAATGAGTAGGGCAGCTCTTCAAAATCGGTGATTTTGTTGATGACCTCGTATTTGCTTTCCTCGTCACGGGTGCTTTCGGCCAGTAGGTCGCGTACTTCAAGCACGTTTTCTTTGCCAAGAAAAGCTTTAAGTACACCTATGAATATATCGTGTTCGTCCTGCATGTTGGGCAGGTGGACGATGTCATCGAACAGCAGCTCGCCCGCCCGCTTGGGCGTGATACGTGCAATACCCTCGTCGGGCCGGTGTACGATGACTTTTTTCAGGCGACCGATTTCGGAATCTACATAAATACGGCTGTTTGCGTCCATGAGCGTATGATAGAAAAAATGTGTTGGCTAAAAAGTGCGGGCAAAAGTAGGAGGAAATTGGAGAAGTAGGTTTCTGGGTTGGAGGGGTTTTAGTGTTGAAGGCTAGTCGCACGGTGCGGCAAGGGTTGTTGGACCGGAGGGTAGGTTGTTCGAAACTCATTGCAAAAAAAATATTATACCAAAAATACTGTAGACCTGCACTAAGATAACTGTTCGGCATTACTTTTGTCGCCTATTTTTTGGTAGTACGCTGTACTCCAAAATTTGTATTTTCTTTTAATCCACCCAAACCATAACATACCAGCGACACTGGTCGGCCAAACCGAGTGGTGGCTGCGGTAAAACAACGATCGCCTATGAGAAAGCAACCCGCCCGCGCTGCGGCCCTGCTGCGTATACACGCCCGTGCATACGCACCGCGCGTCCACTTCCCATCTTGTTTCGCTGCTGTTGGCTTGTTAGCCGTTGGTTCCCTTCCGCTCAGGAAAGCCAACGGCTAACTGCCAATAAGCCAATAGCCAATAATCGCTCAACTTTCTTCACCTATTAATACGCTTCCTCCATGCCAACATTTACATGCTTTCCTTCTAATGCCCAAAAAACGTCCTGTACACCTGCCTTCTGGCCCACACTGACGCTGGCGGTACTCTTGTCCGCCCTGTCCGGGCAGGCTTGGGGGCAAACCACCACACTGAGCACCCAAGCCCAAGTGGATGCCTTTTTCACCGTAAACCTTGTCGGAAACCTGGTTATTGACGGAAACGGAACTGCCGGTACTGGTGGCGACACGCCGGGAATAGACCCAATAACCGACCTGTCCGGCCTGAGCGAACTGATGTCCATAAGCGGCAATCTGACGATCCGGGACTTCAATGTAGGCATCATCCCTAACACCCTTTCCGGTCTCGACAATCTGAGCACCGTCGGTGGCAGCGTGACTATAGGCAGCGCAGCCGACAACAATACCAGTTTTACCAGTATCATTCTGGCCGGGCTGACGAGTGTCGGAACTTCCTTCACGATCACCAACAATTTCAACGCCAGCCTGACTACCATCAGCCTGCCCGTGCTCACCAGTATAGGCACCACTACTTCGCACAACCTGACTATCAACACCAATGGAACCTCGGTGACCACCATTTCGCTACTTGCACTGAGCAGCGTGGGCGGGAACCTCACCATGAGCAACATCGCCGCCAACGCTACGGCAGCGGATGTGTTTTTGATTTCGCTGACTACTATAGGCGGCAGCGCCAATTTCACCCGCACCGCCAAATCCTTGTTAGCGTCGTCGTTCACATCACTCGGTGCAAGTGGTGCTCTTACTTTTTCAACCAATGCTTTGTCTCCGGCGGGTAGCCTGTCGCTGCCCTCGCTGAGTAATGTGCCCGGCGCTATAAACGTGAACGATAACACCGGACTGACTGGCATAAACATCCCAACGGCATTTACCAACCCAACCGCATCAGTAAGTATTGACGGCAACGCCGGTCTGGAGAGCGTGGTGCTGGGCGTGAAGTCCACCACGACGGATCTGATTATTCAGTCCAACGGCACCGCCCTGACCACCCTGACCCTGAGCAACCTGATGACGGTAGGCCGCCATTTGGACATGAACAACGCCGCTGCCAACAACGTGAACATTACGGCGGCCGTCAACCTGTCTGCATTGGTGAGCACCGGCGGTCGCCTGCGTTTGGTGCGGGCGATCAAAACGCTGAGCATCGACAGCCTGACCGATGTGGGCACCGACGGCCTGCTTACCGCCGGCAACCGCACCTTCACCTTCCAGCGCAACGGCATCACCGACCTTGATGCCACGTTTCCATCGCTGTTGAACATCGGCGGCAACCTCAGTGTGACCAACAACACCAGTTTGAGCCAGTGCTGTATTATTCCTTGCTTGCTAAGCGTCACAGGAACCACGACGGTGAGTGGAAACGCGGGCAATTGTCTAACACTTGCAATCGCGGACGCAGCCTGCTCAACCAACCCGCCTCCCCTAAACCTCGAGTTGAGTGCTTCTGATATCACGGTAGACTGTGGGGAAGAAACACTCGTTGATGTCTTGGTGCAGGAAGGCTTTAACAGTCTGACCTCCCTGACATACTTTATTGGTTGGGATACGGCCAAATTTGAATTTGTGGGGGTTGTAAGCCTTCCTGTCCTCAATGATGAGCCGGCGGTTACCATTGACAGCACAGCATCGGGCTATCTGGGCTATTCCTGGCCCGAAGATTTTGGCTTTTTTGAAGCTACGACCTTGTCACCCGGCACATCTATTATGCAGGTCAGACTGCGAGCAAAATCATGTACATCGGGAAGCACCACCGTATTTTTTGCCAATGATACCGAACACAATCCGCCTTATTACGCCCCCATTGTGGGCAATTTGTGTTTTACCACTCCTTTCCCCGTCATCGTCACCGACCTCACCCTCGAAGTGCCGGACGTGACCATTTCTTGCCCGGACAACACGGTAGAAGTCGTCTGCCAGTCCCAGGGTGCCATTAATGATAAGTTTACCGCCTGGCTGGCCGATGTCGAACACGGCGGCGGCTGCGATCCCGTACTCACCCCCCCGACAATGCCGGCTGCCCCCTTGGCCTGCGGCGGCACCACCACTCTGACCTGGTCGGTGACGAGCGACTGCGGGACGACGATGACGTGCTCGGCGACATTTACTGTGACGGATGCGCCCCCTGTGATGTTGACCTGCCCGGATATTTCTATTTCCACGGAGGAAGTCTGCCAAACGCAGGAAGACATTGACAATGCATTTGATGCCTGGCTGGAAACGGTTTCCAACAGCGGCGGCTGCAATGCCGTCCGCACCCGCGACCCGGAAACCCCGGAAGCACCGTCTGCCTGCGGCGGCAGCACGACCGTGACCTGGACGGTGACGAGCGACTGCGAAGAACCCGTGACCTGCAGCGCCACGTTTACCGTGACTACCGCGCCGGACGTGACCCTGAATTGCCCGGATGATGTAACGGAAAACGCCTGCCAACCACAGGAGGACATTGATATATTATTTGCCGACTGGCTATTGTCTTTTGGATTCGACGGCGGCTGCGGTGGCGAACCAAGTTTTGAAGAAATCACCCCGACCCTGACGATGGGCCAAACGAACGCCCGCTCCACAGATGGCCCGCGAGCGCCGTCCGCCTGTGGCGGTTCCAACACGGTACGGTACACGGTGAGCAGCGATTGTGCATCGGATGCCACCTGTGACCGGACCTTTACCGTGACCGCCGCGCCGCCGGTGACCCTGATTTGCCCGGACAACACAATTGAGGCTGCCTGCCAGACGCAAATGGCCATTGACATGAAATTTACCGACTGGCTGGCAACAGTTTCCTACGGCAGCGGCTGCCACCCCTCTATCAGCAACGACAATACGGGGGCACCAAAGGCTTGCGGTGGCAGCACGACCGTCACTTGGACCGTGACCAGCGACTGCGAAAAACCCGCGACCTGCAGCGCCACGTTCAGCGTGGAGGCCTGTATCATTACCGCAACACTGACTCCGCCCGGAACGCAGTGCGACAGTATGGCCTTCAACCTCGGTTACACTGTGTCGGGCGGTACCGGGCCATACACCATTCGGATCAACGGAATGGATCACCCGGGCGTGGGCACGAGCGGAAATATCTCCACCACCGGTTATGTACCGTTGAGCACGTACACACTCGAACTTGTCACCGATGCAAACGGCTGTACGGCAACCGGCAATACCCTTACTGTTGACGTAAACGACCTGCCTGCCCTAAGCCCCGTGCTTTCCAGCGACCTGGCCGACAACTCCACCACCTGTCCGGCTGTGATGGCCATAAATTTCTTGGCAAGTTTGACACCTGCCGCTCCGGCATCCGGCATTTACGGCTTCACCTGGGGAGCCTACGGAAACGCCACGGCTACCGGCAGCCCCGTTGCAGGGTTCTCACCCAACGGCACCAGCAACCCGGTAACCCGCGCTTTCAACTCCGGCAACGGCAACAAATCCGTCCGCGTGACGGTAACCACGCCGGGCTGCCCAAGTGTGACAGGCTTTATTAACTGGACACAGGTGGCCGACCCGACGGCTGGTACTACCGTGATTGAAGTTGCCCCTCCGGGCAACTCTTGCCCGGGTACCGCACGCATCCTGACAGTTTCGCATCCTTCGCCGTACTTGACCATTGCTGGCGTAACGTGGAGCGGTGCCGGTTCGGGCACTGCCAATCCGTACCCCGTGATGCCAACGGACACCTCGACCTACAACGTGTTGGTGAGTTTTGCCAACTGGGGGTGTGGCAACGTGAACGATGCCATCACCGTGGACGCAGGCGATGCGGTGCCACCAACGCCCGTGTGCCAAAACGTAACCGTCCAACTCGACAACACGGGCAACGGCTCCACCACCGCAGCAGCCGTGGACAACGGCTCTTCCGACAACTGTGGCGTTGCAAGTCTCATCCTGAGCCAAACGGCGTTTACCTGCATTGATGTGGGCAGCGTCATCGTGACCCTGACCGTCACGGATGTGAACAGCAACACGGCGACCTGCACGGCGACCGTGACCGTCGAGGACAATGTTGACCCGATGCCTGTGTGTCAGGACGTAACGGTTGAATTGGACAGCGACGGTAACGGCTCCACGACAGCAACAGCCGTGGACAACGGCTCCTCCGATGCCTGCGGCATTGACGACCTCAGTCTCGACATCACCGCCTTCGACTGCGACGACGTGGGCAGCGTCATCGTGACCCTGACCGTAACCGACGAGAATGGCAACACGGCGACCTGCACGGCAACCGTAACGGTTGAGGACAATGTTGACCCAGTTGCCT
>JBJXEZ010000103.1:0-11995 GCA_046153695.1 Saprospiraceae bacterium
ACATCGTTCCCGTGCTGGTTTTTCAGGTCTTCGTGTTCATGCTCGCGGATGACGATGGTGGGGTCGTCGGGCAGCACCAGGTCTTGGCCCTTGTACTTGGGGTGCACGATGGGTTTTACCCCCGTGCCGGAACAGTCGGGCGCGGTGTCCATGTGCGAGCAGAAACAGATTACGGGCACTTTTTTGTCGGTATTGGCCGGAATTGTGGCGTACACATAGCCAAAATCGTCCAATTCGGCATCGCCGATACCCATGTCGTGCAGTTCCTGTACGAGCACGCGGCCGAGATCTTTTTGTTTTTCTGTGCTGGGAGAGGTGGTGCTTTCCGGGTCGCTTTGGGTGTCAATTTGGACGTAACGGAGGAAACGTTCCTTGGCAGTATGCTTGAACATGCGCGTTTGGCGGTTGGTAACGAGTTGAAATTTCGGGTGCGAATTACGGACAAAACCCGTAGACCGAAGGGGAATCCGCGAGGTTTTTTCATCGGTAATTACTCACGCACGTTCAGGATAAAGCCTACGCGGAAGACATTGTCAATACTCACCCTGGGATCGTCCTTCAGGATTTTTCTCAGGCGGGAAATAAACACGTCGAAACTGCGGCCCAGAAAGTAATCGTACTTGCCGTATATTTTTTCCACAGCCTCTTCCCGGCGCAGTATCCGGTTTTGGTGTTGACAAAGCAGGTGCAGTACATCGTTTTCCTTTTCGGTGAGGCGTACGGTGCGCTCACCGAGGCGCAGCTCCTGGCGGGCTGGATCGAAGTGGTAGCGGCCCACTTGCACAGATTTAGGTGGTTCGGCAGGCCCATTGGCCTGTGTGGTCCGGCGCAGGATCACGTTGATTTTACAAAGCAATTCGGTCTCGTCAAACGGCTTGGTCAGGTAGTCCTCAGCGCCAAGTGCGTAGCCTTTCATTTTGTCTTCTTTTAGCATCCGGGCTGTAAGAAACAGAAAGGGTAGGGTAGGGTGCTGTTCGCGCAGGTTTTTAGCAAGGCTAAAACCGTCCATGCCAGGCATCATCACGTCAAGGATACACAGGTCGAACGGCTGGCGACGGGCCTGTTGGAGCCCGCCAAGGCCATCGCGACGCCAACTGACCTGAAAACCCTCCAATTCGAGGTAGTCCATTAGCAATAGGCCGAGGTTGACATCGTCTTCTACGAGCAGGATACGCTTGTCGGTAGGCATGGTCAGGTCGGGTTATTTTGCTGCCGGGAAAAACAAGTCAAACCGAGTACCCTGGCCTTCGGGGCAGCTCACGGCAATATGGCCCCGGTGCATTTCCACGATTTTTTTGACATAAGACAGCCCAAGTCCAAAGCCTTTTTTTCCAGAGCGCAGCGCATTGTCGCAGCGGTAAAATTTTTGAAAA
Source organism: Saprospiraceae bacterium (assembly GCA_046153695.1). Lineage (GTDB taxonomy): Bacteria > Bacteroidota > Bacteroidia > Chitinophagales > Saprospiraceae > M3007. The sequence continues at coordinate 1,374 of JBJXEZ010000103.1, forward strand.
ACGCCGCTTCGTTCTTTCGCCGTCAGTCCGGTGCCGTTGTCTGAAAAACTGATGCGCCAACCGTCAGTCGCGGATTCGATGCCAATTTGAACGACCGGGCGGGCACTGCCGTACTTGAGCGCGTTGTCCAGGATGTTCCGAAATGCATTGCCGAGGTGCAGCCGATCGGCTTCCATGGTGCCATCTGGCCCGCTGGCTTTTACCTCCACTCGGGCATCGTGCTCGCGGATTTGAATGTCCATTTCGGCCACGACTTCATTGGCCAGATCGCGCAAGTCGACGGCTTGTTTTTGCAGCAGGAACTCGCCCTTGTCAAGGCCGCCGAGGTGCAGCACATTTTCCACTTGGTGCGACAGTTGTCCGCACTCCCGCTGGATGATTCCGAGATACTTGTTGTCAGTAAGTTCCGGCTTTTTTTTGACGAGCATGGTGCTCGCCAGTCGGATATTGGTCAGCGGTGTTCTGAATTCGTGGGTCATCAGGTTGAAAAAATCACGGTTGTGGTCGCTCAAGCGTTTTTGGCGGATCAGGTAGTAGGTCGCCAGCGCAAAAATGGCGCAGAGGAAAAGCAGTATTGCTACTGAGGCGAACACCATAAGGCCCATTCTCTGAAGAAAATACTCGGTTTTGCCTTGAAACTCGAGTTGCAAGTGGTGGGTATCCGTCTCGAGGATCGGCCCCAGCGAGCAGGAGTAAAGCGGCTGTTCTACGCAGCGCGGGCCTTCCTTGGGCACGATACTGATTTGGTATGGCAAGTCAACCTGATAAAAATGCAATGCTTCAGTGAGCGCTGCCTCCATTTCGGGCTTCTGAAGCAGCGAGTCGAACGTACGGCTGCATGCCTCCAACGTTTGGCCAACGGCGCAACAGGCGCGCAGGTCGTCGGAGCAGCCGGGATTGGCAGCGAGGCGCTCTACCGTGGAACAAAGTGCCATTTTTACGCGGTTGTCGAATTGCTCCTCCAGCAGTTGGCGGGAGTGCTGCATCCATACGACCTGAAAAATTAGGAGGCCGAGGATGCCCAGCGCCGCAGCGCCGATGAGCCACGCGATGTGGTTGATTTTCATGTCAAAAAAAATTGCGAGCACAAATGACCGGCTTTTTCAGAGGCCGCCACGTGCGTTTAACAGGTGCTTAACAGGTGCCTAACGCCCTAAAAACAAGACCGGGGCGAAGCAGGGCACCACCTTTGTCCCGTCAGCAGCGAACAGCATTTTGCTGTCAACCCGCCAGCCCGGCGGATCCGGGTGTATAAAACAACTTCGTCTTTTTCTATGAAACATTTCCTGATGATCTCCGCCCTCGTTGTAGCCGGTTGCTGTTTTAGCGGCACGCTCGCTGCCCAAACACCCTGCTGCAAACCCAACCCGCTATGCGAATTGCTTTGCCCCTCAGCCGCAGCTAACTACAAGTCGGACGGCGCGTCTGTAGCCGTGATGCATGCTTCCAACGGCGGCAGCAAGGCCTGCTCCGGCCAAACAGCCAAAACCGTCAGCGCGACACCTATGGCTTGCGCCAAAACGAGCGGTACTGCTGCCAATGTTAACTGCGACCCGACCGATTGCGACTGGAGCAAGTGCAAACCGTCCGACTGCACTCCGAAAAACTGCGACGTATCCAAATGCAAGCCCGGAAGCGGGGCTTCCGCAGGCAGGAAAGCAAATGCTGTCCGACTCTGAAGAGCAATTAGAAGCCATCTGTGAAAACAAAACGCGCGGGCACCCCGATATGTCGAGGTGCCCGCGCTGTATGGTGTACGATGGTGTTCCTTGTGCTATTTGGCTACAAAAACGCTATCCAATGCAGCGCCCTCAAAGTTGCCAACGGGCTTGCCGGTGACGTGGTTGTACACGGCTGCCACAAAAACGGAGCGTGCAGCCGAGGAAATCGAACTGACTAACACAGCCAGCAGCACGCCCACGACGATGCCCAGCACCAGATTTACATAACTCAGGGCAACGCCGATAACTACGCAGGCCATCAGGCCCAAAAAATTGAACAAACCAAAACTGGCGTTAGCCGAGAGCGACTCACCCCACTTGGCTTTCATCAGTCGGCCCGATTCTTTGACGCAGTCCAGCACACCGCGGTCTTCGTAAACCAGCACCGGCACCACGAAAAAGGTCAAAACAGACCATGCCACCCCGATTAGAGATGCCACGAATTGGCCGATTTTGCCGGTCTCGTTCAGCATTTGCAACAGGGTGCCCACGGTAGCTGACAACAGCGACCACGACAGTATTTTGCCCACACGCGACCATGCAAAGTCGATTCCGTCACGGAAATCGGTTGGCTCGCCGTTCAAAATTTTCATGGAACTGTGGGTCAGTGCGGCGTTGAAAAACACGACCACAAAGAAACTGACCAGGTAGTAAATAAACACGAGGGAGTAACCGAGAATATTGCCGTATTGCTCATCGGCGAACAATGCTTCGATCTGGTCGCCAATAAAGAAAAAAGTGCCGCCGAAAAAAGTGGCCAAAATGGCGACAAGGGCGATGACGGAAAACACCGGGAAAAGCAGGAGGGTGCGGTTCTCGTTGATAGTTTTGTAACTGAGGTTGGCTAATGTCCAGCCATTGCTGAGGCGCTCGAAGAATGTCATTGGTATAGGTTAAGGTGTTTGGTGAAAGATGCACAAAAGTAAAAGAAATACTGAATTTACAGTACTAACTCTTTAAGAACCGCTGTCACCGACGGAGTGCGAACTGAAAACGGGCTGATTGCTCAATCTAAATAAAACGCCTCCGTCAGTGCTCGAAAATCTGTCGACGGGCCGCCGCCCGGGGCCTGAATGATCAATTCGGTTCGTTCGAATCGATACGGATCGGGTTCCAACTGGAGCAACAAGCGCTCCACGGGCTTATCCAACCGACTGCGCACGTGGGTCATTCGTGTGCAGTACAACCCCGTCAAGGCCGCACTTTCCAAAAATAACTGGCCCTCGCGGATGGGCAGTACGGCGCAAAATCGTCCATTCGGCAACAACAGGCGCCGCACAGAATCCACTAAATCGCTGCTGTCGAGTGCAACATCATTTCGGCTGAAACTGCGGCGTTCGTCTGGCGAAGTGGTAGTTCCAGAAAAAAAAGGCGGGTTGCTGACGATCAGATCGTATTGTCGAGCAGTATTTTCAGCAAACGATTGTACGGATTGCTCGAACAACTCCAGCCGGTCGGCCCACGGCGAGCGGGCAAAGTTGTGCCTCGCGCAAACACAGGATTCAGGCAGCAAGTCCACTGCCCGGACACGCGCAGATGGGGCTGCCTCCAACCGCTGCGCCAGCATGAGTGCCAGTAAGCCAGTGCCCGTACCGATATCTAAGACGTTGATTGCGTCGTCAGTTTCGGCCCATGCACCGAGCAAAATACCGTCGGTGCCCACCGGGAATACCCCCGCGTGCTGCTCAACGAGGAAGCGCTTGAATTGAAACGGTTCCCGCACCGCGTTCGGTTGTTATTGTGATGAAATACTGGCCTGCCGGTATGCCGGTTAGCCATTCGGCCTCCAGCGTTGGCAACACACCGGTGGCAGCAAACAAGAACCGCCCGGTTGCGTCATGTACCTCGATATTCGCCTGGCCAGTTTGGCCGTCTGCATGGACAAACAGTCGGTCGTACACCGGATTAGGGAATACCTCGAACGCCTGACCAGTAAGCCCAACAGTGGCTGTGCTGATTTCGGCCCAACGCCGCTCGAACTCGGCTTGAAACAGTACAGCCATTTCCGCATCGCGAAAGATGAGGGTGTTCTCGTCATTGTTGCTCTCGGCATTTTGGCTCCAGTTGTGGGAGCCGGTCACCACGGTCGGTTCCGAGCCCGGGTGCCCTGCATCCACCACAGTGTATTTGTGGTGCAACTGAGGCGATGCCGGGTGGGACTGCACGGGCACACCGTTGCTGCGCAACCAGCCGTACTCGGTGCCCGAATCGTTGATGTTTTCGATGATGCCGCGCACCCAGCTGCCTTCGTTGTGTTCGGCGAGCATGGCACTGCCAAGTTCATTTTTTGTAAAGGAAAACAACGCAAAACTGGCCTGGTGGTCTGCTGTTCGAATCACCTCCTCAATACGGCGCGTGACCTGGTCAGATGGGGAAAAATAGCACGACACGTTCCGCCCGCCTATGATGAAATCGTGCGGCGTATTGTCGGTTTTGTTGCTGCCAAACCGACTGGCTTGGGGGTTAGGCAGGCTGGTGTGGCCGCCCCACATTTCATCAAATTCGAGTTCGTAGGCGCGGGCGAGCGACTGATCTTGCACAAATAGCGTGTTGTTACAATCGTCCGTCATGTTGGTGTTTGTCCAGTTCAGGGAGCCGCTCATCACCCAGGCATGGTCAGGCAGGTCGGCATCAATGACGAGGATCTTGTTGTGCATGAGGGCCGAATCGTTTCCGTACAGCACGGGGAAGGCGGGCGGTGTAGCGAGGGCGGTATTAGCGGTGGCTTTTGCTGCGATGTAGCGCACACGAACGCCTCGGTTATGTGCGGCCTTGACGGCGTTGACCAGGTCGCTCCGGTTGGTGTTGTACATGGCTACGTCCAGTGTTGCCTGGGCAGCGTTTATACGGTTCAATGTTTCCTGCAAGATTGCCGCGTAGGAGTCGCCTGCAGGAGCAAGCCCGCCAGCAGCGCCCAGGCTATAACCTTGGTTAAAAAAAATCTTGGTTTGCCCGGAGGACATTGACTGTGTGGCAAAGGGTTTTGTGGCGGATAAAACGGTGTCGGCGCCGAGTACATTCATAACACGTACCCAGTACACTGTGCCTGGCGACAGGTTGGTAAGCACGACTGAATGCTCGTCCAGATTTCCGGGTGCGGTTTTCATGGCGTTCAGAGCGCTCGGTTCCGTTCCGTAAAAAACAGTAGCGGTGGTAGGGACGCTAGTTTTCCAGGTGATACGAAAGCCATCCGTTTTAATCTCGGATTGCTCCGGCTGGCCGGTTATTAAAAAGCCGTCCCCAACACGCCCGATCGCGAGCGCAAAGGCGTTTGTGACAAAAAAAGCAGGCAAGATGGCGGTTATCAGGCAGGCAAACCGGACGGCTTTATGCATGACAAATCGTTGGCGTTGGTGCGGCGTGTTTATCCGCAGGGTGAACGAAATGCCAAAAAAAAATTTACCGCTGACCGAATAACAGGCTACCGATGCGTACCACAGTGCTACCCTCGTCTACGGCCAGTTGCCAGTCAGAGGACATGCCCATCGAGACCTCGCAGAAATGCGGGGCATCAGGAAAATGGCTGGTTCGCAGACGCTCGAATATGGCACGCAGGTGTCGGAACTCGCGGCGTACTTGCTCAGTGTCATCAGTGAAAGAGGCCATGCCCATCACGCCGCAAATACGGACATGGGTCATGGTACGGCAAGTTGGGCTGTCGAGCAGGTCGCGTGCTTCCTGCTCGTCGAGTCCGAACTTGGTTTCTTCGCTGGCGATGTGAAACTGGAGCAGGCAATCGAGCACACGGCCGACCTTGGCGGCTTGCCGCTCGATTTCTTCGAGCAGGCGCAGGCTGTCCACCGACTGGATCATGCTGACCACAGGTGCGACGAGCCGCACCTTGTTGGTTTGCAAATGACCGATCAGGTGCCAGGCGATGTCGGCGGGCAAATCGGCAGCCTTGGCCACAAGTTCTTGAGCGCGATTTTCGCCAAACGCACGTTGGCCCTGTTGGTACAGGTCGAGGATGCGTTCGGTCGGTTGCGTTTTGGATACGGCCACCAAGGCGACGTTGCGTGCATTTAATGCCTTTAACAGTTCTTGGTACACGGTATTACGATAATTTTGGCCCGCCAAAGGTAGTGAAGCCATACCTTCGCGACCTAACTTTAAAATTTTACATTGCTTTTACTGCCTCGGTACTTATCCATAATCACTCAAGTTTACTGCCTTCCATGTACAAAATTATTCCTCCCGCTATGCGATTTGCCTTCGCTCCGATCGGTTTAACAGCCCTTTGCCTTGGCTTTAGTTTTACGACAGCCAGCCTTGAAGCCCAGTCATTGTCTTCTTTCCAATCTAAAAACAATTTTACCCCAGTCGCCGAACGACTACTTACCGGATCACTTTCCCTGGTTGGCCCGGATACGATTTGTGCCGGTTTGCAAGACACCCTGGAGCTGACGGTTTCCGCAGGTGTGCCGCCGTACACCTTTGTTTATTCCATAAATGGGGTGCGGCAGCCAGCCATCACCACGAACAATAACCCGCATACCTTTCTCACGCCCGCGCTGGTTGCCGGTCAAAACATCATCCGACTTGACAGCCTTGGTTGCACGGGTTGTACGGGTATATCGACGCAGGAAGACACGATTACCGTGCTTCCAGCCCCGGTTGCAATGATTTTGAGTGACACCCTTGATATTTGCGCTGGCGATTCAGACATCCTGCGCATCAAACTGAGTGGCCCACCACCGTACACATTCCAATATTCGGTCAAGACCGACACGATGCAGGCCGATACCCTGGCCCCGATCACCACATCGGATACCCTGTTTTCGATTCCAATAACACCGCCGGTTGGTTCCACGGTTTATAAACTCATCAGTGTCGTGGGGGGCAATGGTTGCTCGGGTACAGTTTCCGGTATGACAATGGTAAATATTCGGCCTGCGCTGACGGCGACGATCTCCGGTGGCGGGCAAATATGCCAGGGAGGGAGCGGAACCACCATTACGATTTCGTTTACCGGAGACGGCCCGTACACATTTGTTTACCGGGCAGGGCCAAGTGTACAGCCAACGATTACTACGAACCAAAACCCGTTTACTATAGCCGTAAACCCGCCTTCGGGCACATTTTACCAGTTGGAAAGCGTGCAGAACGGCACTTGTACGGGCACTGTTTCGGGCTTTGCGCTGGTGGCTGTATTCACACCTTCGACGGCTGAGTTAGTTGGCGACATCACAGCTTGTAGCGGGATTGATACGTTTCTCCTCGTTGACTTTACGGGCAGTGGACCATTTTTATTGGAATACGCCATTAACGGCGTGGTGCAGCCCATTGACACGACTGAAGATGATCCATTTCGGATACAGGTGAATGTGACGGATACCACGACATACACCCTGATCAGCGTGGAGTCGCCGGGTTGTTTTGGCTCTGTCGTAGGGTCGGCAACGGTGTTTATCAACTACCCGCCGGAGCTAACCAACTTGTTCATTTCCTGCGACTTGGTCAACCAACAGTACACCATAGATTTCGATGCAATTGGTGTTGCTCCATTCACAGTGACGGGAGTTGGCGGCAGCTTTACCGGCGATCATTTCACCAGCGACCCCATTCCGCTCAACGACCCGTACACCTTGTTGCTCAATGATGTGAACAACTGTGGATTACTGCCGATCAATGGTTTTTCCAACTGTTTTTGCCTGTCGTACGCGGGGGATATGGATTTGGCGCCCGTTACCGGTTGTGTAGGCGACACCGCATTTGTCAATTTCCTCGGCTTTGAAGAATTGGAGGTGGAAGACACCTTGCTTTTTTACCTGCACACCAACTCGAACGATACCCTAGGCACTATTCTGGACATACAGGCCCAGCCAGTTTTTGTATTTCAGCCGGGTGTATTGACCATAGGTACGACGTACTACATTTCGCCCGTGGCGGGCAACAACAACGGAATGGGCGGCATCAACCTGAACGACCCATGCCTGTCTGTGACACCCGGCACACCCATTGTTTGGCGCGAAGTGCCAACGGCAACCATCGCGGGTGACCAGGATATATGTGTGGGAGAGACGGTACTCATACCCGTTACACTCACCGGCACACCCGATTTTGGCATAACGTACACCAGCAACAACGATACCTTGACGGCTACGGCTTTTCAAAACTCGTTCACAATCGGTGCTACCCTGCTCGACAGTACCACATTTACCCTCCTTTCTGTTGCCAATGCTGAATGCCCTGGCACCGTAAGTGGCCAGGTGGTGGTGAATGTGCATACGACGCCCCAAATCGAAAACGTGACGATAACTTGCTCTCCAGACAACCTGAGCTACACGCTTGAGTTTGATGTGCAAAACGCCGATCTCGGTACCGTTCTCCTGTCGGGCGCTACTGGGGGTAGTTTCAACACAGTAACCGGCCACTTTACCGGTGATGCTATGCCAGCACAAACTCCCTACGCGATTTCGGTCACGGATACCTGGCAATGTGGTATGGATACCATCAGCGGCATTGGACTTTGCCCATGCACCACCGACGCGGGCATGATGGACCAAACCCCGGTGGTGTTGTGTGCCGGCGATACGGTCACCCTTGCACCTGCAATTGGTTCTCTGATCAATCCCGTGGACACCTTGTTTTATGCATTGGTGACGACCACATCGCCGACCACCTGGATTATGCTGGCCAGCGGGCCTACGCCCACTTTTGCCTTTAACCCAGGTACGATGACGGCGGGCACGACGTACTACGTTTTCGCGCTTGCAGGTTTTGACACGGGCACGGGCATCGACTTAAATCACCCGTGTACGTCCATTTCAGTTGGCTCCAGCGTGGTGTGGCAGCCAGTACCATCGGCAACACTTGGCAACGACCTCACCATTTGCGAGGGGGACAGCGCCACACTCGTATTTTCCTTCACCGGAAACGGCCCATATACGGCCAACTATACGGAAGACGGCATGCCCCAACCGGTCATCACCAGCAGTTCCAACCAGGTTCTGTTGACCGTAAAACCTGCTACAACCACAACCTACGTTCTAACGGATGCTGATGCTAACGGATGCCCCGCAACCGTTTCTGGCAGTGCAACAGTGACAGTTAATCCACTGCCATTAATAACCAACGATACTACCATCTGCGATTTGGCGACCCAAACTTTTGTTGTTCAGTTTGATGTGCCCAATGTACCGACACCGATAGTAAACGGCCTGGTGGGCAGTTTTTCGGGCACACGCTTTACCTCTGATTCGCTTGTAAGCGGCCAGCCGTACAGCCTGACTGTGATCTCGCTCGATGGCTGCACGGCAACCCTGAGTGGGACGGGTACTTGCTCCTGCATCACCGATGCGGGCACGATGAGTAGCACGCCAGTGAAAGTCTGCTTGCCCGGCGATGTGACTGTTTCCACCTCTGTCAACCCGGTACTTGCGCCCGGCGAGGTGTTGCGCTACATCCTGTACCAAAACCCGGCCACACTACCGTCGGGCATCATCGCCACCAATACTGCGCCGGTGTTTGCCTTTCAGGCGGGCATGCAAACGGGTGTCACGTACTTTATTTCGGCGGTGGCCGGACTCCCGTTAGGGAACGGGGTAGACCCGAGCAGCCCTTGCTTCGACATTTCATCTGGTCAGCCGGTCGTTTTCCACAACCGGCCAACGGCTACGCTGGCTGGCGATACGACGATTTGCGCCGGGGCCAGCACCACTTTCAAAGTGCAATTCACCGGCACGGCGCCGTTCCAGTTTGTTTACTCGGTTGATGGTAACCAGCAGCCAGCCTCTTCTGCACCCCAAAACTCGTTTACTATTTCAAGCAACAACATCCAGCAAAACCAGACGTACACTTTGATTTCGGTGCAAGACCTGAACTGTACAGGTACAGCATCCGGTACATATACCATTACCAAACAAGACGGGCCAACGGCCAATATTGGCGTACCAAAATCTATTTGTCCCGGGGATAGCGCGGTTCTTACGTTACAACTGCTCGGGGCAACTAATTTTGATGTGACGCTGACGGGCGGCCCAAGCCCCATACAACTAACCGGTGTGCAAACAGGAGCCGCGGTATCTGTTTTCCCAACTGCGACCACAACGTATTCCATAGGAACCTTGGTAGCTCAAAATAACAACTGCCCGCAAACCATCGGGCCAGCTGTGACCATTACCGTTTCACCGCCCATGTCTGCCACGGCAACACTGTCGGACTACGGCGGATTTAACGTCAGTTGCGAAGGTGAAACTGATGGCTCCATTTCACTCATGCCTTCCGGAGGGACGCTGCCGATTAACGCAGTTTGGAGCCCTGCTGGCAACGGTCTTCAGTTGCAAAATATCGGCGCGGGGACCTACACCGTCACGCTTACCGACAATATCGGCTGCACGTACACGTCCAATTTTTCCCTGACCGAACCGGCTCCGGTGGTTGTAGACTTGCTCACTATGGACCCGGCCTGTTTTGGCGATCGCAACGGCAGCCTGTCTGTTGAGGATATTCAGGGAGGAGTAGGGCCGTACACCGTGTCGCTAAACGGTGGTGTCGCTCAGGTTGTCAACAACTTGCCCTACCTGTTTGCCAATTTGGGCGCCGGAAATTATACGGTCACGGTGGAAGACCTTAACGGTTGCGAAGCCACTGAACAAGGTGCTATCACGGACCCGCCCTTGCTGACCGTTGACCTTGGACCAGACTTGTTCATCTATTTGGGCGACAGTGTTTTGTTGGATCCAGTTGTAGGTGGTAGCCTCGTCGATACGTTTGTGTGGACTCCGATAACGGCGTTGAACAACCCGAACGATTTGGCGACGTATGCCCGGCCAACCCAAACGAGTACGTACAAAATTTGGGTTCAAAATGCAGCGGGTTGCCAGGCAGAGGATGATATTCAGATAAATGTGTCGAAGACACGCCGATTGTACATACCAAACGTACTCATGCAGGGCGGCC
>JBJXEZ010000229.1:0-3742 GCA_046153695.1 Saprospiraceae bacterium
GGGCTTGCCCTCAAAAAAGGCAAGAATTAGCCACAGGTACTTTGGCTTTTCAACTTGATGAGACGGTGTTGGAACCCGCGATGTGCCCCCCTCACCCTCGGGGGAGGGGCTGGGGCTGGGGTTGTACCGGCGGAGCGCGACGTACCCATTGTTGCCAAGGTGGGCGCCCGGGTAGTTGCGAGTCAAAAACTCATTTCCTGGACTCCCAAAGACACTTTTTTGAGCGTTTAAAATGGCTAAAGTCGAACTTACGTACCAACCAAAAACATACATTGCCACCCTATACCCTTCAGTGTATGATTATTTTGTCTGTGCAAAGGAGTGCATTTATAGCGCTGCGCACGTGCAAAAAGTACATGCCGGGTAGGGTAGGGGCCACTCCTTCCGATTTTGAAGTTGTGTAAAATCGCCCGGCAGTATCCCAGATGCTTATGTTGGCACCTGATTCAATCTCCCGGGCAAATCGAATCGGCATCCCGGCTTGTATCGGGTTGGGAGACACATGGCACGGTAGTTTTTGGTCAGGAGTTGGCTCCTCGGCAGGCAAAAAAACTGATGGAAGCCATTGGGCAACCTCAAAGCCATACAGCCTTGGCGGTATCGTGATGGAAGTGCCGAAAATGGTTACAGTCAGTTCTTCATTTGAAATGTAGCCGCCCCTGTTGTCCCGAAAACAAATTCCTTCCACCTGCCCCAGCAACGGTGCCAGCCCCAGCCCGATGTAGCGTTTGTTTCCATTGAAAAACAGGCTGTTGGTGTGATCAAACAGCAGCCAGGCGAACAACACCCCATTGTCTGTACGGTAGCCAAGCAGCAGCACGACACCCGGGATAGAAACAGCGGCTCCCGTGATGAGGCCACCTGCAGGCAGTGTTTCCCGCTTGCGGGCGAGGTGGGTGCCAGCCGCAGCCGGGAGCACATAATGCACTGTTTGTTGCCCGATCCAGTCTTTGGTGAACAGGTGAAGCGAATCGTTTCGCCAGATCATGGCCTCGCAATCGAACCGGGTATTGTTGGTTCCTTGGGGCATAAAATCTGTCTGGTCCTCGTAGGCAAACGCAATTGTTTCAACCGCGTTGGCAGGCACGGTGACATTGCTGCCTGTCGGTATAGCTACCATCGGGAACTTGTAGATTTTCAGGTCGGTACGATTTCCGTTGGCGTTGTTTCCAACATCGGCGATATAAAAAAAAGTGCCGTCGAAGGTCAGGTCTTCCCAGTCCACGTTGGTCGTCCCGCCAATGGTCACCGTTTGGTGGATGGCATTGCTGAGAGAATCAATTTGGTACAAATTCGGGTCGTTTCCGCCGTCATTGTGGGTCCAAAGCCTACCACCCGCCAGTATGAGGCCGGATGTTTCTTTCACTGTGCCGGAAAGTGGGGTCTTGGTAGTTGGTGCGTAATTGGTGGCCGGGTACGTGCAACTGCCGTCGTTCGAAACGGCGACTGGATCGTAGTTTAGGGCCTGCGGATCCGGGCAGCCAGATTGGGCGGAAGCGACCCCTAATTGGCTGAATAACAGAAGTGTAACAAGACGCATATACTGAATTTGAACGTACAAAGTGGCAACGCAATCGCACCTTTTCCTATCCGGTTGTCGCTGGTTTTTGCCCGCCTTGCCCGCGTTTTCGGTTGCGGTTGCGCTTGTTCTGGCCAGGGTTTTTGGGGTTACCGTTATTTTGCCGCTCATCGGGTTTTCGGCTACTATTTTTGTTGCCGCCACCAGGCCTGTGGTTGCCACCCGGCCGTCCACTGTTCCGACCGGGTTCGGGGTTTAGTTTGGGCGCATAGTCTGGCGTTTTTCCGATAGATTCCGGCACATGGAGTTTTTCCACCTGGCTGCCGATGAGTTCTTCGATGCGCTGGAAACGGCGCTGGTCGCTGGGGCCGATGAGCGTAATGGCTGTGCCCTCGCGAGCGGCGCGGGCGGTGCGGCCCACCCGGTGGACGTAATCTTCGGCATCCTGTGGCACGTCGTAGTTCACAACTAGGTCAATACCGTCAATATCAATGCCGCGGCTGAGCACATCGGTGGCCACCAGCAAGTCAATTTGTCGGTTTCGGAAGGCAAGCATGACCCTTTCGCGGTCTGTTTGTTCCAGATCGCTACTAATCTGGCCGACGGTCAGGTTTTTCGGTTTTAGTTTTTGATAAAGTTTGGCTACGGCCTGCTTGGTGCTGCTGAATACAAGTATCCGCTGGCCCGTACGGTCTTTCAGGATTTCCTGTAGCAACGGCAGTTTTTGTTCGTCATGCACGACGTATGCCCCTTGCCGCACGCCTTCAGCGGGTTTGGACAGGGCTATGTTTACCGTGACCGGGTCGCGCAGGAGGGATTTGGCCAATTTCATCACCCCTTGGGGCATGGTGGCGGAAAAAAGCAGGTTTTGGCGATCCGGATTTAGGGTGTTGATAATCTTGTTCAGATCGGGCATGAATCCCATGTCCAGCATCCGGTCAGCCTCGTCAAGCACGAGGAAGCGGAGTTTGGAAAAATTTACATAGCCCATGTTGAGGTGAGCGATGAGCCTTCCGGGTGTAGCAATGATGAGTTCGGAGCCTTTGCTGAGGGCCTGGCGTTCCTGGCTGAATTCGCTGCCGCCGCTGCCGCCGTACACCGCGATGCAGGAAATGCCGGTAAAATAGGAATACGCTTCCACGGCCTGATCAATTTGCATGGCCAGTTCGCGGGTGGGCACCACGACAAGGGCTTTGGTCGTGTTGTCTTCCGGCATATCGAGGATCATATCGAGGATGGGCAGGATGAATGCCGCCGTTTTGCCGGTACCCGTTTGTGCAATGCCGATCAAGTCTTTACCCTCCAGGATGAGTGGGATAGCCTGTTCCTGGATCGGCGTGGCTTTTTTAAAGTTGAGGCTCTCAATGCCATCCAGAAGATCGGGGTGGAAATCAAATTCAGTAAATTCCATTTTGTTGGTTGAATAAGAGCGTGTTTACACTTCTTTGCCGCCTGCAGTCAGGTAACTGAAGTGTAAACACGCTCTAATGAAGGCAAACCTCACTGCCCCAGCAGGATTGGTGCGGTTTTTCCGTTGCCCATGATGATGACTTTGGCGTTGGGCGACGTGACCAATTCCTTTTGCACTTTTATTTGCTCGTACTGGATCAGTTTGTCGGTCAGTGTGGAAGTCAGAATACGCTGGTAATCGGCGATGCCCTGCGCTTCCACTCGTTTGCGGTCGGCCTCCTGGCGTTCTTTGTCGAGCACGAATTTCATTTTCTGGGATTCCTGATCGGCATTTATCTTGGACTCAATGGTCTGCTTGACCGATTCAGGCAGCTGGATATTGCGGATGAGCAGGTTTTCGAGCACGATACCACGGGCGGTAAATTCCTTTTCGATGCTTTGGAAGATTTTCAGTTGAAACTCTTCTCGTTTAGTGGAGTACAGTGCCACGGCATCGTAAAAGACGGCATTGTCGCGGATTTTAGTACGGGAAACCGGGCGGACGATCACGTCTTTTATGTCGCGGCCAATGCTGCGCAAAATGTCCGGGCTTTTCTCCGGCACGATGTGGTACAGTACCGACAGGTCAATGACAACCTCAAGGCCATCGGCAGTGAGCACGCGGATGGCATCATCACCCTCCTGGTCACCCTCGTCGTGTACGGCGGACATCGTATAGTTCTGGGTTTTTACATCGTAGTCCACCACATCGACCAAGGGGTTCACCATGTTCAGGCCTTCGGTCAGGATACCGGGCTGCACTTTTCCGAAGAG
>JBJXEZ010000234.1:0-21103 GCA_046153695.1 Saprospiraceae bacterium
CGAACGATAGCACGGAGGATTGGTATTGCCTCAGGTTGTAGTAGAGTTCACCTTCGGCAAAGGCTTTTTCTTCCAACTTTCGGCGCAGCACGTCAATCATCTTGTTGCACTCGTCCATGCGCTTGCTCTGGGGAAATAAGTTGGCAAACAACTGAAACTCGTCAATTGCCTGCTGGGAATTTCCTTGGTCAAGCCGAAACGTTGGCGACAGCAAAAAGTTAGAATACGCCGACATATAAGCGGCTTCTTCCCGGAATGGCGACGTGGTGAACGTGTTGGAGAAATTTTTGAAATAGTAGGCCGAAAGCACATACTGGCCCAAATGATAATAGGTGTAAGCGTACTGGTAGTAGGCTTTTTCGGCGTCCTTGCCTCCTCGAATGGAGTTAAGGACGAGATCGAACAACGTTTGTGAGCGTTGGTACTCACCTTTTTCGTAGTATTCAAATGCTTTTTTCAGCACCAAGTCGGCATCGCCGCTGACTCGGACCCGCTCGAACTCACTTTTACAGGCACCGACCAACCACATAAGACCGACCAGCATCAGTAAAACAGGCTTTTTTCTCATAGCGCGCAAAGGTATAGGTTTTGTTGAAAAAAAGATGGGAGCAATTTTAGATACTGTCTGTGGATTTATCTTCTGGCCCAAAACGGCTTTCCCTCTCAAGTAGCGGCGTTGACGATCGGGTAATATTGGATGGGGTAAAAAAACAAGTTTGGGTTGCCGTTGTTTCCGCCAAGAAGAAAAACCGAACTTTGCGCGAGGAAACGACAAAGCACAATCTAAAGTTATGCAACAAGCCGGA
The DNA here is from genome assembly GCA_046153695.1 of Saprospiraceae bacterium. Taxonomy (GTDB): domain Bacteria; phylum Bacteroidota; class Bacteroidia; order Chitinophagales; family Saprospiraceae; genus M3007. The sequence goes on from JBJXEZ010000234.1 coordinate 807, forward strand.
GAAAAATCGTCGGTCGTGTACTCCCTTGAGGAGCAATTTCAAGCCAAAATAGACAACGACGTGCGTATTGAGCCGAAAGACTGGATGCCCGATGCGTACCGCAAGACGCTCGTGCGCCAAATCGGCCAGCATGCGCATAGCGAAATCGTGGGCATGTTACCGGAAGGCAACTGGATCACCCGCGCGCCATCGCTCAAGCGAAAAGCCATTCTGTTGGCCAAAGTACAAGACGAAGCCGGTCACGGGCTATATTTGTACTCTGCCGCTGAAACACTTGGTGCCAGCCGCGATACTATGCTGGAGGAGTTGAATAGTGGTAAGGCCAAGTATTCGTCTATTTTCAATTACCCGACAATCTCATGGGCTGATATCGGTGCTATCGGCTGGCTCGTGGACGGGGCCGCTATCCTCAACCAGATACCCATCTGCCGCTGTTCGTACGGCCCGTATGCCCGCGCCATGGTACGCGTATGCAAGGAAGAAAGTTTCCATCAGCGCCAAGGATTCGAGATTTTGCTCACCCTTGCCAACGGCTCGCACGAACAGCGAGAAATGGCCCAGGATGCGATCAACCGCTGGTACTGGCCTGCTGTGATGATGTTCGGCCCCTCAGATGGCGATTCCACCCACTCGGCCCAAAGCATGCAGTGGAAAATAAAGCGGTTTACCAACGACGAACTGCGCCAACGGTTTGTGGACATGGTGGCCGAGCAGGTCAAGGTACTCGGCCTAAACGTGCCCGACCCTGATTTGAAATGGAATGAAGAACGTGGTCATTACGACTTTGGCACCATTGACTGGGATGAGTTCTGGAACGTCGTCAAAGGCAACGGCCCGTGCAACAAACAGCGCATTCGCACCCGGGTAAAGGCTTGGGAAGATGGGGCCTGGGTTCGCGAAGCGGCTCTTGCGCATGCAGAGAAAAAAGCAGCACGAGCAGCAAAAGAGCAAGAAACTAGGTCGGTGCCACCAACGAATCCTGGCCGTATCAATTCTCTGCCATCCCGGAATTTAACCCGAACGGCGCCGTCATCAAACTGAACGGCGGTGTGCTGGATCGGCCGCAGAAGTACTTTGTGCCAGCCGGCGCATCAACGCCGGTAACCATCACCATTGAGCGCGGCCCACTTGAATATGACTACGACACTATTGTCGTGGCCATGCACTGGGAATGTGAATTGAATCGCAACTACGCGCTCGGGCTTGGTGTGGCCTGGAACCTGAATTTTTATTCGCCGCTCTACCTCGGCGTGCGCTTCAATCGCCCGTGCAGCGAATTTTTTCATTCTGAAAAAACCTGCTTGCTGCGCTTACCTTGCGTGCTGATTTATCAACAACCACCCATTTCGCACATGACATTCGATGAATACCGCCAGTACGATGCGCTCGGCCTTGCTGCTTTGGTGAAAACCGGCGCAGTAACGCCGCTCGAGCTGGCCGAAACCGCCATCGCCCGCATTGAGGCCGCAAACCCGAAATTGAACGCTGTCATCCACCGCCGATTCGAGCAGGCGCGGGAAGAAGCCGGGCAAGTGGATCGAAGCGCCCCATTCGCGGGCGTGCCGTTTTTGGTCAAAGACCTCGGTATGGAAGTGGCTGGTATGCGCATGTGTACAGGCAGCCGGGGCTACCGCGATTATGTTTCCGTTCAGGACAGTTTTGTCGTAAAAAAAATGCGGCAGGCGGGGTTGCTCATCCTCGGCAAGACCAACACACCGGAGTATGGCATCACACCGTTCACCGAACCGGAACTGTTCGGTCCCACGCTCAACCCCTGGAACCCCGAGCGTTCACCGGGTGGCTCCAGCGGTGGTTCAGCGGCGGCGGTGGCGGCAGGCATGGTACCCATCGCCACGGCCAACGATGGCGGAGGCAGTATTCGCATCCCGGCCTCGTGCTGCGGACTTTTTGGCCTTAAACCTACACGCGGGCGCACATCGTGGTCAGCGCTGGAGGGCGAAATGTGGTCGGGCGCAGCGGTCGAAAACTGCGTGAGCCGTTCCGTTCGCGACTCGGCAGCCTACCTTGATGCAATTCAGGGCGCAGCACCGGGCGATCCGTACATCATCGAGCCGCCTAAACGGCCCTATTTGCTGGAAGTAGACACGGCACCTGGTAAGCTGCGCATTGGCTACACGTCGGCTCATACGATGGGCGGGCAAGTGGACGAAGCCTGCGTGCAAGCGTTGAAAAAAGCCGTAGAAATTCTCCGTTCTGAAGGCCATATCGTGGAGGAAGTGGAACTGCCCTATCACCGGGAAGACCTGGCCGAGGCATTTCTTGTCGTGGTAGCAGGCGAACTGGCGGGCGAGATAAACCTCATGGCCCAGTTTCTGGGCCGAAGCGTTCGGCCCGGCGACGTGGAGGCCAATACCTTCGCGTTCAACCTACTCGGCCGCTCGTTTTCGGCAGCCGACTACACCTTTGCCAAGCGGAAATGGAGCGAGGCCAGCCGCCGTATCGCCGTTTTTTACGAAAAATACGATCTGCTGCTCACGCCCACGCTCGCCAAACTGCCTATTCGGATCGGCTCCCTCCAGTCGTCGTCATCGGAAAAACGCCTGATTGCCATCGTCAATTCGCTGCGGTGGGGTGGAGCGGTCAAGGCGACCATACGGGAATTGGCCGACAAAATTTATGACTATATACCATGGACACCGCTTGCCAACCTGAGCGGACAGCCATCCATGTCTGTGCCCATACTCCGCACGGAGGCCGAAAACCTGCCCGTGGGGGTGATGTTCACGGCGCGGCTCGGCGAGGAGGAAGTGTTGTTTCGTTTGGCCGGGCAGCTGGAAAAGTCGGTGCCGTGGGACAGGGAAAAGTCGGCGGTGGGGTAGGTTTATAAAATCTTTATGCCACAGTCTGTTCCCTTACTTTTTGTTTACAAATGCCGCCGGACATTTGTCCCATCAATTTTTTCTAATGAAAAATAACCATCCTGCCCGGCAAATTATTTTTGCGGCAACCTCTGTGTTGGTCGTTGCGGCGGTGTGTTACCCCATATCCGATTTTATCGGCTACCGTTCGGTAGCATTGGTGCTGCTGCTTGCAGTTTCGGTATTGGCTATGCGCATGAGTTTGCCAGCGGTCATCGTCGCGGCGGCATTGGGTGCATTAGTGTGGGATTTCTTTTTCATTCCGCCGCATTTTACCCTCACCATTGGCAGCGGCGAAGACTTGCTGCTCCTTGTCATGTACTTTATCGTGGCAACCCTGAGCGGGGTGATCAACTACCGGGTTCGGCAATTGGAGCAGGTGCAGCGCCAAAAAGCCGACAGCGATACGTCGCTGAAACTGTACAACACGCTTTTCAATTCGCTATCGCATGAACTACGAACGCCCGTGGCCGCCATTTTGGGCGCAGCTGATACCTTGCAAGAAAGCGAAGCGGTCTTGTCGGCAACACAAAAAACGGCTTTGCTCACGGAAATTGCGGGCGGAGCACTTCGGCTCAGCGAGCAGGTGGAGAACCTGCTGAGTATGTCGCGGATCGAAGCAGGCATGATCTCGCCAAAAAAAGAATGGTGCGACGTGGCCGAGCTGCTGTACACTACACTCGAAAAACTGAAACCGGAGGCGCGCGACCACCCAGTGGCTATTTCCCTGCCGGGCGATCTTCCACTCGTCCGGCTTGATTATGGCCTGACGGAACAAATCGTTCGTAACTTGCTCAATAACGCTTTTCGTCATACCCCCGTTGGAACACGTGTAGTGATTTCAGCAAAAATTGAGCATGATACGGTGGGGCACTTTGAAACGACCCCCCAAACGGGTGCTCAGCTCCAATTGGTGCGCGATTCCATGTCCTATCGGTTGCAAATTGAGATATCGGACAGTGGCCCGGGTTTCCCGGAGGAAGAGGTCGTACATGTGTTCGGGAGGTTTTATCGCCCGTCATGTACAGTGGCCACTGGTACGGGTTTGGGGTTGTTCGTAGTCAAGGGTTTTGTCGAAGCGCAAGGCGGTGATATTACATTGAGTAACCAACGACAGGGCGGTGCGAAGTTCACGCTGGAGTTTCCCACACCAATTTTGCCACAAAACCTCCATGTGCCATGAAAAACCAGAGCATTTTGATCATCGAAGACGAAGCAGCCATCCGCAAACTGCTCGACATTGCGCTGCAGGCCAGCGGGTATCATTGCCTCATGGCGGCCAATGCGCGTGAAGGGAAAATTATGGCTGCTGCGCAACAGCCCGATCTGGTACTGCTCGACTTGGGATTGCCCGACGAGGACGGCCAAGGTCTGCTTCGGGCCTTGCGCGAATGGTACACCAAACCGATCCTTGTCGTTTCTGCCAGAAGCGCGGAAGCGGAAATCGTAGAAGCGCTGGACAAGGGAGCAAACGATTACCTGACCAAGCCCTTTCGGACGGGGGAACTACTGGCACGCATACGCTCGGCGCTCCGGCAGGCAGCGACCGAGCAAGGCAATCCGGTCAAATATTTTGACAATTTGGCCATTGATCTAACCAATCGAACAGTCCGAAAGAACGGTGAAACCATCAAATTGACCTCCACTGAATACGCCCTGCTGGCTCTTTTTGTTAAAAACGAAGGGCGGGTCTTGACGCACACGTTCATCCTGCGGGAGGTGTGGGGGCCGGGCTATGTGGAGCATACGGAGTACCCACGGGTGTTCGTGGGCCAGTTGCGCAAAAAAATTGAAAATGACCCGAACCGCCCCAAGCTGATTCTTACAGAATCGGGAGTAGGGTACCGGTTCAGCGAAGGGTAGTCGGCACTTCAAATCAGATTTTCATGAAATCCTCTTCCAACGTTTCCAGTTCAACCACATCCAAGGTCTCGGCCGCCACCCTCTTGATTGCCCTCGGCATCATCTACGGTGATATCGGCACCTCGCCGCTGTACGTTTTGAAAGCCATCGTGGGCGAGCACGAGGTCTCTGAACTGCTCGTGTACGGCGGCATTTCTTGCATTTTTTGGACACTGGTTTTCCAAACCACGTTCAAGTACGTGATCCTCACCCTTCAGGCCGACAACCACGGCGAAGGCGGCATTTTTTCGTTGTACGCCTTGGTGCGCCGGTTCGGCCGCGGGAAATTGGTTTTCCCAACCATCATCGGGGCCAGTACCCTACTGGCCGACGGCATCATCACGCCGCCGATCTCGGTATCGTCCGCCGTGGAGGGCTTGGAAAAAGTGATCCCGAATTTGCCTACGGCTACCATCGTTGTTAGCATCCTGACGGCAATTTTCTTTTTTCAGCGCTTCGGCACGCACAAAGTGGGCGCAGTATTCGGGCCGATGATGGTAGTCTGGTTTTCGATGTTGTTCGTTCTCGGCTTCGTTCAAATCCTTCATTACCCGGAAATCCTGAAAGCCCTGAACCCGGCCTACGCCATCGAATTGCTGACTGTTTACCCGGGCGGTTTTTGGTTGCTCGGTGCCGTGTTTCTGTGTACAACGGGTGCCGAGGCCCTTTACTCGGACCTTGGCCATTGCGGCCGGCAGAACATTCGCATCACCTGGGGGTTTGTCAAAACCTGCCTGATTATCAATTACCTCGGCCAGGCGGCTTGGCTCATGCACAATGTGTCCAAGGGCGGGTTGGCGGGCCGTAACCCGTTTTTTGAGATCATGCCCGATTGGTTTTTGTTGCCCGGCATCGCCATCGCCACGTCGGCGGCGATCATCGCGTCGCAAGCCCTGATCTCCGGGTCGTACACGCTGATCTCGGAGGCCATGTCGCTGAATTTCTGGCCTCGCGTGGCGGTGCGCCAGCCCTCCGAACTGAAAGGGCAGATTTATATCCCGTCGGTCAACTTGTTGCTCTGGATCGGCTGCCTCGGTGTGGTGTTTTACTTCGGCAATTCATCGAACATGGAAGCCGCTTACGGTTTTTCCATTACGGTCACGATGATGATGACTACTGTGCTTCTTTCCTACTACCTGCTTTTTGTGCAAAAATGGCGCACTCCGTTGGTTGTGGGTGTACTGCTACTGTTCGGAACAATCGAAACGTGCTTTCTGGTAGCCAACCTGCAAAAATTCCACCACGGTGGCTCAGTGGCAGTATTCATGGGCCTGGGCTTCTTTTCGGTGATGTACATCTGGTATTTTGCCCGAAAAATCAACAACCGCTTCGTGCGTTTTGTCGAACTGCGCAACTACACGACCCTGCTGGACAGCCTGAGCGGCGATCTGGAAATCCCCAAGTTTTCGACCCACCTCATTTACCTGACCAAGGCCAACAATTCGGAGCACATCGAGGAAAAAATCGTGCGGTCCATTTTTTCCAAAAAACCCAAAAGGGCCGACGTATACTGGTTTTTGCACCTCAACCGCACCGACGACCCGTACACGCTGGAATATCGGGTACACGAACTCTTGGACGACAAGGTCATCCGGGTGGACATCAATATTGGATTCCGGGTACAGCCGCGCACGGAACTGTATTTCAAAAAAATCGTGCAGGAACTGGTTTCTCGCCAGGAGCTCAACCTGCACATCCGACCAGACGGCTCCACGCGCTATAATCCTGAACCGGACTTTAAGTTCGTAGTACTGGAAAAATTTCTTTCCGTTGAAAACGAGTTCACCCTGCGCGACGGCGTGTTATTGAACGGCTATTTCCTGCTGAAAAGGCTCGGCACTTCGGATGAAAAAGCCTTTGGATTGGATAAAAGCGATGTGGTCGTAGAGGACGTGCCGTTGGTGTACCAGCCCGCAGAAGTCGTGGCGCTGGGGCGGGTCGGGAAGGGCGAATGACGTGCGAATATCTGCCTGGTCTTATCAAGGTGTAAATGTCCTGAGGGTTGAAAGTTGGCTGCCATCGGTATTACTCTAAATTTTAATTGTCATTCCCGCAAACTCTTTATCTGCTGAAAAACCCGCTCCAGTAAAGTCCTTTTTTTTGTGATAATATTCCCTACTCCCCGTGCCTCCGGCATAAATGGAATAGCCTTGTGCATCGAACTTTGCAATCCTCTGGGTAAGTCTATACGCACAAGGTAATTATTATCAGACAGCACCACGGGAGAGATAGCAACGATCTGACCCTCAACTATGCCAAACTCCTGATAAGGGAAGCCGTCAAGCCGGATTTTTATTTTTTGCCCAATCTCCACCTTCCCGGCACTGGCTTGTTGCAAGGTGGCGAGCGCCATAACGCGGTCGTTGTTTCCCAACGGCAGGATGGAGAACAGTTCTTGTTCGGGCCGTATGAATTGCTGCTCGGCGAGCGCCACAGAAAATGCCACCCGGCCTTCGAGTGGAGCTTTTACCAGATACATCAATTCCCATTGATTAATTTCTCCAGACAGATTGTGAGCAATTTGTAGGACGGTGGCCCACTGGGTCAGCGTTTCCATCTGGTGTCCGTGGCTCAGTTGGCTTTGCTGGGTCTCCAATTGGCGGATTTTCATCCGTTGGCTGCTGATATTCGATGTAAAATTTTCTAATTGTTGTTTTTCATGCAAGTAGATGGAGTTCGTTTTTTCAAATTCCTGCACACTGATCAGGCCTTGATCTGCTAATTGGCGCTGGCGCCCGAATTCGTTTTCTGCGAGGGTAAAATTCTGGTTCAAAATATCAACCTGGCGTTGTAGAGATTCAATCAGAGTTTGAGTTTCTTTCTTTTCATTTTCCAGTGCGGCAATTTGAATAGACACGATATTTTGTTGTAGTTCTATTTGCAGGCTTTTTTGGGCGTGCAACAAGGCAGAAAATGTGTTTTGGAGCGTGCCGAGGGTGAGGCCGGAAGGTATGGGAAGGGACAACGCGCCGTCAGGTTTCCCAACATTGGCCAGTTTTTGCAGGTATACCTTTAGGCTGTTCACGGATGTTCCAGTGGCTCCGCTCTCGAGTTCGGCCAGTACTTGTCCGATCTGAACTGTGTCACCTTCCTGGATAAGCAACCCGCTCAACCTGCCCGTACTACGCGACAAGACCCGCAGTGGCGGGTGTTTCGATGTGATAGTGACCGGTACCTCGACTATGTCGGGGTACTGCACGAACCAACTCAACCCGAGTAGCATTAGGGTAAGAACCAGAAATATGGGAATGCTGTACATAACCCAACAGCCCGGATTTTTGCCCAGCATTGCCTGAATTTCGTCGCGCTCGTTTAAGACAATATCTTCAGTTTCCAAGTTCTAGTTGATTTTTTACCAAATGATAGTAGGTGCCTCGTTTGTCAACCAGCTCGGTGTGGGAGCCCAATTCGACCAGTTTTCCTTTTTCCAACACCACGATCTGATCGGCATGGCGTACGGTGCTGAGCCGGTGGGCCACCACGACTACGGTTTTTCCAGCGAAAAATTCCTGCAGGTGGTTCAGAATTGTGCGTTCGTTGGTGGTGTCCAGAGCGTTGGTGGCTTCGTCAAGGAAAATAAATTCAGGGTTTTTGTACACAGCCCGGGCGATGAGCAGGCGTTGGCGCTGCCCCTGGCTGATGCCGCTGCCTTTTGAACCAATCATGGTGTTGTACCCCAAGGGCAGGGCTTCGATGAAGTCACGGATATTGGCCACCTTGACGGACCAAAGCAGTCGTTCGATAACCACGCGATCACTGCTCTCGGCAATATTGTTGGCAATAGTGTCGGAAAACAGGTAACCGTCCTGCATCACTGCACCACATTGTTTTCGCCAGATGCGTTTTTGAATCGCATCCAGGTGAAAACCACCGATCATCAGGTGTCCTTTTTGCGGGCGGTAAAAGCCGAGCAATAATTTGACTAAGGTAGTCTTTCCGCTTCCGCTGGTGCCCACGATAGCCGTCACTTTTCCCCTCGGGATCACCAGGTTGATGTCTTTCAGCACTTCCTCATCGAGCGCATTGTACCGGAACGACAGATTTTCCAGCACAATGTCGCCATCTGAGGGTACGTGTGCCAGGCTGGTACCCGTTTCTTCTTCCTCCATCCGGTACACCTCGTTGAGCCGTTCAAGGCTGATGCGGGCATCCTGAAGGGAGCGGATGAAGCCGATGAGCTGAATCAGCGGCACATTGATCTGGCCGACAATATACTGCGCGGCCATCATCATACCCAGCGTCATATGTCCGTCTATGACTGCCTTTGCTGCTACGAAGGAGATCAGGATATTTTTGACTTGATTGATAAAATTGCCGCCTGCGTCCTGGTATTGCGAGATAGCCAGCGAGCGCATATTTACACGGAATAACCGGGCTTGGATAGTAGCCCACTGCCAGCGCCGTTTTTTGTCACTGCCTTGTAATTTGATCTCTTGCATTCCCTGGATCAATTCGATCAAGCTGCTCTGGTTCTCCGACATCTGCTGGAAAGCCAAGTAATCTACTTCTTTTCGTTTGCGGAGGAAAAGCACAATCCAGCCCACGTACAACAGGCTGGCCAAGGCAAAAATTAAAAAAATCAGGTTGTTGTACATCAGCAGGACGATGCCGAACACCACTATATTAATGACGGCAATACCGATTTGTAGGCTCGAATTAGTCAAGAAAGACTCGATTCGTTTCTGGTCGTTGACGCGCTGCATCAGGTCGCCAGCCGTTTTGGCATCAAAAAAGCCTAACGGCAGCCGCATGAGTTTGATCAGAAAATCAGTGACCAACATAACGTTCATCCGCGTGCCAATAAAAAGCAGAATCCAGTTTTGCACAAAATTGACCAGCGTTTGGCTGCCAAACAGAACAAGTTGGGCGATCAGGATCAGGTAAATGAACCCGATGTCCTGATTCTGAATACCTACGTCCACGATGGACTGGGTCAAAAATGGAAAAATTAACTGGAAAAGACTGGCAAGCAGCATGCCGAGCAGCAGCAGGACAAATTGTCGGCGAAATTGTCCGAGATAGCCAAAGAGGTCGCCCAGGCCCCGTGTCTGGCGCCCTTCGCCTTCCAATTGTTGAAAACCAGGCCCCGGCTCCAACACAAGTAGTACACCTTGTTTACCATCAGAAAGCCAACTGTCTTCGAAGGCCGATCGCGTGAGTTTGAACTTACCCTCCCCTGGGTCGGCTATCCAGATGTGCTGGCGAGTAACCTTGTACACTACCACGAAGTGCCGTTGCCGCCAATGCGCGATGCAGGGTAGTGGCGCGTCAACCAAACCTGCTTCTTCTCCTTCAAACGGCACTTTCAGGGCCATCGTTTGAAACCCTATTTGCTCGGCGGCCTCGCTGATACCCAGCAGCGAAACGCCCTCGCGGCTGATGTGGCAACGCTCGCGTAGGTACTGCAACGAATATGCACGGCCGTAGTGCGCCGCTACCATACGCAGGCAGGTGGGGCCGCAGTCCATGGCGTCAAGTTGCCGGTAGAAGGGGAAGGATTTCAAGTCGGGAGATGTGGTGAAAAGATGTGTTTTACCTTGAATTACTGGGCCAAAGATAGCCCTCGTGCGTAAAAATCAGCCAAAAAGCGCTTCGTAGTGCGGAGGCGCCGGAAAAAAGCCGAAAAACTGTTATACTTTTTGAGTAGCGTGTACCGACATATTTGCCCTTGTCAAACATCCTTCGGCTTCGCCATGAGTGCTTTACTTTAACTCTTAACACGTTCGCTACAACATGAAACACATCCTCTTCCTCTCTTTTCTGGCGGTACAAAGCCTTGCAATGGCTAATGCGTCATCTTTCTTCACCAATCCAACACAAGTCCAAGGCGTAGTTAAGCCTCCGACCGTCAGTGTTAGTTTAATCTCCCCAGGTCACCATCTCGTCACATGGGGCACGATAGCCGGCAGTGGGAATTACAGTGTGGGTATCGTAAACCTGACAACGAACCAGACGCATTCCATTTTTTCTACGCCAAACAACTCGGCGACGGTGAGCGGTTTGGTGCCTGGGAACACATACCGGTTTATGATCGCCAAAAACGACACCATAATCATTGATATCATAGACCTCTGAAAACCCTTGCCGCACTACAGGGCATTTTTGGATTAGAGACACATACCCCTTTCAATGCAAATCGATTCTTCAACCTTGAAACAGGGCCACGCCGAAAACCCTGCCGTAAACGGCTTCAACAGAGTAGGCATAACTCGATTAATTTTTTTTACCATGCAAAAAGCAAGTATCAAGAAGAAACTCTCCTTTAAAAAAGAGTTGGTCGCCAACCTGAACGAAGAAGAGGCACATGCCATTCAGGGCGGAATAAACACCAGTATCTGGTGGCCTTGCACATGCCCGCCACCACCGGGGCAAACGAGATCAAAGATTCCATGCGCTTGCCCATCAACGGAACCATGGGTTTGTGGTGGAGACAGCGACTGGGATTGCTCTTTATAAGACTTGCATTTGAGTGCCACTTTAGCTGTCAGGCCGGTAAATAGTTCACCTGATGCCGGCCTGACAGACTTATCTTGCAAACAACGATAGGCATAATGTTAGCAAACAACGTTCGACAGTTGGACGGAAAATTAAAAGAAATAGCGGCGCATCTGTCAAATTATCCAGAGTTGCCGCCCTTGGAGCGACTACCATGCCTGTATACCGGTAAAATGGGAGAGGCTCTTTTCCTTATGTATTTTGCCCAATACGCTAAAAGTGATTACTATTTCGATTTGGCCGTTCAACGGATTGAAGAAAGTTTCGAAATAGTGGATAACGATTACAGGTCGCTCAATTTAAGTGGTGGCTTAGCAGGTGTTTTTTGGACAATTGAACATTTAATCGAATTGGGCCAGCTCAGTGAAGATACGCGGGAATCTCTGGAGCCATTTGACCGAACTTTGGCAGAACAAATGCTAAATGACATAGCCAGTGGTGAATTTGATTTTTTGCACAACGCCTTGGGTATTGCGTTCTATTTGTTTAAGAGACGTAAGCATAACCCCGGTTTGGACGCATACCTTGTAAAGTGTGTCGAAGGGCTATCGGACTGCTCACTACCCGTAGATGGGGATAAATTGAAATGGCACAGTGTACTGAATGTCAATAATGGCGAGGTTGGCCCCAATATTGGCATGGCACACGGAATGTCTAGTATTGCCATTATGCTCACCAAATTTATCGATCATGGCATTGCTACCGATTTATCGAGCTACCTTCTACACCGAACCGTTCGTTATATCCTGTCTCAGGAAATTGACCCCACCGAACATCTGTCTTGTTTTCCGTCAATGTCATTGGAAAAGCCTGGTCAGCAAATATATACCAGCAGAATGGGCTGGTGCTATGGAGACCTTGGGGTAGCGTTGGCGCTCTACCGCTCCGGGAAAGCGGCGGGAATGGCCGAGTGGCGGAATAAAGGGTTGAATATTTTGCTTTATTCCTGTTCCCGAAGAGATTTAAAAATGAATTCGATCAGAGATGCAGGCCTTTGCCACGGCACAGCAGGCGTTGCGCATGTCTTCCAGCGATTGTTTCTGGAAACTGGTTTAAATGATTTTGAAAAGGCTGCACACTACTGGCACGAGCAAACCTTGAATTTAGCTACACAACCCGATGGCCTTGCAGGTTACTTCCCTTATATGCCGAGCGGCCCGGTTCACCCGACCCAGACTCGTGGTTTTTTGGTCGGTATTTCCGGTATTGGGCTGTCGCTGCTTCATGCCGTTTCTGGTATTGCGCCAGATTGGGACGAATGCCTGTTGTTAAGCTAACCTTTTTTACCGATCAAATATGTAAACATAACCCGCTCTTGGTCATGCAACAATATCAAGTGCAATCAAAGTTATTATTTCGCACACCACTGCTTCCATTCAACGGTCCTCTAAAGGCACTTTTGGCCACGACGGACCCCAACGAACAAATAGCACTGCTTTTCCAAATTTATCGACACCCTGCGATCAATGAAGCATTGTTTCTGGCCTCGCCAGTATTGCATGAGCAATGGCAAAAAAAAGTGGGCGGCAAACCCTTTACGCTAAAAGAAGAAGAACAGTTAGCTGTATCGCTGACACGTTACCTCGTTCGCATGTCGACCCGCTGTACGCCGTTTGGTCTGTTCGCTGGCTGCACGCTCGGCACATGGGCAACGGTAACGGATATCCGATTGTCGGCTCCGGAGCAAATGCTGCGGCACACCCGGCCCGATATGGATTATTTGTGCCAACTGGCACAAAACCTGTCGGAAATGCCCGGCATCAAGGAATTCCTGCTATACTTCCCCAACAGCAGCTACTACACCAGCGGGCAACACATTCGTTTTGTAGACTATCACTATCGCAGGAAAACGCGCCTTCACCGTCTGGCAGCCGTGGAACGTTCAGAATACATAGACCGTATCCTGCAGCGTGCGGCTACTGGAGCCGTGATTGAGGAGCTCGCCAATGAATTAGTAGGGGATGGTATCGAGATGGATGAAGCTGTTGAATTTTTACACGAAGCCATCGAGGGCAAATTGTTAATCAGCGAATTGGACGGTAATACGACTGGACCTGCAATGCTCGACCGGTTGATCGTCATTCTAAGCCGTATCATTAAGTCACCCCTGGCACTCGAAAAAGCCAGCCAATTGAAGAACCTCCGTGATGAACTGAATCGGATTGATTACGCCGCACCTGAAGAGGGGTCTGGGCGCTACAAAAACCTGCTTGGTTTGTTGAATCAACTGGAATATAACTATGATATTCAGCGGCTTTTGCAAGTTGATATGCTAAAACCTGCCACAACTTGCACACTCAATTCCGGGCTGATCCGCTCCTTTCAACGAGGGCTTACTGTACTTAATTTGCTCTCTATGAAAGCCAAGTCCACCCAACTGGAACGATTCAAAAAATCTTTTACAACCAGATATGAGGCGAAATCTGTACCACTGCTTGAAGTTCTTGATGTGGAAAGCGGCATAGGATATAAAGCAGCTTACCTTGGCGATATCAATCCATTGATTGATGATTTGAAGCTAATGCCAGAGTTTGATGATTCGAATGTTTCTGCTAATCGCTTGCATTCATTTTTGGTCCAAAAACTATTGCAGGCCAGCAAAGAACATCTTCATGAAATACGCCTGACCGACTCGGATCTGGAGTGGCTCGGTGAACCCAACTGGGACGATTTACCGGAGTCAATTTCTACCCTGGCATCTGTTGTGCCAAATACAGGAGAGGAGGGTGCCCAGCCTTACGTTCACCTGTTCGCAGCCTTTGGGCCTTCCAATAAAATATTGGGTCGGTTTACACATCTCGACCCAGAAATTCATCTCTTGGCGCGGAATATTGCCGATGCGGAAGCAGAACATTACGACGATGCTATACTGGCCGAAATAGTGCACTTGCCTGAATCGCGTTTGGGGAATATTCTGATGCGAACGCAAATTCGAGACTACGAAATTCCGTATCTGGCGAATGCTACAGTGCCGGAAAAAAAACAGGTAAAACTTCAGGACATTGTTGTGGCCGTGGCCGACAATGAAATTGTACTTTTTTCCAAGATGTTGGGAAAGCGAATCATCCCAATGATGAGTAATGCACACAATTATACAAATGAAGCCCTTCCCGTGTACCAGTTTCTCTGCGACCTGCAAACACAAAATAAACGCTCCGCACTGGTGTTTTCCTGGGGAAATGCAGGTGACGAATTTTCGTTTTTGCCCAGAGTAACGTATGAAAACATCATACTTTCACGCGCTACCTGGCAAATCAGGCCCCCTGAAATTAAACGCCTGTTAGAACTGGAAAAGGATGAAACGGTCTTACGAAAAGTACTCAATTGGAAAAATGACCTGAAAATGCCCGACCAGGTGCTGGTCGTGCGAAATGATAACGAACTATTTGTTGATTTCAACAATGCTCTCTGCGTTAAATCTTTTTTACACGAAATAAAAAAAGGCGCACCCACCACTATCGTCGAATTCCTTTTCTGCGAACAACAGGCCGTCGTAAAGGACGAAATTGGACTGGCATACACCAACGAACTGATCGTAGTGTTCACCAAAGAAAAAAAAGCGGAGCAACAGGTGAAAAAAATGGCGTTTGAACCGCCTGTTATCGACATAAAACGCTCCTTCCCGGTCGGCTCCGACTGGCTGTATTTCAAACTGTACTGTGGCCACAAAACTGCCGACGAGATTTTGGCCCAGTCCATCCTGCCTTTAGTGCGGCAGCTCGCTGCAGAGCGCCTCGTCGACCAGTGGTTTTTCATCCGCTATTCCGATCCCGACCACCATATCCGCCTGCGGTTTCACCTGACCGGTCCCGGGGCGTTGGGGGCCATTATTCAGGCTACTCATGAAGCACTGCAAGAACGCATGGAACAAAACCAAATCTGGAAAATCCAGATGGATACTTATGAGCGAGAAGTGGAGCGCTACGGCGCCTATACCATGGCCCTGGCTGAGAAGTTGTTCCACGCCGACAGCCTACACACCCTGCTGTTTCTGGAACAGGCCGACGAATCCCCGGAAGAGGTGCGCTGGCTGTACGGTTTGATGGCGGCCGACGACCTGCTCGAGTCCTTCGGCTTCTCACTGGCGCAAAAAATTGCCTTCACCGAACGCATGAAAAACAGTTTCGAAACCGAGTTCAAGGTTTCGGAAAGCGTGCATTTTCGTAAACTGCTCAACGGCAAATTCAGGGAACATCGGCACAAAATAGTGCCGCTGCTCAACCGTGTCGGTGAAAGCGCCTATTCTAATCTTTACGCATTGCTGCACGCCAGGCATACGGATACGTCGCCGTTGGTTCAAACTATTTTATCATTATGTCGCCAAAAGAACCTTCCGTTAGACCAGTATATTTCGAGCTACCTGCACATGCTTTTCAACCGCCTGTTTACTTCCGGCCAGCGTTTGTATGAGCTTACCTTGTATTCCTTGCTTTTTAACTATTACCAGCAGGTACTCCACATGGCAAAAAAGCAAACAGAGAACAAGGATCATTTAATAATTCCAGGGTAACCGATCTTTTATTATCGCTACCATATTGTCACTTTCCCAAAAACCAAACCCTGTTCCCCCTCAATCGAATATACATACACCCCCGCACTCAGCCCGTGCAGCCGAACCTCGGTTTGCCCGTAAAATTTTTCCACGCGCACGGCCCGGCCTTTTTCGTCGAACAAGCGGAAAACCACTAGCCCCGGCAGGTCGGTTTCTACCCGAAGCAGGCCATCGGCAGCCACAGGGTTGGGAAAAACGCGCCCCACGAAAGCGCGACTGCCGTTTTCCAAACTCCTGCCGAGTGCCTGCGGGGCATCTTCCACGAGGTTTGGCACAGGCTTCGACAACACAAACTGCCCGAACGCACCTACCGGCAGGCCATCGCTGAAAATAACGGAACCGTTTGAACCGAACTTGCGATGGTCGCCCGTATCGTCTTTTAGCCAAATGTTCCCCTCGCCACTGGCCGGGCGCGACCACAGTTTGTACGCACTCGCCGAAGTGGTCAGCGGTACGCGACCTATCCGATAAAAACGCATTTCGCGCAACGGCGTAAAGGCTGCGTTGGGGCCGTAATTGCGCACAACCCAGTAGGCGCGGCTCAGCGGATCGGTCCCTGGTGTCGCATCGGGAGCCAAATTGATCCGGGTAGCGCATACCTCGCCGCCGGGCAGAGCACCCATTCCCGCTGTAGTACACTCGAAGCCAACGTTTTCACCAAAAAAATACGTCCCGGCGGCGGTCATCGCCCGGCGGGCGCTGAAACCAGGGCCAACGGCAACAGTTGAAGCCACGCGCCGGGCATCGCCGTTGAGGCCGAGGTGGCGGGTGCCGCTGCGGTCGAGCACCGGTTCGGAGGCCGAAGGTTCGTTGAACTGGTAGTAGGCCGACAGGCTGGGGTCGCTGGTGTCGAGTTTGACCAAATGCATCTGTTCCCGGATTTCGGCCTGACTGAGCGCTCGGCGGTACACGCACACTTCGTCGAGCAGGCCGTTGAAAAAACGCCCGCCGCCATTGGGGTCTTCGCCGAGGGTGAGCGGGCCGTCGAACTGCTCGGCACCGCGGGCCGAATTGTCCACTGCCGGGCGGCCGTTCAGGTACATCGTGACGCGGGCGGGTTCCACCACGAGCGCCACGTGTACCCACTCGTTTTGTGGCACAGTCAGGCCACTGTTCCACCACCAGCCAGCGTCGTTCCAGTGGTAACTGAGATTGTCGCCGTCGAAGCCGATGCCCGCCGTGGTGTTGCTGCTGCGGCAAAAAACGATGCCGGCACGTCCGTCCTGCACACCGAGGCGTTTGATCCAGGCCGTGATGGTGACGGTGTCGGAGTTGAGGCGCAGCGGCTCGGCGGCCACGGCGTTGTCACCAGAGCCATCGAGTAGCAAGGCGCTGCCGGGCAGGCTGTCGCGGTCGCATCCGTTGCCTACGCGGAGCAGGAGGGTGTCGTGAAAAATTCCTTGGGGCGTTTGCAGGGTCATCAACGCGGCGTAATCGCCAGGTTTTCCGAACACGGCCTTGGGCGTGCGCGTGTTTTCTCCAGAAAAAAATGTCGCGCCGGGAAACGCCCAGGCCCAGGTCGCGCCGGCGTGGTTCACCACGGAGTAGTCGTCGAAGAAAAACGTGTCGCGCGCGCAGCCGCTTTCGAGTTTGTCAGCCATTGCCTGCGGCAAAACGGCAGACGGCTCGAACAGCGGGGCTTCCCACACGCCAAAACCCCAGCAGCCATTTCGGATTTTGCCATCGCGATAAAACGGTTTGAGGCGGTTCGTTTCGGCACTCAGCGGGATGCCGTCGGAGTAGGGTTGCCAATCGGAATGGCTGTTGTTTCGGTAAAAAACACCCTTGTTGGTGCCCAGGTAGATGCCGCCGTCGGTGCCATACTGAGCCATGATATTCGTGATTCGAACACTGTTCAGCAATGCCGTGGTCAGGTTGATCCACGACTGCCCGCCGTCGATGCTTTTGTAAATTTTTCGTCCGTTGGAGCCGTAGGTTACGGCGCACCAGAGCACATCTGCGCTTTCGGCGCTGACGGCCAGTTTTGCGCGGTCGTTGTTGTTGGGCAGCGGCAATGGGGTGCAGAGCGACCAGGTTTGGCCGCCGTCGGCGCTGCGCCAAATGGCATCGTCGGTGCCATTCCACTGGGAGCTGTACATGACCTGCGGGTTGGAACGAGCGATTTCGATGTCGAACACCGTGTTATCGGCGGTACCGGGGAACGTGTACAGTGCAGCAAACGAAGCGCCACCGTTGGCGCTTTTCCAGATTTTGTTGTCCTTGCCGAGGAACACGATGCCCCAGCACTGCGGGTGCCATACCATCTCGCTATTGGCATAGTAGGCGTAGCTCTCGTTTGGAAAAAGCCCTACGGAAAAATTGGTGCGCCCGCCTGCAAGCCCGCCTACGAGGCTATACCCACCGATATCGGAATGGTATGTTTTGAGACCTGGGCCGGGGCTGACGTAGCCGGTAGCGGCTTCAGCCCCGCCCATTCGGTAGTAGGTGTTGGGTGGGAATGACTCGTGCCAGGCCATGTTGCCGTTGTGGTAGCGGCCACCCACGAGCAGGTCGTCGTTCCAGCCGCTGTCGAAGCCCCACATGTCGGAGCCGGTAATGCCGTTCATGCGTGCTTCATGGGTTTGGCCGAAATTATTGGAGTAGTTCAGCCCCCCGTCGCTGGCAATCCACAGGTCGGAGCCTTGTGCAGCGAGAGCCTGTATGTCGGGATGACTCCACGGCAGGCCGCCGACGTAACCGCCGAGAGGCTGCCAGGTAGCACCGCCGTCGCTGCTTTTGAACCACGATGTACCGCCCGCGATCAGCTGTTGGTCGTTGTTCGGATTGACAACAATGGCCATGTCGTAAAAACCCTGGTCGAAACCCGTGGTGCCGTTGTTGGCCATGAGGTTGCTGTGCGCCGGTATGCTGTACGGCTCGCCGATGGCGTTGGTTGGGTGGGTGTTAGCCCAGGAAATGCCGCCGTCGTTGCTGACGAAAACGCCAACATACCCGTACAACGTAGCCCCGCTGCCACACAAGTAGGCGTATAGTTTGTCGGGTTTGGAGGGGCAAACGGCGATATGAACGCCGGTGACAGCTTGTCCAGAACCGGGTGTCCACCAGCCTGTTCCCACTGGCGACCACGAGGCGCCGTTGTCGTTGCTGCGCAAAAAGTCAGAGCCGCTCCCGTTTTTTCGTGCTGCAAATGCCACCGTCGGATCACCGGGTTTGAATTTAACGGCCCAGGTCTGGTTGGTGAATTTTTTGCTCCATGCGCCGCCGCCGTTGGTGCTGACGAGCAGGCCCTGATCGGAGGCTGCGAGGATGAGGTTCGGGTTGGCCGGGCTGATGGCCAGTTCATTTACCCAGAGGTTGGTTTCGGTATAGACGTTGACCCACGTGCTGCCGCCGTCGGTGGTTTTGATGATTTTACCATCGGTGGCTGCGAAGACCGTGTTGGGGTCGCCGGGGTGGATTTTCACCGCTCCAAATGCGCCGTGCAGGATGTCGCGGGTGAGCAGCGTCCAGTTTTGCCCCTTGTCGGTGGTTTTCCACAGACCGCCCGTTTCGCCGCCGGCGTACAGCACGTTGGGGTTGGATGGGGCGATGGCAATGGAGTACAGGTTGGTTTGCCAGGTAACCTTGGTGGTGCCGTCGGTGTGGTAGGTTTGACTCGGGCCGGCCCATGTCCAGGCGGCTTGTTGGCTGGATGCGCGTGGTGCGGGCACGTATTCCGGCAATATATCATCGGATAAGCCCACTCGCCCGGTACTGTTCATACGCGCCCGTACCCAATGCATCCAACGTTTGTAATACTGGGTGTAGGAGTTTTTTTCAAAAGGCCGCTCGGCATAGTAATCGCGGTAGGCTTGCTGCACGGCGAAAACGTCGGGGTTTTCGGTTTGAAGGAGTCGCATCCAGGCCGGGGCATCGGGGGCGACGAAAACAGGAGCCGGACGTTTTTGGGCGAATAGGGTAGGGGCAAAACAAAGTGTAAGGGCAAGTGAGTAGAGACGGCGATACATGCGTGCGGTGATATTTTGTGCAAAAGAACAAAAAATGACCGTGCCCGGCAAGAAATTCCACTCGCCCGAACTCCCCCTTTCGCCCTTGTACACATAGCGCCCACACATCGGCGCTTGCCAGCAGCGGATACAGCCGATAAGTTTGCCCGGCTTGTGCAAATTTCCGAACCGGCGCATCCAAGCCGCCAAAACAACTTCCGTTATGCTCTACCCGTTCACACTCTTGCTCTGGGCCGTGTTTTTTCCCGCCCAACCTTCGACCCAACCTACTCCCCCCGCCCATCCGCATTTTTCTCCCGTGGTCGTAGGCGACTCGTCTGTTTTTAACATACTGGCCGCCCGCCTCAAGCGGCGTGGCGATGAAACCCGCCCTGAAAAACTGTACCTCCACCTCGACCGCACCCTGTTCCAACCAGGCGAGACACTCTGGTTCAACGCTTACCTGCGCAACGCTGGCGACCTGCTACCGGCTAAGGTCAGCGAGATTTTGTACGTTGAACT
>JBJXEZ010000263.1:0-17547 GCA_046153695.1 Saprospiraceae bacterium
CGCTGTACAAGGCCGATGTGCCGCACTCGCCCAACTGCGCCAAACTGAACTACCACCTCGGTATCGAAACGATCAAAGAGGGCATGAACGAGGAAACCGGCCAGGTGTTCGACTCGACTTGGGTCAACAAGGCTATCGGGTTTCATTCCCGTGCCATTGAGCTGTTTCCGGAGTACCACGATGCATACGGCAGCCGCGGCCTGGCGTATTTCCGCCTCAACAAGTTTGATCAGGCGTTCGATGACTACCAAAAAGCGCTCAAACACCGTCCTAATGATGACAAAGTGCTGTCCAATCTCGGTTTCATCTATTTCCTGCGCCAGCAATTGGACTCCGCCGAAACAGTGTACCGCCGGTCGGTCGCTATCAATCCCCGCTTCATTGATGCCCGTCGCAACCTCGGTGCTGTTCTGGCTATGAAAAAACAGTTTCCGTTGGCCATCGAACAGTGGCAGGAGGGGCTGAAGTACGAGCCCGAAAATCCGACGTTGTTGCAGTACATCGGTTCGGCCTACAACGACATGGGCCAGCCCGATAAGGCCAAGCCCTGGTTGGATCGCGCCGCAGCGGCAGCAAATAAAAAGTAACGTCTAACCAGAAACCTTCTAACCAGACTCCCTCTTCGTTATGCATCCACTTCAGCGTCAGCGGTTCAACGCCGCCTATTCTCCCGAAAAATACCAGGCCTTGCTGGAAACCATGAACACCGAGTTTGGCGAACCGGTCTCGTTCCGTGTGGCCGAAACGCCCGTGTTCATCCCCAGGGCACTCAAAGAAAAACTGCTGCATGGCGTGGAGGACATCCTGGCTGTACTCACCCGCCCTGACTTCCGCCAGCGCAGCGAGGCAGCCATCCCGGCCCACCTTCGGGTACCCGGCGAAGACGCGCACACCACGTTTCTACAACTTGATTTCGGCATCTGCCGCGACAAGGACGGGGGCCTCACACCTCAACTGATCGAGATGCAGGGTTTCCCCTCACTGTATTTCTACCAGCACTTGCTGGCCAAGGGCTATCGGCGGCATTTCGACATACCCGACGAATACCACCACCTTTTTGGCGGCATTGACGCACAGGGCTATCTGGACATGCTCCGCCAAATCATCATCGGCGGTTCCAAGCCCGAAAACGTGGTGCTGCTGGAAGTGGAACCGGAAAAACAAAACACCCGAATTGATTTTTGGGGAAGCCGCAAATACCTCGGCCTGAAGGTGATTTGCCTCAGCGAGGTGAAACGCGAGGGCCGCGATCTGTTTTACTTTGATGACAACGGCCGCCGCGTAACCATCGAGCGCATCTATAACCGTATCATTTTTGACGAATTGGAAAAACGCGCCGACCTGCCCCGTCAGTGGGACCTGCTCTCTGAGGTAAACGCCGAATGGGTGGGGCATCCGAACTGGTTTTTCCGTATTTCCAAACACACGCTGCCGTTTATGCAATCGGAATTCGTGCCCGAAACCCATTTCCTCAGCGAACTGAAATCGGTGCCCGACGACCTTCAAAACTGGGTACTCAAGCCCCTGTTCTCGTTCTCCGGCCAGGGCGTAAAAGTGACCGTCACACCCGACGACATAGCCGCCGTGGACGACCCGACGAATTACATACTCCAGCGCAAAGTGGAATATGTGGCCGGGGTAGAGACCGCCATACCGAATGAACCCGCCAAGTGCGAGGTGCGTATGATGGTGGTGTGGGACAAAGGTTGGGACAAGCCCCGCCTCGTGAACAACCTAGTGCGCATGAGCAAAGGCGAAATGGTGGGTGTACGTTACAACATGGGTAAGGAATGGGTGGGATCGAGCGTGGCGTTTTTTGAACCGTAGGCGATTGTGTGTTTTTCAAAAAAAAAGTGCCACAGAGGTTCTGTGGCACTTTTTTTTGAAAACACAATCGGTGAGGTGCTATCGTCACATCGGGCAAAATCAATGGTGCTCCTCGTCCTTCGCGTGTGCAGCGTACTCAGCCACCAGTTTAGCCTGAATATCCGGCGGAACAGGGGCGTAGTCGGCATAGGAAATACTGAATTTGGCCTTCCCCTGAGTGAGCGCCCGGAGGGTGGATGAGTAGCGGTGCAGTTCTTTCAAGGGCACTCGGGCGCGGATGACCTGATAGTGTCCTTCGGCATCCATGCCCATGATGATAGCGCGGCGGGTTTGCAGGTCGCCCATCACGTTGCCCATAAATTCGGGGTCGCACATGACCTCAAGGTTGTAGATCGGCTCCAGGATTTGGGGTGCCGACATGGGGAAGGCTTCTTTGAACGCAATGGTGGAAGCAATCTGGAAGGCCATGTCGTTGGAGTCCACGGGGTGCATTTTGCCATCGTAGATGCAGATGCGGATGTCGCGGCAGTAGGAGCCGGTGAGCGGCCCTTCTTCCATTTTGGACATGATTCCCTTTTTGATAGCGTTGACGAAGCGTGCATCGATGGAGCCGCCCACGATAGCCCAACAGAAGGATATCTTGCCACCCCATTTGAGATCATCCACTTCAATATTTTTCACGGTGAGCTCGCGCGGGGCAGGGATACCCTCGTAATACGGTTCGATGCGCATATGTACCTCAGCAAACTGCCCGGCTCCGCCTGATTGTTTTTTGTGCCGGTAGGGATGGTTGGCCTCTTTGGTGATCGTTTCCCGGTACGGGATGCGCGGCTCTTCGTACTCCAGGTGTACGCCAAAGTTTTGTTCGGACTTGGTACGCACGATCTCGAGGTGCAGCTCTCCCTGGCCCTGCACGATGGTCTGTTTGAGCTCGATGCTTTGCTCCATCAGAAGTGTCGGATCCTCCTCCTGGATGGAATGCAGGGCGTGCGCCATTTTTTCCACTTCTGCCTTGCTGGGCGGAACCACAGCCATTCGGATACGGGGTGTAGGGAAATGTATACGTTCGATCTTGATGTCTGCTCCCTTTGGGTTAAGGGTTTGGTTGCTGTGCGAATTTTTGAGTTTAACGGTGCAGCCGATATCGCCGGCCTGTAATTCAGGAACCTGTTCACGGTTTTTGCCCTCGCACTCAAACAGGGCAGTAAACCGTTCGGTAGTGCTGTTTTCGGCGTTGGTGAGTTCGTCGCCGGTTTTGATCGTGCCGGAATAGACTTTGAAATAGGACACATTGCCCACCTTGGGCTCGTTCACGGTTTTGAAAATAAATACGCAGGGGCGAGCCTTGGGGTCGCACGGTTTGGAGCCGCCACCCTCGAGTGATGCAGCTGGCCGGTCGGCGGGGCTGGGGCAGATGTCGTGAATGAAGCCCATGATGCGGCCGGAGCCCATATCGTTGAGGCCGGAGGCACAGAACACGGGAAAAAACTGGTGGTGGGCGAGTCCGATACGCAGGCCTGCCGCGAGGTCTACCTCGTCGAGAGAGCCATTTTCGAAGTATTTTTCCATGAGCGCCTCGTCGTTTTCGGCGGCGGCCTCCACAAGGGCGTTGTGCATCTCGTCAGCACGCGACTTGTGCTCGGCTGGTATATCCTTTTTTTCCGGCTTGCCGCCTGAAGCGGGGAACACATACATGACCATGCGCAAGGCATCCACGATGGCGTTGAAGCCGGGGCCTTGATTTACCGGGAATTGCAACGGCAACACGCGGCTGCCGAAACGTGCCTTTGCCTGTTCCAGCGTACGCTCAAAGTCGGCTTTTTCGTGATCCAATTGGTTGATCACAAACATGGAGGGCGTACCGTACTTATCCACATATTCCCAGATGAGCTCGGTGCCCACTTCTACACCACTTCGGGCGTTGAGCAGAACCACAGCTGTATCGGCTACTTTCAAAGCCGTGACCACTTCGCCCACAAAATCGTCGAGGCCGGGAGTGTCAAGGATATTGATTTTGGTGTCTTTCCAGGTGCAGTGGAGCAGGCTGGCGAAGAGAGAGTGCCCGCGTTGCTGTTCCAGCGGGGTATAATCGCTTTGGGTATTGCCGTCGCCGACGTTGCCGCGACGGCCGATCGCTTTGCCCTCGAAGAGCATGGTTTCTGCGAACGTGGTTTTGCCACAGCCGGAGTGGCCGACGAGCACCACGTTTCGAATCTTACTGGTATCATAGGTAGCCATAGGCGAGGAATTGGTAGTGGTGAAATTTTGAGCGGTTAAAGTAGGCCGGTTTGGCGAACGGAAAAAAGAATGTGGCGAAAATTTGTAAAAACTTGGGTATGGCAGTACAGGTTGCCGTTAGCGCCAGTACGTCCATGCCCTCGTTTTTTTTATTTAAAAAAAATCAACACCTCTGGCAGCGTTCACAAAACGCTGCTCGTTCTACGTACGCATTTGCCGCCGGACACGCTTGTCCGCACACGGCAGCCCTGATCGGGCCACATTGCCATCGCTAATCGAAACCAAGCTTACACAACCATGACCGCAACCATCTCGTACACCCTGCTGCTGGCCGCCGTTTACCTGGCGCGAAAAGTGTTCGCCGTCAAAGAACAGCCAGTTTAAGGTTGATTAAACTTAAACAACCTTTGAGACAAACCGAATTTGTTCTAGTGCATCGGGCACATCGTTTTTGCGGTGTGCCCGATGTTTTTGGGGTATAGGTGCCGCCGTTTTTATCCCAGCAACATTTCCGCCCCTTCTTGACCAATTAGCGTACCGATTGCCACACCCATGCCGCTGAGGCGAACGGCTACGACCACATTGTCGGAGTAGCGTTCCACGATGGGTTTTTTGACTGGGCCGAGACCGAGAATACCCGTCCACCAGGCATCTACCTGAATCTGTTGTTTGGGGCAGATCACCGTTTTGAGCAGCTGCACAAGTGCGCTGCGAATAAGTTCGTTGGGGCCAAATTCGCTGGTTTGCTCGGCAGAATTATCCAGGTGCCGTCCACCACCAAGCAGGATGCGCCCGTCCACGTTTCGGAAATAGTAATAGCCCCGATCATAGTGGAAGCAGCCTTCCACGCGCAAGCCCGGTATTGGTTGGGTGACAAGCACCTGGTTTCGAGCGGGGATCACATCAACATCGGGCAGCAGGGCTTTGGCAAAGCCATTGACAGCCACTAGTACACGGGGCACACGCAGTATCCAGCCTGCGTCTGTTTCAATCTCTACACCCTGCGATGTATCTTCCAGGCGCGTCAGGTTGAAACCATTAAAAATGCTAATGCCCAGATCTGTCGCTTGGCGCAACAAAGCCGCCATCATTTTTCCGGTATGCACCTGCCCCTCGGGCTGATTGAGGATGAGATGGCTTACACCACGGAAACCGAAGTGGGGCAGTCTGTCATCCACCAGTTTGTACGTTTCGGCGTGGCCGGTTATGGCACCAATTTTTTGGTTAAAATCGGGCAAGCGGTCCAGACAAGTCTGGAAGACATCTTCTTCATCGTCGGCAAACATCTCGTATCCGCCCAGCATCTGGAAATCCAGATTTGCATCGCCCACCAACGAACGCAAGCGTTGGAGACCGCGCCAGCGTTTTTCCACGACCGCCAGTACATCGTCCTCGCTCATGTGGGACATATCGTCAAGCAGTTCGGTCATAGAGCCATAGCAGGCAAAACCGGCGTTGCGGGTGCTGGCTCCAGCAGGCAGTGCCCCGCGCTCCAATATGACCACACGCAGTGCCGGGTCAAGTGTTTTCAGGTGCATGGCGGCCGACAAGCCTACGATGCCACTGCCGATAACAGCCACATCGAAGTCTTTGAAAAATGTTTCGCGTTCCCAGTAACTGAGGTTGTATCGCAGCATATTTTGATATGAAAAACAAGGTGCGAATGTGCAAACTATCCTGGAATCATCCGAAGAATTGTTTGTCGGCGTGACCAATTTAGCCGTGCCGGAAAATAAATCGCGGTAGTTTCACAAAATACATGCATCTTTGCGCCCGATTCTCACCGTCCGACCAAGCCCCAAAACGGATATTTTTATTTGACACAACGCATTTAATGACTGCTTTTCAAGAAATGGGCCTCGAGGAGGCCCTGCTTCGGGGTATCGCCGACCTTGGGTTCGAGACTCCAACCCCCGTCCAACAACAAGTAATTCCGGTTGCACTTCAATCCGACGAAGACCTCGTTGCGTTGGCACAAACAGGTACCGGCAAAACTGCAGCCTTCGGGCTCCCGCTGCTTCAGCGCATCAATCCCGCCGAAAAAAACGTGCAAGCCCTCGTGCTTTGCCCCACACGCGAACTGTGTGTACAGGTAGCTGGCGATTTGATGAACTACTCCAAGTACGCCCACCAGTACAAAGTGGTGGCCGTATACGGCGGTGCCAGCATCGACACCCAGATCCGCCAGATTCGGGCGGGTGCCCAGATCATTGTGGCTACGCCCGGTCGTCTCGTTGACTTGCTCGTGCGCCAGGTGGCACACCTCGACAAGGTGGCCCGAGTGGTGCTGGACGAGGCCGACGAAATGCTCAACATGGGTTTCAAAGAAGCCGTGGATATTATACTTGAGGCTGTGGAAAACCGAAAATCCATCTGGCTTTTTTCGGCTACCATGCCCAGCGAGGTGCGTGCTATCGCCAACACCTACATGAAAGACCCGCTCGAAATCGGGTCGTCTTCCCGGAATCAGGCCCACGCCAACATCGAGCACCTGTACTTCCTGTGCCACTCCGAAAACCGGTATGCCACACTTAAGCGCGTGGTGGACGCACACCCCGGCATCTACGGTCTTATCTTTTGCCGCACACGCATTGACACCAAGGAGGTGGCCGAGCAAATGATCCGCGACGGCTACAATGCTGATGCGCTGCACGGCGACCTGGCCCAGAGCGACCGCGACCGCGTCATGCAGCGCTTTCGCGAACGCAACCTCCAACTGCTCATCGCTACCGACGTGGCCGCTCGCGGGATTGATGTGAGCGATATTTCACACGTCATCAACTACGGCCTGCCCGATGAACCGGAGATATACACCCACCGCAGCGGACGTACCGGCCGTGCTGGCCGAACGGGCGTGTCCATCAGCATCATCACGCCCAAGTTTGAGGAAAAAATCCGCCAGATCGAGCGCCGCACCAAGTCGGTGTTCACCCGGAAATCTATCCCGACGGGCGTGGAAGTGTGCGAAAAACAGCTGTTCCACATCGTCCAGAACATCCACGACCAGCAGGTGCAGCATGACGAGATCGAGCCGTTCCTGCCGCGTATTTTGGAAGAACTGAAAGACCTGAGCAAGGAAGAACTCATCAAGCGCTTCGCCAGTGTCGAGTTCAACCGTTTTCTCGCCTACTACCGCAACTCGCCAGACATCAATATTTACCCCAAAAGCCGCGATAAGGGTGGGCACACTGACCGCGCTGGCGCTCCGGGCGGTTCGGCTTTACGCCTGTTTGTTAACATCGGCGACATGGACGGTGTGACCAAAAAAGATTTCCTTGACCTGCTCATCAACGAGTTCCGTGTACCCAAACAGGCAATCGGCACTATCGACATCCAAAAATCTTTTATGCATTTTGATGTTGAGGCTGGCTTTGCCCGTGATGTGCGTCGTGGGTTGGAGGAGTTCAATATTAATGGCCGCCACGTGAAAGTGAGCGAAGCCGAGGCGCGGCCTGAAAAGAGCAAAAAAGACAAGCCGTACCCGTTCGCCAAGGGCGGCGGAGCCAAAGGAAAAAAGAAGGTGCGGTATTGAGGACGAACGTTATTTCGGCTGCCTTCCTTAAACCCGTATGGTAAAAACACTGCCCACGCCTACTTGCGACGTGGCGTACAAACTGCCCCGGTGCAGGTGAACGATTTGCCGGCTGAGGCTCAGCCCAATACCGCTGCCTGTTTTTTTTGTGGTAAAAAACGGTACGAAAATTTGGCCAAGCAGCTCGTCCGGAATACCCTGACCGTTGTCGGCTACGGCGATTTCTACCGCGCCTTCCGGGGTTTTGGTCACCGACAGTATGAGTCTGGGCTGAGCCGTTTCGGCGAGGGCTTCTAAAGCGTTTTTTATCAAATTGATCAAAACCTGCTCCAAAAGGGCAGTGTCGAGCGGCACACTGAGTGTTGTGGCCGGGTAATGTTTTTCTACGCGAACCCCATGCTCCTGAATCGGCTGTGCAAATAGTGGGAGCACGCGTTCTACGAGTGCCGCAGGATCGGCCGGTTCAAAGCGCGGCTGGGGGATTTTGGTCAGTTCACGATACGTTTCGGTAAAATGCAGCAACCCGGCACTGCGCCGCTGAATGGCCTGTACGGCCTGCCGGATGGATTCCTGCCTTTCGGGTTCGTTGGTCGCTGGTTCTTGCAGCAGCGTATTGGTCATTTCGGAAAGGGAAACCACCGGTGCCACTGAGTTCAGGATTTCGTGCGTAAGGATACGGATGAGTTTTTGCCATGACTCCACTTCCTGGTGCTCCAGCTCGGTGTGGATATTTTGCAATACATACAGGTGCATCACATCACCGCCAATTTTCAACACAGTTTTCCGGACAGACACCTGTAGCACCTGGTTATTTACGATCAATTTCACCAACGTGCGTTCGCCCGTAGCCATTTCCCGAAAGGCAGCATGCAGGGCGTGGTTGTATTTTTTTACAAATTCTATATTCGGGAAATGGGACTTGTGTAGCAGCTGTTGTGCCCCCCTGTTCATCAGGACGGTTTTCCCTCGCTCGTCAAAACAAATCAGCCCGGTGTCTACCTGCTCTACAATAGCCTGGAGGTACAGGTGCTGCGCTTCTTTTTCCTGCCGGATGCTGCGGAATTTGCCCGTGATGAGGTTGAACGCCGACGACAAATCACGCTGGGTTTTTTCGCCGGCAACGGCGGAATAGTAGGCCTCGAAATCGTTGTACTTGATATTGAGCAGAAAGTCGCTCAGTTTTTTGTCGGTAATGGTGATCTGTCTGTACAGGCTGGCGATAAGGCCGAGCAAAACTCCACCCAACAGCAGCAGCAGCGCCGTGCCAGCCTGCGTATTCCACAGGTAAACTCCCGCAAATGTTACCGCCAAAATGGCGAGCAAGTGCAGAGCGATACGAATCTTGAACGTGGTCAGCATGGCGGGGTGGGTTGATCGAACGGGCGTGCAAGAATAAGGGAAAGTTGCGAAATGTACGGATCACGTCCACACCTGCGCTACCTTTGGCCCGATGGAACTGCTCATCCCCTCACTCCCGGCCCTTGATGCGGCCATGTCTGCCCTTGCAGAGGCGCTCGGCGATCGCCGAAAGGTAGCGCTGTACGGCGGCCTCGGCGCGGGCAAAACCACGTTTGTGCAGGCATTTTGCCGCTGGCTCGGCGTGACAGACACGCCAACCAGCCCCACCTTTTCTCTTGTCAACGAATACACGTATCCCGAGCCCGGCGGCCAGGGCATACTTCGGGTACACCACCTCGACCTGTACCGCCTGAAAAACACCGAAGAGGCTCTTGATATTGGTATCGAGGAAATCCTGTTCGACCACTGGTATTGCTTCATCGAGTGGCCCCAGGTGGTGGAACCACTACTGCCAGAGGACACGGCAAAAATTCATTTTGACATTTTGGGTGCAACCCAACGCCGCCTCCTACTTTTGTAGTTGGCTGTTGGCCGTTGGCTATTGGCTTCCGAATAAGAGGACACCGCTTGGGCTTGGCACCTCGCTCGGAAACCAACGGCCAACGGCCGCCAAACCTAAAGTGTCCTCTTATTCGGAAGCCAACAGCCAATACCCAGCAGTCAGCCACCTATATATGGAATCACTCGCCAGTACATTTGCCAAAATCAGCACCCAGACCGAGACGCTCGAGGTAGCGCGCAAGCATCAACGGCTTTATATCGGTATTCCGAAAGAAACGACGTTGCAGGAAAATCGCGTAGCGCTGGTGCCACACTCGGTAGCCACGCTTATAGCCCACGGGCACCGCGTGGTGGTAGAGGCGGGTGCGGGCGAAAAAGCGCGGTTCAACGACATGGACTATACCGAGGCCGGTGCGGAAATCACGCATAGCCACGAGGAGGTGTTCAAGGCCGATATGGTGCTCAAGGCCGCACCGCCAACATTGGAGGAAATAGCGCTTATGCGCCCCAACCAGGTAGTCGTTTCGCCCATCCACTTACCGTTATTGAAACCGGAGTACATCATAGAGCTGCAAAAACGCCGGGTCATCGCTCTTGCTATGGAGTACATTCGCGACACCGGCACAGGCGTATTTCCCATTGTCCGGGTGATGAGCGAGATCGCCGGCACCAGTGCCATCCTTATTGGAGCCGACTTGCTTTCCACGGCCCGTGGAGGCAAAGGCGTGTTGTTGGGCGGAATTGCCGGAGTGCCGCCAGCCAAAGTCATCATTCTCGGTGCAGGTGTGGTAGCAGAGTTTGCCTCCCGAACAGCCATCGGTCTCGGTGCTGAAGTGCGTATTTTCGATAACAATGTCTACAAACTTATGCGCCTGCAAAAACATGTGGGCCGCCAGTTGCACACGTCCGTCATCAACCCCATACACCTGACCGAACAGCTTATTACCGCCGACGTGGCCATCGGTGCCATGCACTCCGGCCACGGGCGCACACCAATGGTAGTGCCCGAAGAAATCGTGCAGCGTATGAAGCCCGGATCGGTCATCGTGGATGTGAGTATAGACCAGGGTGGCGTGTTTGAGAGCTCGCAAACAACCAGTTTCGACAAGCCTACTTTCGTCAAGCACGGTGTGATACACTATTGCGTACCCAATATCCCGTCCCGCGTAGCCCGTACGGCTTCAGATGCCATCAGCAACATCATTACATCCTTGTTGCTAAAGGCCGAAACAGGCGGGATAGTAGCTCTCATCACCGGCGACGAAGGCCTGCGCAACGGCGTATACACCTACAAAGGCTGCCTCACCAATACCTACCTCGGTGAGCGATTCCAATTGAAAAGTACAGACCTGGATTTGTTGATCACGTCCGATTTTTAGGACATAAGTACCGATGAAAGAATAACCTCCCGATTTGGAAAGGCTAATTGGGAGGTTATTCTTTCATCGGTACTAAGTGCCGCGCCCGGAGCCATTGGCCGGGCGCGGCACTGATTTTCTACCGAATTCCTTAATAATACCGGAGCCGGATCACCCCAGCCAGTTGTTTGGCAAAACGAATTACCTGGCGGGTGTAGCCATATTCGTTGTCGTACCACACATACAACACGACGCTTTTACCATCTTTGGAAACGATCGTAGCGGGCGAATCAAAAATGGAAGACGTAGAGTTGCCGACCAGATCGCTGGACACCAATTCGTTGGAAAACGAGTACTGTATCTGCTCCACCAGGTTGCCTTTCAAAGCCGCCTGGCGCATGATTTCGTTTACGGTGTTCTTGTCGGTAGGTGTCAGGATTTGCAGGTTTAGCACGGCGAGCGACACGTTGGGTGTCGGCACACGAATAGCGTTGCCCGTAAACTTGCCCGCCAGTTCGGGCATCACCTTGGCGATGGCGCTCTCTGCGCCGGTTTCGGTGATAACGAGGTTCAGCGCCGCCGAGCGTCCCCGGCGGTATTTACTGTGGTAATTGTCCAGCAGGTTTTGGTCGTTGGTGTACGAGTGTACGGTTTCGATGTGGCCCTTATCAATGCCGAGGGTTTTGTTCATGGCTGCCAAAACGGGCACGATGGCATTCGTGGTACAGCTTGCTGCCGACCAGATATGTTCGGTTTCCACGTCGAATGCCATGTTGTTCACGCCGTGTACGATATTCGGTATGTCGCCCTTGCCGGGTGCAGTGAGCAGCACTTTTGCGATGCCCTTGGATTCGAGGTGGCGGCTCAGGTTTGCCCGATCGCGCCAGATGCCTGTGTTGTCAATCAGCAGTGCGTTTTCGATGCCATATTCGGTGTAGTCAATATCTTCGGGCTTGGCGGCGGAAATCATGTCAATCCGGTGTCCGTTCACCCAGATACATTTTTGTTCGGTGTCGGCAATTACCGTTCCGGGGAAATGCCCGTGTACGGAATCAGAACGCAGCAGGTCGGCGCGCTTGATGATGTCGTCCGGGGATTTGTCGCGGGTGACAATGGCCCGCAGGCGCAATTGTTCGCCCTTGCCTGCCTGGGTGATGAGTTCGCGGGCAGCGATACGGCCGATACGGCCGAAACCATACAACACAACGTCCTTGGGCTGGAGGTGGAATTTATCGGCACCGATGTAATCCTTTAATTTTTTGCCGATAAAATCTGCCTCGTCGGCGTAGGCATTTTTTTCATCAAGCCACTCAACGCCGATCCGGCCAATGTCGAGCCTTGACGGAGCTACTTCGTGTTGGGCGATGGCTTTTGCCAGAGCCAACGTATCGTGTACGGTGAGCGGGTGGCGCACTACCTCACGAGCGTAGTGGTGCAGGTTCAAGAGCTCGGAGGCGCTGCGGTCCACCATTTGGTTGCGGAAGATGATAAGTTCGATGGACTTGTCAAACCACAGTTTACCCACCACGCCGATGAGTTCGAGGGCTGCTTTTTCGTCTTCGATCCAAGTTTGGAGGTGCTGTTCGTAAACTTGCTTGGGCATCTGAAAGAGAATTTTAATGATCAGGAAAAGTGGAAGGGAGCATGCTAGCGGTCGCTTTTCGGGGCAGCGCAAAGTTGGCAAAAGTCTTTTCTTTAGGAGAACAAAAAAAAATTACACCGCCTTTTACACGCCCGACACCTTCTGTGACCTATCCGGCACAATGCTTGCTAACCACCGACCAGCCTTTTTTACCAAATTACCTACCTTTGTGCCCGCCGTTACCGCCAACATAACCAAACTAAGTTTTGTTAGACGTTTCTCATCACACAATCACTCAATCACTCAATAAATAATGTCCACCGTTACCGCTACCCGTCCCCAGTACAAAGTAAAAGACATCGCCCTTGCCGAATGGGGCCGCAAGGAAATTCAACTTGCCGAGGCTGAAATGCCGGGCCTCATGTCATTGCGCGAGGAGTTTGGCGCGTCCAAGCCACTGAAAGGTACCCGCATCGCCGGTTGCCTGCACATGACCATACAGACCGCCGTACTCATCGAGACATTGGTGGAATTGGGTGCCGAGGTCTCGTGGTCGTCCTGCAATATTTTTTCCACCCAGGACCATGCTGCGGCGGCCATTGCTGCGGCAGGCATCCCGGTGTATGCCTGGAAAGGCATGAACAACGAAGAATTCGACTGGTGCATCGAGCAGACGCTCTTCGCATTTACGGACGAACAGCCGCTCAACATGATCCTTGACGATGGTGGCGACCTCACCAACATGGTGCTCGACCAGTTCCCCGAACTCGTAGCCAACATCCGCGGCATTTCCGAGGAAACCACTACCGGCGTACACCGCCTGTACGAGCGCATGGCCAAAGGCACGCTCCCCCTGCCTTGCATCAATATCAATGATTCGGTCACCAAATCGAAATTCGACAACAAGTACGGTTGCAAGGAAAGCCTGGTGGATGCTATCCGCCGCGCTACCGATATAATGATCGCCGGAAAAGTGGCTGTTGTTGCCGGTTATGGCGACGTGGGCAAAGGCTCCGCCGCTTCCCTACGCGGCGCGGGTGCCCGTGTGATCGTCACCGAAATCGACCCGATTTGCGCCTTGCAGGCAGCCATGGACGGTTTCGAGGTGAAACGCATGGAAAACGCCATCCCCCGCGCCAATATCGTGGTGACTGCCACTGGCAACTGCGACATCGTGATGGAAAAACATTTCCGCCTGATGACGGACAAGACAATCGTGTGCAACATCGGCCACTTCGACAACGAGATTGACATGGCCTGGCTGAACAACAGTTACGGCCACACCAAGTCCACCGTCAAGCCGCAAGTAGATATTTACAACGTGGATGGCAACGACATTATCGTTTTGGCCGAAGGCCGGTTGGTCAACCTCGGCTGCGCCATGGGGCACCCTTCGTTCGTTATGTCCAACTCGTTCACCAACCAGGTATTGGCCCAGATTGAGCTGTGGCAGAACCACGCCAAGTACTCCAACCAGGTGTATCTGTTACCCAAGCACCTCGACGAGAAAGTGGCTCGCCTGCACCTCGCAAAGATCGGTGTGGAACTGGAAGAACTGCGTCCCGACCAGGCTGCGTACATTGGCGTTCAAGTGGAAGGACCGTTCAAGCCGGAGTACTACCGCTATTGACGGCTGCCTGCATGGAAGCCCTTGAGATTCTTTTTTCCGACCCCTTCTTTATCGCTATCAACAAGCCGCAGGGCATGTTGGTGCATCGTACGCGTATCAGCGAGGACAATGTGTTCGTGCTGCAAACGCTGCGCGACCAGATCGGCGCGTCGGTATACACGATCCACCGGCTGGACCGTGCCACATCGGGCGTGTTGGTGTACGGAAAAAGTGGCGAGGCAGCCGAAATGCTGGCCGAGGGCTTTCGGGAAAAAACCATCGAGAAAACATACCTCGCCATCGTGCGGGGTTGGACGGACGATACCGGGACCATTGACTACCCTGTGCGGGATCAGGACCGGCCAGGTGCCGAACTGCTGCCCGCTGTCACACATTACCGCACGCTGAAGCGCAGCCAGGTGGAACACGCTATTGGCAACAAGTACGGCACCGCCCGGTTTTCGCTCGTGCAAGTAGAGCCGGAAACCGGGCGGCGCCATCAAATTCGCAAACATTTTGCCCATATCCTACACCCGATAATCGGCGATAAACGCCACGGCGACAACAAGCACAACACCTATTTTTGGAATACGCTGTTGCTGCCCCGGATGTTTCTGCACGCGCACCGGCTGGCATTCCGCCACCCCGCTACCGGCGAGACTGTCAGCATCGAGGCTCCATTGGATGCTCTTTTTGTCCGTGGGCTGGAAGTAGTCGAATTATAAGGTTTGTGCCAAAAGTTACTTGGCAAGTACCCATTACAAGCGACATCCCCATTCTTTACCCGGCCGGGGAAAGAATGGGGATGTCGCGTAACAAGCATACCTCCAGCAATCAAAGTTGGAACGTGTGGCTGTAGCCGTTCACAGTGACGGTAGCCGTTCCGTTGCCGTTGAATATCAGCGTTCCGTTGACTGTTCGTGTGCCGCCGTTGGCAGCCGTTGCAGTGATGATCACGGTGGCCGTGCCGCCAGTGACCATTTTATCGGATTTGCGGATGGTCAGGTCGGTAAGTATCATTTCCGTAGTGGTGGTGATAGTCGGGTCTACCTTGCGCAGGTTCCCGGTTAATTGCCGGCCACTGTTGTAACTACCGCCGAAGATATAGGCAGTGGCTGACGGACTAAGTCCGGTGGCCGTCAGGCTGCCGGAACCCGTGCCGGAACCCGACCAGCGGGCGGCCGTGAATGAGGTGGTACCATCCAGGTCGAATTGGGCACTTTGGGGTACGCCGAGAGTAGAGCAGGTGATGAGCCAGCCGATCTCAAACGTGCCGGAGCAGGAGACCGGGCCGGGAGTCCCGCTGTGTTGGAGTGTGGTATCGCCCGGCACACCACAGGCAAGCGAGGCTAGCATTTCGGCCATGTCATCCGTGGTCATGGTGGTGCCAGCGGAACGGCCGGATACTGCGGTTTCGACGATTTCGGCGGCCTCGGCATCAGAGATAAGGGCTTGAATTTCCTCGGAGTCTTTTTTGCAGGAAACCAGTGCGAGGGCACCTGTAGCGGCGGCGAGCAAGATCAGGGAACGGAAACGGAAGTTGTTCATAACGTGTAACGTTGGTTTGGTTGTGAAAAAAAATTTGTTCCACCAGCAGTCTGATTCGTGGTTGTATTTGCTGGCTGATGGCACAAAAGTGCAGGCGGATAGCCCGGCTGAAAAAGCCGGATCAACTGCCGGTCGGTGTTTTTCAACTAATGGGAAATAGCGCTGCCGATGGTAGAAAAAAACGGGCAGTTCGTTGAACCTTTGTATCCTGAACCGGGGTGCAGGGGTACTTTTGAACCATATTTTTCACTGCACAAAAACACCCACCATGTTTTTTCTCACTGATGCTCCTGCCGAAAAGTGGTTAATTATGCCACTGGTCATCTTTGGCCGCTACGCCCTGCTTTGCTTGTGGCTTTTCGGTCTTTTTTATCTTTGGAAGCGCCGTGCCTGGTTGTTTCGGAAAATCCAGCAATCGTTTCCCCAAGGCAAGGACTACCGGCGGGAGATCATCTACTCAGCCTCTACGGCGACAATCTTTGGTGCCACGGCGGCCTTGTGTTTCGCTACACCACTGCGCGAGTACTTGCGCTTGTACACCGATGTGAGCACATACGGCATTGTATACCTGATCTTCAGTGTGCCGATGATGTTATTTATACACGACACCTATTTCTACTGGTGCCACCGCCTCATGCACCATCCCCGACTTTACCGGCGTATGCACCTGCTGCACCACCGGTCTGTCAATCCTTCACCCTGGTGTGCCTACGCTTTCCATCCTTTGGAGGCCGTGGTGGAGGCGGGCATTATGCCGCTAGCCCTGTTTCTCGTTCCATTGCACCCCATCGCCCTGTTTGCATTTATCACACTTATGCTATGGTTCAATGTGTACGGTCACTTGGGCTACGAGCTGTTTCCGAAAAAAATGTACGACCACCCGCTGGGTCGCTGGATGAACTCATCGGTGTACCACAACCTGCACCACGAACGCTTCGTGGGCAACTACGGCCTGTATTTCGCGTTTTGGGACCGCTGGATGGGCACGCTTCATCCCGAGAGCGCCCGGCGCGTGGAGGAGATTCACGAGCGCATTGCCAATCATTGAAATCACTGACCGAGCCATGCTTCAACTCCTGCTCTCTGGCCGTGCCCGCCTGTTGACCCACGCCGTGGGCTGGCTGCTTGTTGCCCTGCTATTTTTTTCGTTGTTTTCCAGTGTGCGCAGCACCGGGGAGGCGCTGGCCCGAACCATACTCAACCTCGCTTTTCTATTGGTAATTTTTTACGGAAACGCCAGGTGGCTCGTCAACCAGTATTTTGAAACCGGGCGCTACAAGCCATTGATCGCGTTGACACTGGCCTTTTGGATCGGTATGACGGGACTGCGCACCGTCGCGGAGATACACTTGTTCGGGGGAAGTGTTTTTTCGGGAAACAAAACTCCCGACGACGGCGGTGTACAACTGTTCCTGGCCTATGCGCTTTCGTTCTTTTTGTTGCTGTTGTTCAGCACGTTGTATCAGTTATTGGAAAACCGCTATGCGCTCGAACTGCGCCACCGCGAATTAGAGGCTCGCCACGCCGAGGCCCGGTTGGTCAATTTACGAGCGCAGATCAACCCCCACTTCCTGTTCAATACCCTGAACAACATTTACGCTGCCGCCACCTTGCAACACCCCAACACCGGCCCTTTTCTCATTTTCACCACCAGTATTATTAGAGGTATGGTTCCTCTGTAGCCGAGAAACTACCCTTCCCTTTCGATCGTTACAATCAAGATCTTCGCTGTTACCGAACTCCGAACCAGCGCTCGAAACAGTATGGTCTAGTTCATCGTCGTCTTCCATATCGTTGTAATCTTCATCGTCGTCGTCGTCATCTGAGTCGATAATATAAGTATCCGGGACAGTTTTCCCTGGGAAATCAACAAAGTCGTTATCACTGTGCATCGACAAAGACCCAGCCAAGAAAGCTGAGTCGTGAGATGTCAAAATAGAGTCAGGTAACTTGTCATAATTCGACGTATCTGCTGCACTGGAGTCATTCGGGT
>JBJXEZ010000264.1:0-7412 GCA_046153695.1 Saprospiraceae bacterium
CGCTGATATATAAGTCTGTACAGCCACTGGCTACTGTCAAACGCTATGTCGTGGTGGTGCCCGACCGAGCCGAAAAAGAGATCGGGTTCGCATTCTGGCTCGTTAAAATCTGGAATATCGCCCGTAACACGGGGGCCAAACTCGTTTTTTATGGCTCCAACCAAACCTTGTCGTACATCCGGGCCGTACAAAAAAAACACCCCGTGGACACAGAGTTCAATAACTTTTACGACCAAAACGATTTTCTGATTTTGGCCCGCAACTTGCGCCCGAACGACAACCTAATCGTTGTGCTGAGCCGCAAAGACCATTTGTCCTACCACACCAACATGGCTAAAATACCCGGTTATCTCAACAAATACGTAGTGGAAAACAACTACATGCTCGTATTTCCCATGCAGAGCGGCGTGAAAGAAGGTAGCCTTGACCTCAAAAACCCGTCGGTGCTCGAACCCTTGCGCAACAACCTGGAACGCCTGGATGACTTCGGCAATACCATTGCCAACGTATTCAGGTTGAAATGAGGTTTCCGATAGGAAGGGTGGACGGATGGATGGTTGGGGAATGGTTGCCGGACGGCTGGGGCGTGGCGTTTTTTTCGCCGACGTACAGGAAATAGCGCCACAGACCACACCATCCCAAACAAACATCTTTTGCAATAAGATGGAATCGATTTTCGAGTACGGGTAACAAGTGCTGATCCATCCGCACATGATTGTAGCCCATCCAACGACGAAACCAAGCAAACGGCGTGTCATGGAAGTCCACAACTGCAATGCGCCCTCCAGGTTTTAGATGTTCCCATGCCTGTTCGATTGCAGCTTCCCAGCCAGGGTTGAACATCGTCAATGCGTAGGAAAACAGCACGATGTCCACAGGCTCTTGCAGTCGGAATGTGCTGGATCCGTATGGGTTTTTCAGCAAAAGCACTTGGTGGGAAAAGGCTTCTGTACGCTTACTTGCCTGGTGAAGCATTTCAGGTGAAACGTCTATGCCGATCAGGTTCCAGCCTTTGTGCTTTTTAGCAATTTTTTGCAAGTTTCGGCCTGTACCACAGCCCACTTCGACAAGAGTTTGGGCTGGTATTTGTGGGAGAAAACTCAAAATTCGGTTGCGGCCAAACAGGAACACCCAGCGAGTGGCATCGTAAATTGCCGCATGGAATCGATAATACTGGCGCATCGCTTTTTCCTGTTCGGCAGCGGAAGTCGTTGAGTTGTTCATAGGTTGGCGGTGGCGGTTTTTCATTGTACTTGTCCGAACCAAGTGCTCGCATAAGTACCTACACGGTCTTGTTTGTGGACTTGAGTGGCTTTTTCGGTATCAAACAATACCCGTTTATGCACAAAATCGGGTACAAAATTTAGGTCAAAAGAGGCTGAACGAAGGAGGATGCGAGCACCGGGCGCGGCATTGTCAAGAATCAAACGCCACTCCTCTTCCAGAGCTGGTCGGAGATGCGCGGCCAGCCAGTCCTGGTGGTCGAGCAGTACAAAATGCGTGTACGAACCGGGCGCCTTGCGCAGAAAATCGCTCAAGGTGTCAGTGTGGGTATAGATACGTTTCGTTCGCTGCGCGATTTGGTCGAAGTACTCCTTCCGAAGGTAGTTAGGGCAGCATTCCGGCGTGTACCGGCCCCAAAAGTAGAGTTTCCAGAAATAGTTATCTTGAATCGGGAGGTTGAGAAATACATGCCGAAGGCAATGCCGAAAGTATCCGGCCATGCCGTCCTCGAAGAATTCGGCTGCAAGCGTTTGTTGGCTTTTTGGCACGCCTAACATGCTTTGAAAGAAATGCTGCTGGAGCGCCCAATTCAGGAACGGGTTCAGAAAACGGGGTTCAAATTGCTCGTACCATATGGTTTGTTCTACCAGGTTTTGTGAGCCGAACAGTCGCTCGGCCAGCCGTAATACCTCCGGTTGTACTTGCAACCACTGGCGAATCATCCAGGCGACTGTGCCACTCGTGCCATGCCAGTAAAATGACCGCCGCAGCCCGTTTCCCGAAAAGACATTCAAATTGCGTGACCACCAATTGCGGGAAAAACTATCCGTGAGCTGGTTGTGTAGTTGTTTTTGAAAAACAACCCGCGCATCGGGTGCTACGCCCTCACCAAAAAAACGAAACAAAGTGGAATGGTCGGCACCTTGGAACAGGGCGCATTTTAGCGCGAGCAGAGCGTTCTGTCGCGGGTTCATATCCACGCAGTGGATCATGGCGGGGTCGTCAAGCAAATAATCCAGTGCATTACAACCAGCGCTGGTCAACATGACTACCCGACTATCCGTGCCGATATCAAGCAGTTGACGATCGCAACGAGGATCTTCCCAACAAGTATTGTATACCAAATTTTTGCCGTGGATATGGCGAAAAATCTGTTCATTGACGGTTCGAGCCAATCCCATAAGCACGCTTATTTTGGATGGCGAAGGTATAGTCAACCAATGTGGCCACGGGAAAACTGAACTTTACCAAATCGTTAATTCGGGTTGGATGGTTTCGGGTTAGAGGATTTCGGGTTTGAAGATTTGCAAGGTTACGGAAAAGCATGACATTTGCGCCAACCTTTCAGCCTGAAACCCTTTAACCCGAAACCTTCAAACCTAATGCGCTACACTTTTGCCGATTTTGTGGGAAAATTCCCGCCTGTGCCTATGCCAGTAATTCTGGGCGAAGAAACGCATCATGTTTTTGCCTTGGAAAACCTGCCACTCTCCGAGGAAATGATCGCACAGTTTATTCACCCTACCGACCCTGTGGCTCAGGATGATGCGTATACGGAATATGTCCCGTGTTTTTCATTCGAAGGTACCGGCGATTTTGCCGCTTTGGTGTGGTGGAAAGCCGAACTGCTGAACTACGAATATGTTCTGGCCACCTTCACATTGAAAGGCGAACTGATCAACCGCCGCGTTATCGGGTACACCCGTGTGCTTCCCGATGGCAAGTTGGCCCGCGCTGTAGCCACCATTGACGAAGATTGGGTAGTTTTCATTGCCGAGGGCGAGTCGGCCAAAGGCGATACAGATTTTGACCCTACGAGCTCCCGCACCTACGATGTGGAAGTTATGTCTAACGGCGAAATTGTTTGACCTACAAAATCGCGCGACTGCTCCGCAGTTCGTCCCGGATGGCAGGCTTGAGCCGGTCAGCGGCCTGTACTAACATGTCGCCGTCGGGCGGGAAAGGCAAGGGGCGGCTGCCAATGCGGGCGCGGGAATCCTTGCTCAAGGCACGCTGGTCACCGCGAAAGGTGGAGGCGTAGTGCTCGAACAGTACTTCGGTTCCCACATCGCGAACGTGTACGCGGGATTGGCTACCGGTGTCGTAAATTTCCAAAATGCCCGTCAGGCGGGTCGCTTTAGTTTGGAATGCCTCCAGTACCTCGGCCCGTATGCGCACTTTGCGCGGGCGCTTGATGTCGTTGCCGGCGGTATCTTTTTTTACATTACCACGATCGTCAAGCACATACTCCCAGCCATCCTCGATTTCTTTTTCATCCGTGTAGGTGCGTTCGCTGATGCGCTCCGGGCTAATGTCCACCTGCCTGACATTGAACACCACGCGATAATCCACCGGTAGTTTCGGGTCTGGCTTGAAGTGGTACGCTTTCCAGTCGCCGTTCAGATCGGACGTTCCAAAGGCCAGCACTCGATCGTTAAAATCGCGTGGCAGTATCTTGTCGCTTTCATTGCGCACCTCAAACAAGATATGCGTAGTGCCGAGGTTGATCGCGTCGCGGAGTAATGCTTCCTTGTTTCGGTACGTTTTGAAATAGCGATTTTCGAGGTCTCTGAGCATCCGGTGGGCTTCTCGGGCGGCTTTGCGGTCGCCCCGCTCGGCCTGGTTAAGCAGGTCTTCGGCGCAAGTATACAGATAACTGGCGGCCTTTTCCCGGCTTTCGGCCTCCATGTGGGCGATGTTGACGAACTCGATTTTGGCGCGGTAGCCGTCTTTCGACACCAGCGGCAGCAACGGAGCCACCAGGTTTTGGCGCTGGCGGATTTGTCGGTGGATGCTGTTCACGCGATCCCAGTTTTCGGGACGATCCACGGAGGCGAGGTGATCGGCGGTATTCAGGTCTCGGGCCTGTGCCTTGGCAAAAGCGAGTTCCAAACCTTTGACGATCTCGGTTTTCTTGTTTTTCTTGCCGCGCAGTTTGGAAACGGAAAATGAAATCGCCTCGTCGTAGTTGCCGCTTTCAATGTAACGTTGGGTGGTGCGGCAGGAGGCAGCCAAAATGGCGGATATCAGGGCGATGGAAAGGAATCGGTAGAACGACATGGTTTTCGTTTTTTTCAATTATGACTGCAAGATTCAGTATGAGGTCGCACATT
Organism: Saprospiraceae bacterium; assembly: GCA_046153695.1. Lineage (GTDB taxonomy): Bacteria > Bacteroidota > Bacteroidia > Chitinophagales > Saprospiraceae > M3007. Next base: position 4,338 of record JBJXEZ010000264.1, read on the forward strand.
TTTTGCTAAATGATGTTAGAGCGTTTTGAAAGTTTGTTAAAAAAACAAATGCCTCTCAAACACCTGCAAATGAAGTTTAAACGGGACAATGGAAAAAGTCACAGAAAGTGCATCGCGTTACCGGCATTTAGAAAAAATGCCTGTTGGCGAATTGCTGAAGTATATCAATGAGGAAGACAAAACGGTGCCGTCTGCCGTCGAAGCAGCTATACCGCAAATAGAAGCGCTGGTAGATGCCATCGTCCGGAGTATGCGCGAAGGCGGACGACTGTTTTATATCGGCGCTGGCACCAGTGGGCGGCTGGGCATCGTGGATGCTTCTGAAATTCCGCCGACTTACGGCGTGCCCCCCGGCTGGGTGGTGGGTATCATCGCCGGCGGCGACGGGGCTATCCGCAAGGCGGTCGAAGGTGCCGAAGACAGCCCTGTACTGGCATGGGAAGATTTGTCGGCATACCAGGCTGATGCACGCGACGTAGTGGTGGGTATAGCCGCCTCAGGCACCACACCGTATGTTGTACATGGCCTAAGGGCCAGTAGGGAACGCGGCATTACTACGGGTTGTATTACCTGCAACCCTGGCGCGCCTGTACTGGCTGAGGCTGATTTCCCTGTTTTGGCGGTGACAGGCCCGGAGTTCGTGACCGGTAGTACACGAATGAAGGCGGGTACAGCCCAAAAACTGATTTTGAACATGATTTCCACCGCCGTGATGATCCGGCTCGGTCGTGTGCATGACAACAAAATGGTGGACATGCAATTGAGCAACAACAAATTGGTGGACCGTGGCACGCAAATGGTCATGCAAACAACTGGGCTGGACTATACCGCGGCCCAGCAGATCTTGCTCGAATACGGGAACGTGCGCGCGGCAGCGGCAGCGTTTGCAAAAAAGAAGTAATGGAGAACAGTATCTTCGGCAACCAGCCTCAAAATCCGTCGTTGACTGATTTCTTGGGCGCAGTCGTAGAGATTTTGGGAACTAAACGCGCTCAACACGTTTTCTTGTCCCAAATTTTGCTGTGTAAATTATGAAAACAAACGCCTGTCTTTCTGTGCGCGTAGAGCGGCGCCTCCCTGCTTTTTTTTCCAAATATGTGGCTATCCTGGGCCTTGTACTCTGTGCGTGCAGAAGCAGTGCACAAGCACCAATCGGCCCAACTACCGATGCCAACCGGCGAACGCACAGTGCTGTCCGCGTCGAAAAGGCGCCTCAAATTGATGGCCTTTTGGACGATCCATGCTGGAAAGATGCGCAGCTAGCAACTGATTTTGTAACCCTATCGCCTTCTTTCGGCCAGCCTTCTTCCGAGCGCACAGAGGTGCGCGTGCTGTATACGGACGAAGCGGTGTACATCGGTGCCTATTTGTACATGAAAGATGCTTCGCGGCTGCGTTCGGACCTGTCTGCCCGGGATGCCGGCAGCAACGCCGATCAGTTTCACGTAGGTCTTGACACCTACCGGGATCGTCAAAACGCTTTCCGGTTCGAGGTGACAGCGGCAGGCGTTCAGCGCGACGGGCGTATGTCACCCAATGATTTCGACCTGTCGTGGGATGCCGTTTGGGATGCCCGTACTCGTGTGCATACCGACGGCTGGTCGGTAGAAATGCGAATCCCGTTCAGTGCTCTGCGTTTTGCCAAACAGCCCGAGCAGGTGTGGGGCTTGCAGTTTGCCCGACAGCTACAGTACGCGAACGAATTCAGTGCATGGAGCCCGGTAGATCCCAACGGTGCCGGTGCCATGCCCCAGTGGGGCGACTTGTCGGGACTGCGCGAACTGGACCCGCCCATGCGGCTGGCATTTTCACCGTATTTGGCGGCATCTGTGCGGCATGCACCAGTGTCCACCGATCCGGTGGAGTACGCCAACAGCCGTTCTTTCAACGGCGGCATGGACGTGAAATGGGGCTTGAACGAAAGTTTTACGCTTGATGCCACTTTAGTGCCCAATTTTGGCGAAGCCCTCAGCGACAATATTATACGCAACCTCTCGCCATTTGAGGTGGCCTACGAGGAACGAAGGCAGTTTTTTACCGAAGGCACCGAGCTGTTCGGAAAAGGCGAAATGTTCTATTCCCGCCGCATTGGCGACCGGCCTCCGGGCTTTTTTTCCGCTATTTTTGAAACTGGAGAAGACGAGGTTTTGCTGAAAAATCCGTCGCAGCAACCACTATACAACGCCACCAAATTGTCGGGTCGCACCAAGTCTAAACTCGGTATTGGGCTACTAAACGCCGTGGCGGCCCCTACCAATGCCCTGATCCGAAACGAAACCACAGGCCAGGAACGGGAGTACCAGACTGCGGGCCTCACCAACTACAACGTTTTAGTGGTAGACCAGCTCCTGCCGAATAACTCTGCCTTGGCGTTTGTCAACACCAGCGTGCTGCGTGAGGGTGGCGCCCGCGATGGAGTGGTGTCGGCTTTGGTATGGAAACTGCGCGACAAGGCCAACGCCTACGAATTCTCCAACGCAAGCCGGCTGAGTCAGGTGTTCAGCCCCAATGGTGTACAACGCGGTTTTAGCGTGGACGCAGGGCTGGAAAAACTACAAGGCAAGTGGGGATGGCTTTTTTACACCGGTGCTACCGACGCCCACTACGACCAACGTGACCTCGGCATCAACCGGCGCAATAATTTTTGGCGGCAGTTTGGCAAAGTCACCTTCCGCGACTTCCAGCCGCGCGGCAATTTACTTTACCGTTACGCCGAACTGTCGGTGGAAAACACCATGCTGTATGCGCCCAGTGTGTGGGAAGCCCTGGAGGTGTTTGCCTACGGCGAAACGATGACCAAGAATCAACTCATGCTTAGTGGTTTTATCATCAGCCGACCATTGTGGTATTACGATTACTTCGAACCGCGGGTACAGGGTAAAAAACTGCGCCGCCCTCCTTTTGTGTTTGCCTCCGCGCAGGTCAGCACCGACAGGCGCAAACGGTTTTACTGCTCTGCCGAACTCCAATTTGCCGAAAGCCCCATTCCTAATGATCCGCTCATCGGGGCAGAGCTGCGCCCGACCTGGGTAGCCAACAACCACCTGCGGCTCACGGGCAACCTGAAAATACAAA
>JBJXEZ010000279.1:0-13868 GCA_046153695.1 Saprospiraceae bacterium
GTCTCATCAAGTTGAAAAGCCAAAGTACCTGTGGCTAATTTTTGCCTTTTTTGAGGGCAAGCCCCCCTCCCAGTCGGGGGAGGGGCTGGGGGTGGGGTTGTACCGGCGGAGCGCGATGTACCCAAAATACCACATTGGCTGATCAGGCTAAACAGGTAATTTGAATTTATGAATGTCCCAATTCTACAGCGATGTTCAAAAGTATTTCAATTGCTTTATCTCACTGACTTGAAACGGCATTATCAATTTCCCAAATGGCTAAAGTCGAGTTAAGTCATCCCTACCCTATTTTTGCCGCCGAACCATTTATCGTCTGCACATGAAACGCCTCGCTGCACTCAGCCTTTTCCTTTCATTTTTCGCCTGCTACCTGGAATGGCCGCCGGACAACTCCGCCTTTGTGGCCGAAATGGCGTACACGATTTTCGCCAAAAAGGACGACCAAACCAACACCCTGCTGCACCCCATGATCCTGCTCCCGTTACTGGGTCTTTTGCTGTTGCTCTACTCGGCGCTGCGCAAGGAGCCAAACAAGCGCGTGATTTTCATCAGCATGGCGCTTATGGGCGTGCTGGTGCTGCTGCTTCTGGCTATCGGAATCATGGGCGGCAATACGAAAATGGCCCTGTCTACGGTGCCGTTCCTTGGTTCGGCGGCCTGGTGTTTTTGGGCGTTTCGAGCGCGGCCCGACGCAGGGTAAAATAGATGCCACAGAAAAAACAACTCGTTTTTTCGCACAACGCATTGAATTCGCACCAATAACCACCTCATGCATTTACCCGCCCGTCGCCTTTTTTTCATCACCCTCGCGCTGTACACCATCACGGCCTGGTGCAGCGAGGGCTACCACCATCCCGATGAGCATTTTCAAATCCTCGAATTCGCCAATTACCACCTGGGTCGCACGCCAGCGGCCGGCCTGCCGTGGGAATTTGCCGCTCAAATCCGGCCCGGGTTGCAACCGATGCTGGCCTACGGGCTGATCCGCCTTACTGATGCAGCAGGATTAGACGACCCGTTCGCACAGGCGTTTTTCCTGCGGTTGTTGTCGGGTTGGTTGTGGCTGTGGCTCTATTTTTTGTGGGCTGGCCGGTTAGAAGCCCGTACAGGCGACTCTCAACTCGGCTACTGGCTCCGGCTGGCGGCGGCCTTATTGTGGTTCGTTCCGTACCTCTCGGTTCGGTTTTCTTCTGAAAACTGGGCGGGCCTGGCCTTTGGTTTCGGGCTGCTGCTCCTGTTGTTCCCGGCTGAAGGAGAACAGCGGCGGAAACGGTTTGTGGATGCCGAAAATGTACGGCTCACGACCGCAGGTTTCTTGCTTATTCTGTCGTTTTTCTTCCGTTTTCAGATGGGTTTTGCACTGGCAGGGCTGGGCGTGTGGTGGGTTTGGCTGGCTCAACGAACAAATCCCGCACTCCGGATTTGGGCTTCGCTGCCTTCTCTTTTGGCGGGCGGAGCGACAGCAGTTGCTTTGGGCGTTTGGGCCGATGCCTGGCTGTACGGTGAACCGGTTTTCACGGCCTACAACTATTTTATTGCCAATATCATGCACGACATGGCGGCCAATTGGGGCACCTCGCCCTGGTGGTTTTATTTTTTTCAAAGCCTGCTAACGCCCGTGCCGCCAATCAGTGTGGTTTTGCTCGGTTTGTTATTCGTAGGACTGTGGCGCGAACGAACGAATGCCCTGACCTGGTGCCTCGTGCCGTTTCTTTTGGCGCACCTGGCCGTAGGGCACAAGGAGATGCGGTTTTTGTACCCGATGCTGTTGCCCGTGCTGGTGCTGGCTGTACTGGGACTGCGGGCATGGGCCGGGATGCCACTTTCTGGCATGGCCAGCCGTGTAGTTCGCATCCTATGGTGGCTGGCCGTGGCCGTGAACGTCCTGCTCCTGCCCGTTCGGAGCCTGTTGGCCGCGCAAGAGTCGGTGCCGTACTTTCGGTTTTTGCATACGTTTGCAGCCGAACACTCCGAGCCAACCGTCGTTTTTTCCACTGAAAAAAGCCTGTACCACGTGGCGGGGTTGAACGTGCATTTTTATCGCTCAAAACGGGTGGAAAACCGCGTGGTGGAAAAATTCGAGGCCGATACCCTGCTGGCCGCCCCGGGGCCAAATCGCCTGATCCTATCGCCCAAACTGACGCTCCCGGATTCACTTACCGGCCTGCGCACGAAGCGCGTTTACACCTACTTTCCCGACTGGATTTTGCGCTTCAACCCGAACGACTGGCAAAGTCGGTCGCGGATTTGGAGCGTGTATCGATATGATCAGGCCAGCGAATAGCGAACGGCTCTCAGTACCGATGAAATAATAACCTCCCGATTTGGAGGAGGATAATTTGGTGGCAGGCAAGGCGCGAGGAAGGCGCATAGTAGGGCTACGCAACGGACGAGCAACGCAGAATGCCGCTCAATTAGCCCTTCCAAATCGGGAGGTTGTTATTTCATCGGTACTAAACACTTAAAAATATACAACACATGATTCGCATGATGAATACCGCCTTTAACAAACACCTCCTTTCACTCCTCTTACTTGTTTTTTTACTTGCTGGCGTTGCTTGCAAACAAGGCCCTGGCGACAAAGCAAAAGAGGAACGAAATCCTGCCATCTCCACTGCGACTACCGCTCCTCTGACCATGGAACAAACCGAAAATGGCAAATGGGTCATCATGGACGACAAAAAAACTACGCTCTATGACGTTTTCATTTACGACAACGGACCCGATTACCCATCGGACGGGCTGATACGAGTGGTGAAAGATGGGAAAATCGGCTATGCCGATGCCCAAACCTACGCCCTCGTCCTTGAGCCACAGTTCGATTGTGCCTTTCCTTTTGAGAATGGAAAAGCCAAGGTCAGCAACCGGTGCAAAACCGTACGCGACGGCGAGTACACCGTATGGGAGAGCGATGCCTGGCAGTATGTGGATAAAACAGGGAAGTTTTAGCGCTAACAAGCCTTACTCCCCTTTCACCAAAATCCCCAGCTCCTCCAACTGTTTCGCCTTGATCCCATCGGGTGCGTCAATCATCATGTCGCGCCCCTGGTTGTTTTTCGGGAAGGCGATAAAGTCGCGGATGTTATTGACACCGTTCAACACCGCGCAGAGGCGGTCGAAGCCGAATGCTATACCACCGTGTGGCGGGGCACCATACTCGAAGGCGCCAAGCAGGAAGCCAAACTGGGCCTCGGCCTCCTCCGGAGTGAAGCCAAGCAGGCGGAAGTTGCGGCTTTGCAGATCGCGGTCGTGGATACGAATGGAGCCGCCACCGATTTCCACGCCGTTGATCACCAAATCGTAGGCATCGGCGCGGATGCCTGCGAGCACTTCGCGGTCGTCCGATTCCAATTTGGGGATGTCGGCCAATTTGGGTGAAGTGAACGGGTGGTGCATAGCAAAAAAACGTCTCTCGTCTTCGTCCCACTCCAACAGCGGGAAGTCCATCACCCAAAGCGGTTTGAACACCTTGGGATCACGAAAACCGAGGCGAGTGCCCATTTCGAGGCGCAGTTCGGACAGTTGTTTGCGGGCTTTCTCGCTCTCGCCGCAGAGCAGGAAGAGCAGGTCCCCGGGCTGGGCTCCGCAGGTTTTAAGCCAACCGTGCAAGTCGTCGAACGCGTAAAATTTGTCCACCGAGGATTTCACCGAACCGTCGGCATCGTAGCGCACATACACGAGGCCTTTGGCACCGATCTGCGGGCGTTTGACCCACTCGGTGAGGTCGTCAATTTGTTTGCGGGTATAGCCTGCACACCCTGGAGCGCAAATGGCCAGCACCGTTTCTGCATCGTCGAACACCGGAAAGCCTTTGCCTTTAGCCTGATCAGTCAGGTCAACGAATTCCATGCCGAAGCGCAGGTCGGGTTTGTCGGAACCGTAACGGAGCATGGCTTCGTCGTAGGTCATGCGCGGGATGTCGGCCAGTTCGATGCCGAGAGTGGATTTGAACAAACTTTTCGTCAGGCCCTCAAACATGTTGAGAATATCCTCCTGGTGTACGAATGCCATTTCGCAGTCAATCTGCGTGAATTCCGGCTGGCGATCGGCACGCAAATCTTCGTCGCGGAAACACTTCACGATCTGGAAATACCGGTCGAAACCCGCGACCATGAGGATTTGCTTGAACGTCTGCGGCGACTGGGGCAGGGCGTAAAACTGGCCCTTGTTCATGCGCGATGGCACCACAAAATCGCGGGCACCTTCTGGCGTGGATTTTATGAGAAACGGTGTTTCCACTTCGGCAAAGCCCTGTCCTGCGAGGTACTTGCGGGTTTCGAGAGCGAGGTTGGAGCGGAACAGGATATTTTGCTGAACGGCGTTGCGGCGCAGGTCGAGGTAGCGGTATTTCATGCGCAGGTCGTCGCCGCCATCGGTGTCGTCCTGAATAGTAAACGGCGGAGTTTTGGCAGCGTTGAGCACTTCGAACGCAGTGACCTGGATTTCCACGTCGCCGGTAGCGCGGTTGGGATTTTTGCTTGCACGCTCGCGCACAAGGCCAGTCGCCTGTACCACGAACTCACGGCCAAGGCGGCGGGCGCGGGTGCAGAGCTCGGCGTTGTCGTCCATGTCGAACACTAATTGGGTGATGCCATATCGGTCGCGAAGGTCAACAAAAGTGAGGCCGCCGAGGTCGCGGCCAATGGCCACCCAGCCGGCAAGGGTGACGGTTTTGCCAGCGTCGGCGAGGCGGAGGTCGTTGCAAGTGTGGGTTCTGTACACGGGATTGGAATGTTGAATGAAAAAGGAGGAATGGGTTGACGGGGGCGCAAAGTTAGGACAACAGCGAGAGCGGTGATAATTTGGAGCAATCTTGCGTTAAAAAATTTCGCTTCAGGAACCTGCCTGGGCTGTAAATTTCTCCATGCCTGAACCAACATTTGCTTGCTTTTGTCTCGACAGAGAAACTTATGCACACTCGGGATGTTCCAACGAGGACATTTTTGCTAAAGTTTCCCGAAAGCATCAACAAAGCCGGGTACCTTTGCAACTAATTTCACAGGAGCGTGTTTTTACTGCCCTGTCGAAACCTGACAGCATAACTCTTCATCAATTTTTGTAGCAATGGCTTACGAATTTACGGATGCAAACTTCAAAACCGAAGTGCTCCAAAGCGACAAAGTAACTCTGATTGACCTCTGGGCTGAATGGTGCGGCCCGTGCCGCCTGATGACCCCGATTGTAGAAGAACTTTCAGACGAGTACGGTGACCGCGCATTGATCGGAAAACTCAATGTGGACGACAACCCGCAGGTGCCTACTGATTACAACGTACGCGGCATACCAACTTTTTTACTGTTCAAAAACGGTGAACTGAAAGGGAAAATCGTCGGCGCTCAATCCAAGAAAATGCTCAAGGATCAAATTGACGCTCTGCTCAATTAGATTCCAGTTAAGCATCGTGTCGTCAATAACTTCCGGTTTGAATGCGCGTTTTTGACTTTCAGTTGCCGGGCTGCAAGCGGCTCTGAAATGTAAACACGCTCTAAAAAAAACGGGCTGCCCTCAAATCCAGGGTGGCCCGCATTTTTTTGGCCTATTTTTGCGCCGAATTTTGATCACCACACTTTTCGCAAAACATGGAATCGAACGAAATCGCCCAAACAAGTGACATCACTATCCGCGTAGGCCTGGACAAGGATCGGGTACCCACCCGAATCGAGTGGTCGGCCACTGATATGCACGAGGCTGGCCGAATGGACGAGTGCAAAGCAATGGCTATTGCGCTTTTCGACAAAGAGCACCGCGACACGTTGCGTATTGATTTGTGGACAAATGAAATGCAGGTGCAGGAAATGGATCGTTTTTTTTACCAAATCCTGCGCTCGTTGAGCCAGACCTACCTGAGGGCTACACAAAACAAGGAGTTGGCCGAGGACATGGCCAGGTTCGCGCACCATTTTGGGGAGCGGACGGAAATCATTCCTCCCGGAACTGCCAAGTGATCACATCCGCAAGTCTTCCACATGAATGCCAGGGAAATCTTTGGCTTCAAGTTGGAACTGGGTAGCGGGGATTTTCTTGTCCGGTGTGAGCCGTGCAATTTCAAAAATGTATCGCGAACCATCTTTCGCAAAAGCGCGAATACTCTCGATGCTCTGGTTTTTCTCGTCCACACTGACGCGCAATTTGGAATACTCCGATTTTTTGTCGGTAGGCTTAAACTCGATATGTGTCAGCACACGGTTTTTTTCCGAAACCTTGTCCACGATCGCGTACAGAAAATCTCCCTTTTGGTAGCGGCGCAGCAGGTCACGCGGAGTCAGAAAACCACTTTCACCGCTGGGGTCGGTGTCCGTGATCTGAATTTCCTTGTTGCTTTTGAGGTAAACCCATGTCGTTTTTCCATTGCTGGCAATAATCTGCTGGTCCATATCGAGCCGAAACATATCGCCAGCCTGAGCTACTGTGCCCTTTTGAACATCCTTTGGTTGGCCGGGCACTTCGATGGCGATAGTAAAAGCCAGTTCAAGCGTTTTGTAGCTCTCGTACTTTTTTCGGATTCGGTCGAGTACTTTTTTGGCCTCCGGGTCTGGTTTCTCGGGCGGCGTGCTGGCTTGGGCACTCAGGTTGGCGGCAGCAAGTACCAGAAGGAGGAATAAAAACAGGTGTTTCATGTGCGTGCGGTGCATGGTTTGCTGCCCATAACGGCAAACCGTCGTATCCGGTTGCCCTGACAGTGTAAAAGATTCGCAAATACCCAAACGGCAACTTTTGCAAAACCACCGCGTTTTACCACAGAACAAAACATACCGACATGGCGTACTGACCGCAGCTGACGCCTAATTTTTAAACATGACCAAAAAGAAAAAGGCTGGCGGCAAAAAATTGACCGCCCAAAACCTGCAAATCGAAATCCTCAAATTTCTACTCACGCAGCCCAAAAAACAATTCGCGCCTGCGCAACTCGCAGGTATTCTCCACATCGAAAATAACCGCGATTCCGTTGAACACGCCCTGTACCAATTGGTGCAGGCCGGTTCCGTGTCGGAACAAAAAGACGGCAAGTTTGGCATAGCCCTCGAACGGCTGACCACACCGGAGGCACGCGCTGAAAAACAACCAAAGCCGACTGTTGAAAAAAAGTCGCTACTCCAACGCCGCTCCGCTGTAACTCAACAAAAAGTGGTGGAGGGCCGTGTAGACATGACTCGTACCGGTGCCGCCTATATCGTGACCGACAGTTTGGACACCGACGTGTACATAGCCCAACGGTACCTCAGCGGTGCATTGAACGGCGACACGGTAAGCGTACTCCTGTTTCCAGCCCAGCCCCGTTTTCGGGGCCGTACCGAACGGAAGCCTGAAGGCGAGGTGCTGAAAGTATTGAAACGCGCCAACGAATTTTTTATCGGCACCCTGCGCCAAAGCCGCAAATATGCTCTCGTCTTGCCCGACAACCCGAATATGCCAGTGGACATTTATGTGCCGCTCGAAGCCTGCGCCGATGCCCGGGACGGTGAAAAAGTGGTGGTTCGGATCACCGACTGGCAGGAGGGCAAAGGCCGGGTACCCCTCGGAAAAGTGACCCAAAGACTCGGCGAAGCAGGCGGGAACGATTTCGAGATGAAAAAAATCCTCATCAACGCCGGCTTCGAACTGAACCACTCGGACGAGGCTATGACCGAGGCAGAAGCTATTCCTGCCACAGTTTCACCGCAGGAAATCGAGCGACGGCGCGACTTTCGCGACGTACTCACGTTCACCATTGACCCCGAAGATGCCAAGGACTTCGACGACGCGCTCAGCATTCAGCAGTTGGAAAACGGCAACCTCGAAGTCGGTATTCACATCGCCGATGTGACCCACTACCTCAAGCCCGGCACGCCCCTGGACGAGGAAGCCTTTCGGCGCAGTACCTCGGTGTACCTCGTTGACCGCGTAAACCCCATGCTGCCCGAAAAACTGTCGAACAACCTGTGCTCCCTCGTGCCCTATGCCGACCGGCTGACCTTTTCGGCGGTATTCGTTTTTGATGCCAAAAACAAGATCGTCTCGCGCTGGTTTGGCAAAACGGTCATCCATTCAGCCAAGCGCTTCGCCTACGAAGAAGCCCAAACCATCCTGGACGGGCAACCCGCGGACGGCCTGCGCCAGTTGGAAATTTTTCCCCAATTGGACTGGGCTGTAAAAACGCTCGATCGGCTGGCCAAGGTCATGCGCCGCGACCGCGAGCGAAACGGGGCTATCGGATTCGACACCGAAGAGGTACGTTTCCGGCTCGACGAGAACGGAAGCCCCATCGAAGCCTACGTCAAGGAACGCAAGGACGCACACCTGCTTATCGAGGATTTCATGCTGCTGGCCAACAAAGAAGTGGCGCTGCTCATGGAACAAAAAGGCGAAGGGCAACAGGAAATTCCGTTCATCTACCGCATACACGATCTGCCCAACATGGATAAAGTGGCCGATTTCGCCCGCTTTGCCTACGAAATGGGGCATCCAATGAAAGTTGATACACCCAAACAGATCGCTGAATCGTATAACGCCCTGATGCGTGCGGCGCAAAAGGACGAACGGCTGAAAGTGCTGGAACCACTGGCCATACGAACTATGGCCAAAGCGGTTTACTCTGCCAAAAACATCGGCCACTACGGCCTCGGCTTTTCGCATTACGCGCATTTCACTTCCCCTATTCGCCGCTATTCCGATGTACTGGCGCACCGCCTGCTGGAGCGCAACCTTGACGGGCGGGCGTTCCGCATGGACAAGTCCAAACTCGAAGAACAGTGCAAACACATCAGCAATCAGGAAAAAAAAGCCGCCGATGCCGAACGGGAAAGTATCAAGTTTAAACAGGCTGAGCTGCTGCGCAAGCACGTCGGCGAGGTGTTTGAAGGCTATGTGAGCGGCATGATCGAACGGGGCTTTTTCGTGGAGTTACCCGGCTCACTGGCCGAGGGCATGGTAGAGTTTCGCCATCTGGACGACGCCTACCACCTCGAAGAAGGCAACCTGCGGGCCAAGGGTCGCCGGTACGGTCGGGTTATAAAAATGGGCGACAAGGTGCGCGTTCGGATCACAGCAGTGGATTTGGCCAAGCGTCAGATCGAAATGGATATGATTTGAGGGCTTCCGGTTAGAGCGGACACAAAAATAAGTTGCACAGAGGCTCACAAAGTTTGAGAGGACAAAGAGTAAACGTGTTTTGATCCAAGGGGATGTAGCACATTTATTTCTCTGTGCCCTCTCAAACTTTGTGAGCCTCTGTGCAACTTGTTTTTCTCTGCTTCCTTAAAGGGTGATGGGGGCTTTGATGGCTTCTTTCATATAGCGGAACATGGTGCCTACGTGAGCCGCGTCCACAATGCGATGGTCAATGGCTGCGCTGAGACTGAGGATACGGCGGGGCACGATCTGGTCACCGACGACGACGGGTTTGGACTGCACATTGCCCATATTGAGTACCATACCCACGTTGGAGGCGGGAAAAAGAGCGGGGTAACCCACGTCGAGGCCGATACTGCCGAGGTTGGAAAAAACGAAGGAACCGAACTTGTCGGGCGATAATCCAAGGCCGGGCAACGAAACTCCAACATCAATCGTGAGCCACTTGATCAGCCCGACGCACCAGCCGCGCAACGGCCACGGAATGGCGGCTACCAATTCAGTAGGATCGTTTTTTCCGCCCTTTCCCCGGCGGGCTTTGGGCACTTCCTGCGCCAAAATATCGGCCAGTTCGGTGAGACTCAACGTTTCGGCGGCAGGCACGATAACCGCGCCCATTTGGGTGCCGCCCCGCACAAGCACACTCACAGCTACGTCCACATGTTCACGCGAAACAATACTGCCCCGGCGAACATAGCAGTTCAGTTCCGGCACTTCTGTTTTGATGCCGCGCGCCAGGAGCAGGATGAGCGGGTGCATCAGCGTGATACGCAGGCCGTTTTGGCGTTTTTCCAAAACAAATGCTTCGAGCTCAGTAACATCCAAATCCACAGTGCCGAAAATCTTCGAATCCACGGGTTTTCGGTAGATGGCTGCAGCCGTTTTTCGCCAGGCGTTGTTGGGCTGGAATTGATCGTTCATTTTTCTAATGTTGAATTTCGTCCGTGTTCCTGACAAGGCAGTTTTACGGGCGTAAGGTGCGTGTTTTTTTCGTTTTATTAAAAGCAAGCCTAAGAACACAAGAATTGCATGGGAAGCAAAAAAACGTACTTTTACGCCCCGTTTCAATCCCCGCGCTAAGGCTTCACCTTCACCAAACCGTACCGATCGTATGCGCATTCACCTTACCCTCTTTTTTACCCTTGTTTTTTCTGCCCTTTTTGGCCAAAACGCGACACTGGAAGGCACCGTCACGGATGTCGCATCCGGGGAGTACTTGACGGGCGTGACCGTCCGAACAAGCGGCATCGGCACTGCCACCGGCGCGGGCGGCCAGTACAAAATCTCCTTGCCGGCAGGCAATTACGAAGTAACTTTCACCTATACCGGCTTCGAAAGTCGAACACAGGCCATCCGGTTGCTCGACGGCCAAGTCACCACGTTGAACATGCAGCTCAGCGATGCTGACAACCTGCTTCAACAGGCGACGGTTACCGCGGGCAAGTTTGAAAAACCCCTCGGGGAGGTCACGGTCTCGCTTGATGTGCTACGACCTCGTCTTATCGAAAACGTCAACTCAACGCAAGTGGACGAATCCCTGACCAAGATACCCGGCGTGAGCATCATGGACGGGCAGGCCAGCATCCGGGGCGGAGCGGGGTTTTCGTATGGTGCAGGCACCCGTGTCCTGCTCCTGGTGGATGACATACCTGCTCTGCAAGTAGATGCCGGATTCCCGAACTGGGGTGATTTTCCGGTGGAAAACATCAGCCAGATTGAGGTACTGAAAGGCGCAGCCTCGGCGCTGTACGGTTCCTCTGCCATGAACGGGATCATCAATATCCGCACACGATTTGCCGGCGACAAGCCCGAAACTGACGTGGCGCTGTTCAGCCAAATTTGGGGCAACCCCAAGGACGAACGCGCCAAATGGTGGGGCGATCCCGACACCGGTTACATCACATTGCCGATCGAGACCGGTTTCAGTTTTGCCCACCGGCGCAAGGCGGGCAAGTGGGATATCGTGCTCGGTTCCTACGGCCTTTACCGCGACAGTTACAACAAGGACACCTACTCGCGGTATTTCCGCTTCACTCCGAACCTGCGCTTCCGTGTCAATGACCGCTTGTCCATCGGCTTGAACACCAATTTCAACATAGGCCGCAGCGGTTCGTTTTTTACTTGGGGAAACGACACCGATGCTATTTTAAAACCAGGAAACAACTCCGCGGCATTCACACGCGGGCGGCTTCGCTTCACTATTGACCCCACTTTGCAGTACTTCGACCGTGCCGGAAACCGCCACAAATTACTTGGCCGCTACTACCATGTACACAACGACAACAGCGGCAACCAGGGCAACGACAGCCGGATGTTCTACGGTGAGTACCAGTTCCAACGCCCGATGGAAAACATCGGCCTCGTGGCCACGGCGGGTGTGGTGACCATCCGTACCACGGTTTCCGCGGATCTGTACGGCGGTGATTACACTACTCAAAATTACGCTGGCTACCTCCAGCTGGACTGGAAGGCAGTTGATCGGCTCAACCTGTCCGGCGGCGTGCGCTACGAGCGCAATATTTTGGAAAACCCGGAAATCCTTCTGGCAACCGACACCATTCCTGCTGGTGAGACGAAGGAGGGCAAACCTGTTTTCCGCCTTGGGGCTAATTACCAGGCAGGACGAGCAACGTTCTTCCGCGCATCCTGGGGGCAGGGCTACCGGTATCCGACTATTGCTGAAAAATTCATTGACACCGGGTTTGGCATCGGGCGGGTGGCTCCCAATCCGAGTTTGATTTCTGAAACGGGCTGGACAGCGGAAGTAGGCGTGAAACAGGGATTTGCATTAGGCAAGTTTCAGGGCTTCCTCGACCTGACAGCTTTCACCTCCGAGTACACGGATATGATGGAATTTGACCTGGACCGACTTTTTCCGGTCATTGAATTCAAGTCCAAAAATATCGGCAATACACGCATTACCGGTTTCGAAGCCTCCGTAATGGGCCAGGGCTCGGTCGGGCCGGGCACCCTTTTTCTACTCACGGGCTATACCCTCATAAATCCGATTTACCGGCTCGCTGAAGGTGAAGTGTTCGACCAGACGAAATACAAGACCTCGATCAATGAAAACGTGCTCAAGTACCGGTTCCGGAATATGCTCAAGTTCGATGCCGAGTACGCTGTTTCAGCCTACTCGTTTGGTGCGGCAGTGCAGTACAACAGCCACATGGAGGCCGTAGATGCCGTTTTTGAGTTGTTCATTCCGGGAGTACAGTCTTTCCGGGCAGCCAACAACAACGGCTTCACGGTACTGGACCTGCGTGCTTCGCGCAAGTTCGGCCAGCACCTGAAAGTGAGCGCCATCGTGGGGAATTTGCTCAACGAAGCATACTCCCTGCGCCCGTCATTGCTGGAGGGGCCGCGCAACTACACCCTTCGTTTGGACTGGAAAATGTAGATAACCATGTTTCTCATCCCGATCAAACACGTTTTCCCGGCAATCCTCGCGCTTGGCCTGTTGGCTGGCTGCGGCGGCGAACCGGGCAAGAGCACCGGCCCGGCACCAGCAGGAAGTGGACCGGTGTTCCTGCTCAGCAAGGCCCGCCCGCCTGCCCGCGGCTCCGCTGACGATTGGTGCGCAGCACCTTTTGACCAGCAGGTGATCGTCAATGCCGAGCAGGTAAATACCAACCGGCGGTATTTTTTCCTCCAACCCGGCATCACCTGGCTGACGGCTGAACGAGACAACGCCCGAGCTAACCTGCTCCTGCGCCCGCTTGCCGACGGAAACGTGGAGGTGTTCACCGGGGCAAACTTCCCCTTCTGCCTCTCCAGACCCGATTATGTGCGCACGCTCGGCGAAAACTTGTCGGTACTGCGCTACGACAACGGCACCAACATTGATTTTAACCTGGACGTACAAACGGAACAAGGCAGACCCAAGGTGACGCTGGAGTTTCGCCCGGGCGCGTTTTATGCCCTCAACGTGCTTTTCTGCTCGATGTGACATGTTAAGTACCGATGAAATAATTCTACACCACGCCTAACAAAACTCGACGACCGCTCTGGCACGCTATTATTTTTACCTTTGCGGCCTTCTTGAACATCCAACCCAACTATGTTTACCATAAATATCTATTTGCGTTTTGCCCTTATTGCCGTCGGTATCCTCGGCGGTATTGCCCTTTGGACGTTTTTCGGCTTTTGGTACGGCTTCCCCCTGTTATTGATGGGGGTGATCATGCTGGCAGGCTACCTGATGCTGGGCACCATTATGTCCACCAACATCCTGCTGAGCCAGAGTCGTTTTGCTGAGGCGGAGGAGCGGCTGAAGCTCACCTATTTTCCGAAGATCCTGCTCGTCGGTTACAAAGGCGTTTATTACATGACCCTCGGCGCGTTGGCCATGCAAAAAAAAGACCTGGCCACGGGCGAAAAATGGTTGAAAAGGGCCCTTGACGCTGGCTTACCGTCCGATAATGAGCGCGGTGCCGCCATGCTTCAACTGGCCATGATCACCGGTTCGAAAGGCAATCGGCAGGCGGCCCAAAATCAACTGAACGAGGTCAAAAAACTCAACATCACCGAAAACATGCTCAAGGAGCAAATCAAAGACCTCGAAAAGCAGCTCAAGCAATTGGGACAGGCCATGAATCCCAGTATGGTGGGCATGATGGGCCGAGGCGGCGCCCGGGGTGGCGGCGGTAAACGGCGCATGCCGAAAATGAAATAAGGGTTAGAAGGTTTCAGGTTAGAGGGTTAGAAGGTTGCTGGTTAGAGGGTTAGAAGGTTGCTGGTTGTCCTCAGCCACTCTAACC
>JBJXEZ010000303.1:0-8047 GCA_046153695.1 Saprospiraceae bacterium
GATCGACACACCCTTTTTTTTCAGGAGTTCAAAAAACGTGCAGTACTCGTCCACAACTTGGGGATCAAACTTAGCCAGGGGTGCAGGCTGTAACCTCGACCAGTCCACACTACAGCGATAAACAGAACCAAAACGAGCAATGTACGCGGCATCTTCAGCCCGGCGTTGCTCGTGGTCGGTGGTTCGAAGGAACCGGTGCCCGTCTTTGGCAGTCAAGCCATGCCACGGGTGATCGCCAGCTGTTTCGACTTGTGCAGCTGCGGTGGATGTACCCCAAAAAAAATGATTCGGAAACGTGATCATGGCCAAAAAAAAAGCCCCTCACCGCGAGCCTAACCGGGGGGGCAACCATGAGATTATAAATGGCGCATACGTTCGAAATAAACGGTGTACGACAAACAAATCGCACATTCACTCGGGCTCGTTTGCAGCCAATTACGGGTCGTGGTAATGAGGATTAAAGAAAAAGCATACTTTAAAATCAGGAACAGCGGATGGGTGAGATACTGAACCGAGAAAACGTGGATTAGGAAGAAAAGCCCCCGTGAGGACGGCACAAATATACGTCCACGTTCCAACGCGCCAAGCCAATTGGGAAAAATAATTCCTTGCCTCGATGCGAATTCGCAACGTAGAGGCTTTGCTTAGGCAAACAAAGGCCGATACAAAGGCAACAAAAAGAGGGATTTGTGCTAAAGATTGGACTCTCCGGCCCCGTCCCGTATACGCTCTTTGAAATCAATGCGCACCGAAAAAATATGGGAATAGAGCACTTGGGAAACATTGCCGATATCGGTCAGAGCATAGTCCAATTGGACTTGGCCAAGCCGCAGGCCAAGGCCGAAATTTGGCTGAAATGTCAAGGATTCCTGATTCGGATCGAAGTCGTCCTTTACGCGCTGAAAGTTACCCACACCGAGGCGTACCTGCACAAAGCCGTCGAAGTTGGCTTCAATTCCCACGCGGGGGTCCATGTTGAACGATTTGGAATTGAGGAGCACATTGCGTTGCCCGTCGGTCGTAAATTCCAGGTCAATGGCAGGAGTAAGTGTTGTTTTCTGGCCTAATCTGGCCCGGTATGCAGCGCCGAGGATCAAACGCGGGTTTGTAATTTCAGTGCCGCCTGTAGGGATTTCGTTGCCCGTTTGCACAAAAACCTCTTTTTCCCTTTCGGTCAGGTTGAATGACCAGGCGTTGAATGTGGTAGTCAGATCGCGTCCCTGCAAGCCCAACATCCAATTCCCTTTTCGGTATTGTACACCGAGGTCGGCCCCGAAACCCCATGCCCCGCCAAACGAACCGATAACCCGTCGAATGACTTTCACCGAGCCGCCGACCGAAAACGCCGGGTTGCGCAACTTACGAGCGTAACTGCCCATGAGCGCGTAGTCAGCTGCAGAAAAAGAGGATACGTTGTCGTAGTTCACTGTTCCATCTGGATTAACCAGGTTAATCGTGTACGGAATATTGTCTATGCCAAGGCGAACTAACGAGAAGGCCAAAAACGAACCGTTTTCGCGGTTGAGCGATTTACCGAAACCGATGTAGTCGTATTGCGACACCCCTACGAACCACTCGGCATGCATAGCCGCCACCTGGAACGGCGCAGTGATGTGAGCCAGTCCAGCCGGATTCCAGTAGGCAGCAGTGATATCACTCACATGGGCAACCTGTGCTCCCGACATTCCGTGGCCTTGGCCGCCCACACCGATGGCCAGGAATTCGTTGCTGTATTTTTGCGCTCGAAGCACAGGAGTTGATAACACAAACAAAAACGCGATAAAGAATACTGGTCTTTTCATATTGTTTTCATCTTTCAGAACGATGAAACTCGTCGCCACCGTTGTGGCACTGACGCCATTGTACTGTGAGCGGTTGCCTTTGAAAAGTATCTTTCCGCCGCTTCGACTTCCAGTTTTTTACACTTTTTTACACTTTCTTACAATCACTGAAACTTCAGGTTCCGAATCTGATCGGAACTTTGGCTCAAATTTCCGACGATATGCGCTTAATCGTTTTTTCGATCTTCTTTTTTCCAGGACTGCTTTTTTCACAAAACCTCCGTCAGGATTGGCGGCATGGCCTTGGCTCCAACGCCACCTTGCACGCCGTGTTGGAAGCTACCAACGGCTACATCGTATCCGTAGGCGAAACCACGAGTAAAACCGCTGGTGGCTCCGATGGCCTGCTTCTTCTCACCGATCACAGCACAGGCCAGGTTGTAGCCGAACTACGCTTGGGTGGCTCAAAAGACGACGTGTTGTACGCCGCTGCCCAAACCCACGATGGGCGTTTCCTGTTGGCCGGGGCCAGCGAATCGGGCAGCAAAGGCGGACGGGATGCCTGGCTCGTGCTCGTAGACGAACGCGGGCGAAAAGTTTGGGAAACCACTTTCGGAACCCCAGGCGACGACGAATTCCGTGAATTACGCATGCTGCCCGACGGCGCTGCTTTGCTCGCCGGCTATCAAAACGACAAGAAAAGTGGCGATATCTGGCTCGCCAAGGTCAGCGTCAAACAGCTTGTCTGGGAAAAAAATCTCGGCAAATCCGAGTTTGAGACCGTCAGCGGGCTTGTGTTTGCTCCCGATGGAGGGTTCGTTTTTTGTGGCAATACCGGTAAAGAGAGCGGCACTGGCAAGGGTGACATTTTTTTGGCCAAAACAGATATACGTGGCGAGTTGGTTTGGAAAAAATGGTTTGGTGAAGGCGGCTGGGACGAAGTCTTCGACCTGATTGCTACCCATGATGGCGGATTTACACTGGCAGGACTCAAGTCCAACAAGGCTGGAGACGCCGATTGCTGGCTGCTAAAAACCAGCCGTGAGGGTTTCAAACAATGGGAAAAATCCTTCGGCGGAAAATCTAACGATGTGGCTAACGCGCTCTACCAGACCCCCGACGGCGGTTATTTGTTGGCCGGACACTCCCGCTCCAAACGGAGCGGGGCGCGTTCTCCCGACGCTTTTTTTGTTCAAACCGCAAACGGTGGTGAACTTCAGTGGGAAGATTTCATCGGTGGAGACCGCGACGATGCAATTACAGCGCTATTCCCGCTGCACAATGGCAGTTTCGCGGCAATCGGTTCGTTCGACGGCGACGAAACCACCCTTTTTCGATTTTCTGATCCGCAAAACACACAGATCGCAGCCATCGCCATGCGCGATGCCGCCTCTGTGGAAATATCGGAGGCTATCTTGCGAAGTACCGACGGCACGCTAATACCCGGCGAACGCGGCTACCTCTCCTTCCGAGTTGCCAACAATTCCGATCTCGATCTGCATGACCTGCGTGTGACCGCCGACAACCCTGCCGCCAATGGCCACCTCAGCGCTTGGAGCACCAACTACTTTGGGATCTTGCGCAAAAACGCCGGAATCGAGGTGCGCATCCCGCTCCAGGCCGCACTCGACCTGAGCGACGGCGAACAACGACTAAAGATCACAGTGGGCAGCGGAGAAAAAAACCTGAAGTCGTTTGAAAAAAACATCCGATTGCGAAAGCCCAAACCTGCTACGCTCCTGATAGCCGAGCACAACTTTGCTGCCAGCGGCCGCACCGATGAGGTAACCCTTGCCGTACAAGTCGAGAACAGCGGCGATACCATATCTCGAGCCACTGAGGTGCGTTTTGTTTGCCCGGAGGGCATAAAAACCGGTGGTACGACCAACGTGTTGCTTGGCCCCATTGCCCCGCATGACCGTCGGGAGGTTAAACTCACGTTCACCAAAACACCCCAGTTAACCGCGCCTGTTGCTACTATCGCCTGCGCCGTGTTCGAAGGCGGGGTTGAAAAAATCCGCAAAACCTTTGAGTGGCAGGTTGGAGGGAAAACATCCATCCTCGCCACCGGCCCCATCCTGATTTGGTCTGATCCGGCCCCGCACGAAACCGGTTCCAACAAGTTGCGTGTAACGGAAGACCACTTCGAGTTCAAGATGACCGTAGTGTCGGCAAAGCCGTTGGATACGAAAAATTTCAAAATGAAACTCAATGGCACCGAAACAGAAGGTGCCAAATTCAACGAGGAAGACCTCTCGCCTCCCAAGCGCGAAAACACCAAGTACACCTATACCTATCGCAACAAAATTCCGCTCCAGCAGGGCAAAAATCGGGTAGAAGTGGTGGTTGACGGGCAGGTTTCTGATTTCCTTGAAGTCGAGTTTGCGCCCGAACGGGCCAACTTGTTTGTACTGGCCATTGGACCCACGCACGATGACCTGAAATACACCGCCAAAGATGCCGCCGATTTTGCAGCCGCATTCGCTGGGCAGGCTGGAAAACTGTACAACCAGGTGCTGGTCAGTGTGCTAAACGCGCCTGAAAAAACCGACCTGACCGGCATCAAACAGGCGGCATTTGATCTTGCCTACCAGTGGGACGACAAGCAAATCAAACCCACGGACGTGCTGTTGGTGTTCATTTCATCGCATGGAAAGATCGTGGATAACCGATTCAAACTCCTGCAAACGGGCTACAATCCCAAGTACGAGCGGCTCGCGATAGATTTCAAATCGGACGTACTGGAGGTACTCAGCCCGATCAACTGCAAAAAAATGGTGTTCCTCGATGCCTGTCACAGCGGCGGAGCCAAGGAAGGATTCGGCGGACTGAGCCGTGCTGTCGTAGACCTGGCTAAGACCCAACCCGGGGTGAGCACACTCACATCCTGCGGCAGCACTGAAAAATCGTACGAGGACAAAACCTGGGAGAACGGTGCATTCACCGAAGCCCTGCTTGAAGCCTTTGCCAATAGGGAGTGCAATGATGCCAGCGGAGCATACCGCGCCGACACCAATGGCGACCAGGCCGTTCGTCTCGGCGAACTGTATGATTTCCTGCGCCGGCGGGTACCGAGTCTAGTTCAAAATACCATTCCCAACGCCCCGACCGGCCAAACACCGTTTATGCCGGAGAACCAATTAGACAAGGACATGCCCATCTTCTGGTTGGGCGGCGACAAGTAACTCGACACCACTAACATGGGGCGATGCCCTGCGAACAAGACTAATATGACCAGAACTATTCTTGCCCTGTGCTGCGCCTTGGGAGCGGCAAACCTGCTGGCCCAGTGCCCCACTGGCACCACAGTGCAGGTAACCAACAATTCCGGCACCAATATGCAGGGTTCCCTAGCCTTTGCACTCAACTGCCTGAACACAGTTCCTACGCTCACAACGGTGACGTTCAACATCCCCGGTTCGCCTATAATCCAGCCGAATAGCTTGCCAAACATCACAAAAAACGGGGCTATAATTGACGGTTTGAGCCAAAACGGGGTAATCGTTGATGGCTCCTCGCCAGCTGGTGCACCAGTGAACTGTTTTGTGGTCACGGCTCCCAATGTGACTATACTGGGTTTGACGATCCGAAATTTCACCAGTGCCAGCGGCGGAAATGCTATTCTGGTGAACGGAAACAATCCGATCATTCAGAACAACACGCTGATTTCCAATCGAACTGGCATTACAACCGGTACTACCGTTTCTACCTTTTCGATTACGGACAATACGATTGGTGCCAGCGGTACTGGCAACATCTCAAACGGAATTTTCATCCAGGCTGCCACGACGGGTGTTGTTTTTATGAATGAAATTGCGCACAACGGCGCATCCGGTATCAACATCCTCAGCGGCACGGTTCGCATCAGAGAAAACAGCATTTATTGCAACTCAACTGCAGGCATAACCCGCCCCGCGCCGCCCGCTCTGCCGGTAATCAACCAGGCAAACACCAGTATTATTCGGGGCACAGCTCCGGCAAACGCCTTGGTTGAGGTATTTGTTCACTCCACTGCTGGCTGTGCTGGTGCACCTTGCCAGGGCAAAACTTTTGTGGGCACCGCCACTGCGTTGGCCACCGGAATCTGGACACTGCCCACCCCCGGCGGTGTTCCGGCAGGCAGTATGGTGACAGCCACGAGCACTATCGGCAGCAACAACACCTCTGCATTTTCTACCTGCCAGGCCGTCACGGACTGCTCTACATTCACTGCCAGTACTAACCATACCAACGTGTCGTGCCCCGGCGGCAGCAACGGATCGGCTACCGCTTCGCCCACCGGTTCCACCCTTTCCTACTTGTGGAACACAACCGCGACTACACAAACCATTTCCAACCTTGCCGCAGGCACATACACTGTCACCGTGACCAACCAGATCACTGGCTGCACAGCCAGCGCGACAGCTGTTGTCACCCAGCCAGCGCCCCTCGGTGTGTCTTTTACCAAAACCAACGTATCGTGTTTTGGGGGAAACAACGGCTCGGTCACCGCCAGTGGTAGCGGCGGAACACCGGGCTACACCTATGTCTGGAGCACCGGTACTACCGGCCCCACGATCAGCAACCGGCCCGCCGGAACATACACCGTGACCATGACGGACGCAAACAATTGCCCTATCGTGCAATCCACAACCATCACCCAACCCTCCTCGGCGGTTTCAGCCTCTATTTCCAAAACCAATGTCTCGTGTTTTGGGGGCAATAACGGTTCCGCCACCGCTTCAGCCAGCGGCGGAACACCCGGTTACACTTTTGTCTGGAGCAACGGCACAAACGGCCCAACGGCGAGCGGCCTGTCCGCCGGAACCTACACCGTCACGGCTACCGATGCCAACGGCTGCACGGCAGCGCAAACCACCACGATTACCCAGCCGCCCCTGCTCACAGCCAATGCTAATGCGACAAACGCGACCTGTTTTGGCGGCAGCAACGGAACAGCCTCCGCTTCGGGTAGTGGCGGGGTTACGCCGTACACTATCGCCTGGAGTACCGGCGGGACCGGCCCGTTGATCACAGGCTTGAGCGCTGGAACGTACACCGCGACCGTCACCGATGGCAACGGCTGCACCGCTACAGCAGCAGCCACTGTCGGTCAACCGGCAGCCTTGCAAATCGCCATCGTCGCCTCCGAGGTTTCGTGTTTTGGCGGAAACGACGGCTCAGCAACGGCCACGGGCAGCGGCGGTGCCACGCCGTACACCTTCGTCTGGAGCACCGGAACCTCTGGCCCTACGGCCAACAACTTGTCCGCCGGCACCTACACTGTCACCATGACCGATGCCAATACTTGCACGGGATCCGCTACTGCCAGTATTGCTCAACCGCCGGGCATAAGCATTGTGATTTCCAAAACCAATGTAACGTGTTTTGGAGGGAACAACGGATCGGCAACAGCCACAGCCACAGGCGGCACACCCGGTTACAATTTTGTGTGGAGCACCGGCACGACCGGCCCTACTGCCATCAACCTGTCCGCAGGAACCTATACCGTAACCGTGACCGATGCACTGGATTGCACCACTGCACAAGCCACCACAATCACCCAGCCGACGCAGGTGGGCGTGAGCATTTCCAAAACAAACGTCCCGTGTTTTGGTGGAAACAACGGCTCGACCACCGCCACGGCCAACGGCGGGACACCGGGCTACACGTACGTCTGGAGCAACGGAACGAATGGCCCGACAGCATCTGGCCTGTCTGCTGGCACCTATACTGCGACTGCCTCTGATGCCAACGGCTGCACGGCAATTCAAATGACCACAATCACACAGCCGCCGCCGCTCGCGGCCAGTGCTTCATCTACTGGGGTATCATGTTTTGGCGGCAGCAATGGCTCCGCCTCGGCTTCAGGAAGTGGCGGCGTCACGCCGTACACCATCGTCTGGAGCAATAGCGCGACAGGCCCAATGGCTGTGAATTTGCCGGCAGGCACCTACACCGCCACAATCACAGACGGAAATGGCTGCTCCGCCACAACAACGGCCACAGTCAGTTCCCCTCCGCCACTTGGTGTGACGGCGAGCAAGACCGATGAAAGCGCCAACAACGCCAAGGACGGCACCGCTACTGCCGTTCCATCCGGTGGCACACCCGGTTACAATTACGCCTGGAGTAATGGCTCCAATTCGTTCACGATCAGCAACCTGCCACCAGGAGCATACACGGTCACTGTGCGCGACTCGCGGGGCTGCTCGACGGT
Source organism: Saprospiraceae bacterium (assembly GCA_046153695.1). GTDB lineage: Bacteria > Bacteroidota > Bacteroidia > Chitinophagales > Saprospiraceae > M3007. The sequence goes on from JBJXEZ010000303.1 coordinate 7,981, forward strand.
GGCCACTGTCGTGGTCAATGCCTTTGCCTGCGCCGGGTTCAGTGCCGGTACCGCAGGAACCAATGCA
>JBJXEZ010000010.1:0-4417 GCA_046153695.1 Saprospiraceae bacterium
TTTTTTTGTAGCGCGGGGGAGGCTTGAACTCCCGACCTTATGATTATGAATCATACGCTCTGACCAGCTGAGCTACCGCGCCATTTTAGCGGGTGCAAAGATACGTTTGCCTGTTTTGAAAAAACAAACCTTTGTCCACTCACTTTTTCAACACCTGAACTTGCACCGGGTTGCTGTTCCCGTATTTCACCTGAACCAGATATTGGCCACTTGGCAAGCCGCGAATGTCTACGCGATGGGATGCCGTAGGGTAGCTGGTCACGTGGACTTGTTTTCCGTTAGCGTCATAGATTGTCAACGTTGTATTGGCCCGTTCGGTAGCAGCGGTGAAAATTTGGAGAAAACCGTTGGCCGTCGGGTTGGGAAAAACACAAACCGTAGTACCCGAGAGCACAAGCGGTGGCGATTCGGCGCTTTTGAAAACACGTTGTATGGCCGAAGCCAGGGGCGTAGCAGCCACGGTTTTTGAACCCGGCCCCGATTCAAGGTAATCGGCAGTCATGTCCCAAATCGCCACCCCGCGCAGGTTTCGGGTTTTAGCAAAATGTGCCTTCAGCGCAATGGAATTTTCGTCGTCGAATGAAACGAACGAGGGAATCCCCTCTTTACCAGACAGGTAGGGCACCAATGCGGCTTCGTCCCACATGTAGTCGTAGTAGCCCAACGGTATTTTCGAGGCGATTTCGTGGTACAGCGGTGTGGCGGCGTTCCGCGAAAACATGATGCTATCCGGCAGCCCAAGGCCCGAAACGTGCAGTCCCGACATGCCAGTGGTCAATTGCGTGCGGCCATAAAAGGCCAGTCCAAGGTTTATTTTTTGGCTAGGAACGCCCAGGTCGAGCAGGTTTTGTACCGATTCCACACAGCTGAATCCAGGCTGGGTGGCGTTCATGGCCGGGAACAACGGTGCGTTGTGGTTGGACACCGGATCCCAGTGCCCGTAAAACGAGTAGGCCATCAGGTTGATGGCATCCAGGAGGCGGTTTACCTGTGGCCAGTCAATGTTGGACAGGTTTTTTGGCGAGGCCCCGCAGGCTGTGGTCAGCATAAGGTCGCGGCGTGTTTTGGCTTTGAATGCCTGGAAAGCCTGCCGCACCTGCTGCAGCAGCAGGGTGAAATTCTGCCGGTCGGCAGGCCCGCCGCCACGTTCTTCCGTACCGGGAAACTCCCAGTCAATATCTATACCGTCCAGGTTATAGCGCTCGACCGCTTTAACACAATCAGCCGCAAATCGCGCCCGCTTGGCCGGATCGGCGGCCACTGCTGAAAAATGTACAGAATGCGCCCAGCCGCCCACAGAGGCCAAAAAGCGTACCCGATGCTTGTGTGCGTAATCGCTGAAACGGGCACCACGCTGATGGTAAGCCGGGTTGCCCAAGTCCATCGCCTGACCATAACCCGCAGGCGCTTTGGCACTGTTGATCGGACCGAGCAGCAGGTTTTTGTCGGCCCATGGATCGGTCAAACTCAACGAGCCATCGGCTTCAAGGCCCAAAAAAGCGTAAATCAGGATGTTGTATTTGCTATAGTCAATTGAAGCGGGGCGCACGAGTTTGTCGCGCTCGTACCAGCGCCAACTGGGGTAATAGCCCGTGACAGATTTCTCCACAGGTTGGGTACTGCCCACACACGAAGTAAGGGCGAACAATAAAGGCAAAATGTGTTTGCGCATAGGTTCTGAACAGCGATCGTTTTGGATTAAAGTACAAACACTACTGCAATGCAAATTAAATCGAGGGCAAGTTTGAGAAAATATTTGAATTCGTCGATTTTCAACAAATAGTTTTACTTTCGCCGCAACAAATTTTTTTGAAATGGCTCGACGCAACTCCCCTTCCAATTCCGACGGTTTTATTTTCAAAACCGGGCTTTTTGCTATTCTGGCGGGCATTGCCTACTGGGCGTTTAGCCAGTTTGGCGGAAAAAAAACCGAGCCGGACCTCGACCCCGTCATTACCACAGAACAACCCGCTGCCCGCCCAAATCCCACTGTTTCAGATGACATACTCCCCGTCTCGAGTACCGGTGCTATTGTACGGCACACCTACTACACCCTCTCGTATTCCGAAGACCACGAACAGGCCGAGTGGGTTGCCTACGAATTGACCCGCGACCGCCTGGATCAAAAATGGGTGGAACGCTCTACCTCCTTTTTTCCCGACCCCGATGTGCGCACCGAGAGTGCCACCCCGCGCGATTACAGCGGCAGCGGCTACGACCGCGGCCACCTTGTACCAGCCGCCGACATGGCCTTCGATACACTGGCCATGCACGAAACGTTTTTTATGAGTAACATAAGCCCACAAGAACGCGTTTTCAACGGCGGGGTGTGGCGCGAACTGGAAGAAACGGTGCGTGACTGGGCCAAAAAATTTGAAAAACTGTATGTCGTCAGCGGACCGGTTTTGTCCCGTCCGGGAAGGGAACAGATCGGTTTTAGCAAAGTGACCGTACCCGAATCCTATTTCAAGGTACTGCTGGCTCCCGATCAGCATCGCGCCATCGCGTTTATCCTTCCCAACAAAGTAAGTGACAAGCCGTTGATGGAATACGCCTGCACCATTGACCAGGTGGAAGAACTGGCCCGCCTTGATTTTTTCCCAAAAATGCTGAGCGGCCTCGATGAAGAACTGGAAGGCTCGCTCGACAAAGCCGCCTGGCCAACCAACAACAAACGCTACGAAAAACGGCTTCGAGAATGGAACGGGCGGTAGAACTTAGGAACGGCGCAGGAATCAAGGTACAAATTTGGCGGCCTTGTTTTGCTGCTGTTTTCGTTGCTCGTCGGTTGTTTAGGCACCACTAAACGCCCTCCTCTCGCCTCAACAGCAACAAAAACGGCTCCCCAAATTTGTACCTTTATTCCAGCGCTGTTCCTTACCTTGGCCAGACCGCTTTTTTGTCGAACCTTTGCCCGCGAAAAAAACACATCAGGAATATGAACGCACTTCAAAAAACAGCGCTTGCGGTATTGTTGGTTTTGTTCGCCTGCGGCTGCGAGGAATTTGTCCCCGTGCCCAAACCAAGGGCGTACCCGCGGGTAATTTTTCCTGAAAAAGCATATCGAAATTTCGATGAGTCATACTGTGGCTTCACTTTTGAGATGCCACAATACGCTGTTATCGAGCGCGACACTACTTTTTTTGAAAACAAGCCCGAAAGCGACTGTTGGTTCAACATCGAAGTGCCGTCGCTAAACGCGCAAATCCATTGTAGTTATTACCCCGTGACCGGACGCACCCGCCTGGACGAATTGGTGACCGATGCCTTTACCATGGCCCAAAAGCACAATATCAAGGCCAATTACATTGAGGAAATTCCGGTACACCGCACAACCGAACGCGTTCACGGTATCATTTTTTCCATCGAGGGGGCTACGGCATCGTCCTACCAGTTTTTTGCCACAGACTCCACACAGCACTTTTTGCGCGGAGCATTGTATTTCCGAACACAGTCCCGCCCCGATTCCATTGCTCCCGTGTTGGCATTCATGCGCGAGGATGTGAACAAGATGATAGCCACGCTGAAATGGGGCAAGTAGTTTTTTTTGTAAAACGCAGGCAGGGACGGTGCCCTGCCTGCGTTTTTTCGTTTTTCACTTTCGTTTGATTTGCACAAATGCGTCGTACAGATGCGCTTTCACCATAGCGTCGCTGTCGCGGTGATTGAACGTATCAAACTTCAAAATCTGGCGGCGCCCCGTACGCACGTCGTAGAGCATAGTGTAGTGCAGCATTTCGTACTTGGGTTTCACGGCCATGTATGTTGCCAGTGGCAGCGTCGGCGCAAATAGCAAAAGACTTAGCGGAATGTACACCCATTCGCTGCTGTTTTTTTCCCGCATGGTAATGACTCCCGTCCAAAGGAAGTAATCCGTGTCATACTTTTTGGCGATAGCATTGATTCGTTCTTGCTGCGTTCCGGGCGTAAGCGTGAGGTCGAAATGCCTGCCTTGCTCGGCAAACCACTCGTTGAGAAAACGGATGTCATTGAATTTTTCGGTCTCCGTTTCCTTCAAGGAAGATACATCGAGCAAGGTGGTTTTGAGGCCGGATATAGCGCTAACCTCGCGAATCAGGTCGCGAAAATGCTCCGCTCCGTCTTCCGTTTCGATGTGTTGCACGGCCTGGTCTTTCTTGCGTTCGTCCAGTTTCAAATAAAACGGGTTGACGATGGCAATTTTAGGAATGCCGAGACTCAGGCCGTCTTTTCGCTTGCGTTTGAGTTCCTTGAGGCCTTTGGGCGTTTCATAATATTTTTCAGCCTTGTCCCATTCTTCCCGGCGTTCTTCTGCGGCTTTCCAATATTTTTGGAACGTTTCATCCTTGATTTGCCCCGCAAAGGCATGGCACCAGTAACGGCTGCCGCCCGGCGCAGTCTCGGCGGTTTTTTGCTGCCGAATCCGGTCGTATTTGGA
>JBJXEZ010000315.1:0-3128 GCA_046153695.1 Saprospiraceae bacterium
ACCCAGGTCGACTACTACAACCGCAAAGCGGAGTACATGAAAAACTACAGTGCGGGCCTGACCGGCGAAGCGCTCGTTTCTGCCCAAACTGACATAGACACTTTTTTTGAGCGCCGTGTCCGGGGTGAATGGGAAAAACTGCTGATGTTCTCCGAGGTGTTGTACGATATGCTGCGGGCTGGCAACCAGATCACCGTTCGGTTCAGTGGATATGCCTCGCCCCTTTCCAACCCGACTTACAACAAAGACCTGACCCTGCGGCGCATCGAGAGTATTCGAAACCATTTCAAGGGCTTTGGCGGGATTTATCTGCCGTACCTGAATTCTGAGCAGCTCAAGATCGAGCCAGACCCGAAGGGCGACACAAAGGCTCCTCCCACGGTGAGCAAAGACCCCAAGCTCCGTCGCCTGTCCGTGTACAGTGTTGATGCCGCCCGTGAACGACGTGTGGAGATCGTTGGGGTAGACGTGACCGGAAACGCTATTCCCTTCAAGTACACCCCCAAAAAAGCGCTCGGCGAGCCGCCATCAAACTGAATTGATCCAGTGCCATGAATCGAAACGCCATGATTTTTGAAAAAATAAATGCTTTCACCTGCCTGCGGCGCCTTTCGGGCGTGGTGTTTCTCGCTGCATTTTGTTTTGGAGAAGCCTGGGCGCAAGGCCCCGTAAAGGTTGCGCTCACGTTCACGCCACCGACTTGTCACGGCAACTCCAACGGCACGGCCACCGCGTTAGCTTCGGGCGGCTCGGCACCGTATGTTTACCTGTGGAGCAACGGCAAACAAACGCCGACGATTACGAGCCTCCCGGCAGGCGCTTATCAGGTAACCGTCACCGATAACACCGGTGCTACCATTGTCGGCGGCATCCAGGTGGTACAGCCCGCTCCGTTGCATTTCACCGCTACAGTCAATGTGCCTTCGTGCAATGGCTTTACCGGCACCATGACCCTGTTCCCGTTTGGCGGAAACCCGCCCTATGATATCCTGTGGAGCAACGGTACTAAGGGAGCCACAGCTGGCAACCTTTTGCCCGGCGTACCGTACTCGGTGCGTGCAACCGACCTGAAAGGCTGCCAGTTGGATACCACCGTATTTATTCCGGTTATTGACAGCCTCAGTGTCAATCTGTTGATAAAAAAGGCCGAGTGCGCCGGCGTGGATGACGGTACCGCAACCGCCCTCGTCAACCCTTCCGGCGGCAATTACCACTACAAATGGAACGTGTCGCCTGCCAACGCGCCGCAGATCAACAACCTGGCACCGGGTACCTTTGTGGCAGTCACCGTTACCGATGTAGTTACTGGATGCTCTGGCACAGCCAATGGGGTGATCGGAACGCACACACAAGTGAAAGTCAGTGTCACAGGTACGCCAACGGTGTTTTGCCCGAACGACAAAACCGGCACCGCTACCGCTACAGCCAGCCATGGCACTGCTCCGTACACCTATGTGTGGCAGGGACCGGGCGTAAATTACGTACCGGGCCAGACTATCACAGGCCTCGGGAGCGGGGCATACGCCGTCACCGCCACCGATTCCCGCGGATGCACAGCAGTGGGCAGCATCAATATCGGCGTTGTTTCGGGCCTGAATGCCAGTTTTACTTACACCAAAACCTGTGTGACCAATTCATTTCAGGTGAAATTTATTGACAAATCCACTGACCCAACCAGCACCATCACGGGCTGGCAGTGGAATATCACCTGGAATGGCGGTTCGTTCAGCAGCAGCCAGCAAAACTTCCCCCCTGTCCAAATCCCCAACTTGAGCAACGTGATAGCCCGGCTCGTAGTTACGTCCGCTGCTGGCTGTACCGATACGCTCGTGTTGCCATTTAAGGTGGATTCGCTTTTGGACTACCAGGTGGTTACAAAGGGTTATGCCTGCGATGGTGGCCCGGTACCTGTCACTGTCGTTGGCAATCCAACCTTTACCTATCAGTGGCAGCCCACGGATTTTTTGACTTTTAACCCGGGCCCGCAAAAAGTGCTGGCAAACCCGCCCACGACTAAAACCTACCTGCTCGTTGTTAGCAACGGAACTTGTTTCGACGTGGACTCGGTGACCATCACCCGCCAGCCATTGCTGACCGTAGCAGCCAACGATACCACCACCTGCGATACCCTGGGAGTACTGACAGCTACAACCAATGTGCCTGCAACGCTCGTGTGGACCAACCTCGCAGGCGACACCATAAACCCGCTCGCAGCGCCTGCCGGAGTTTATGTGGTCACGGCCACCGACAGTTACCAATGTGTGCGCACCGACACTGCCCGCGTCGAAGTGCTTGCTCCGGTAGCTACCGCCAGCGTGCCGCCGAATGCCTGTCCCAATACACCGTTTGAACTAGCTGCGCTAAACCTGAACCCGGCAGACATGCTCACCTACCAGTGGGTAGCCAACCCGCCGTTGTTGCTCATGGTCAATCAGTTTGCGGCGAACACGTCCGCTTGGGGACCGGCTGGAACGTACACCGTGACGTTGACCGTGGAAAATCAATACGGCTGTATGGCGCAGTTTGTGTTTTCGGTCAATATTCAGGATTCGTTCGACCTGACACCGTTCATCAGCATGGAGCAGTCCTGTACCAGCACGGCTGTATCGTTCGTAAATTCCAGCGGGTTTTCGGGTATCTGGTCTTTCGGCGTAGGGAGTGATGTCAGTACGCTGGACTCCGTGGTGTACCTGTACCCTGCGCCGGGCACATACATGGTCACATTCGATGCAAATGCCGCCTGCGTACTTCCATTCAGCCAATCATTGGCCGTTTCCGGTAATTTTTTCACCGTTACCGCTCCCGATATTTCCATTTGTGCGCCTTCGGCAAATCTTGTGGCCACCACCAGCCCGCCCGGCGCCACCGTGACGTGGACCGATCTTGCCGGCGTGTCAGTGAATCCAGTTGGTGTAGGTTCGGGCGTGTACATCGCCACAGCCACGGATTTATCCGGGCTTTGCACGGACACCGACACTGCAACGGTGACGTTACAAGATTCAATTGACATTTCCTCGCAGGTATCGGTAAACGAAAACTGCAACAGCACGACGATCAATTTTTCCAATACAAGCGGCCAGAACGGTACCTGGAATTTCGGCGACAACACCACGAGCACACAAAACACC
>JBJXEZ010000332.1:0-5278 GCA_046153695.1 Saprospiraceae bacterium
TGAATCCTTGCAAAGCATGAAACGGCTCAAACTCACCGGAATGGCCGGAGCTTATGAAGCCACGCTCATCCTGCCCATCAACCAGCTACCAACAGCCCATGAAATGATCGCAACCCTCATGGATGCCGAAGTTCAATACCGGGATCAACGCAGAATGGAGTTATTCCTGCGCATGAGCAGGCTGCGCTATCGCGCTACTTTAGCTGACATCCAGTGTTCGGACGAACGCAACCTCCAGCCCCACATCCTCGTCGCTCTGGCGGATGGCGCCTGGTTGTCTCGTGCCGAAAACATCCTCATCACCGGCGCCACCGGTTGCGGGAAATCATTCCTCGCCTGTGCCCTCGGACACCAAACCTGCGCTACCGGCCACCGAACCCTCTACTTTAACCTCAACCGCCTGAGCGAACAAATTGCTATTGCCAAAACCGATGGAACGCTCATCAAATGGCTCAACCTCCTCAAAAAAGCTCAACTCATTATCCTCGATGATTTTGGCCTGCAACCCATCACCCAACAAGTCAAACTCATCCTGCTTCAAATCCTCGAAGACCGGTATGAAGTCAGTTCAACCATCATTTGCTCCCAGTTACCCATCTCCAAATGGTATGAATATCTGGAAGAACCAACGCTCGCAGATGCTATCCTCGACCGGATCATTCCTAGAGCACACCGAATCGAATTGAAAGGAAATAGCAGACGCAAAAACTTAAAACAAGTACCTTAGCACCCTTCTTTTGCCGTACTTATCCACAGGGGGGTCAGACCTCCGGAATAGGGGGGTCAGATACTCCGGAATAAACAGTTCAAGTAGTGATGCGTCGTGATGGTATCTGTACCCAGCAAAGACGACCAAAGTGAACCTGATCCTGGAGCCGCTTGCGAAACATCAATCCAGCCCAGCTGAACTTTTATATCAATATTTTGCGTGATGTAGGTCGTCTTTTTAAGGCGCAGGACGGGGAATTCCGATTGTGGAAGGGCGCCGGGCAGCCTGAGCGTTCCATAACCATCCACTACATCAAGAATTTGTCTGTTAATGCGGAGTCGCACAGAATCGGGTGTGAGGGGTAAAATGAGTGCGCCGGCTGGTATCTCGCCGTAACTCCATTGGAGTGTATTGTTAGATGTTTGTTGGAAAATATCAAAAACATTAAGCGGCGCGCGCCGTTCCGCTACAATAGGCTGGTTTCTATAAATGGCTACTATAGGCAACCCTCCAATGGTGTTGTCGACATGCCCCAGGAGTTCAAATTTTGTACCGGAGGATGTATAATAATACTCAGATGTTCCACTGGAAACAACCATAGTAGCCGCTGGGAAAGCATCCTGAAAGCCCCCCTCGGAGGCAGGACGGTAGCTGACCTCAAAGGTTGATGCCGGAGTCAGCGCACTTAAATCCCAGAATTGATTGCCCCCCGGCGGGGTGAAGAGGGCGACGGCTATGTTTGGATTGGCGGCTCGTACGTAGCGCAGTACATCGCCTGTAGTGGGAAAAGTGCTGGATGTAACCGTAATTTGGGCAGAAAGATGGAGGCCACTCCATGCGATTAATGTAAATAGTAGTAATTTTTTCATGGTTTGTAATTTTGATGATTAAGCAACTTATTTCCGACACGAGGCGCAACCCCATCAATCCACCTTCAACCGCTCCCATTTCTTAAACAACGGCGACTGTGCCGCCTCCACCTGCTCCCGGTATTTGGCAAAACTCCCTTCGGTAAACTTATTTATTTTCCCGATAGCCGCAGCCAGCATCCGCTCTGATTTTTCCAGGTAAACACGAGCTGCCGAATTGGGCGCACCGTCCGAGGCTCCGAGATGACCGCTGGCCGTATACAGGGCGTTCTGAATATCGTCCGTCTCGTCGGGGATGCCCTTTTGGCCCTCGGGCTGCATGAATAGTTTTTCGAGCGCGGCAATGCTGTCGGTCATTGTCTGGCCTTGCTTCGCAAGGTCTTTTTTCAAGCTGTCGGGGGCATTCACGAGGGCTTCGTTCACCAATTTGATGGACTGCATGGCCTCCTGCAAGCGGTCAAATGCATTTGTGGCAGCTTTGACGGTCTTTTCGAAATCCTTTTGGGCAGCCATTTGCGCCTTGCGGGCCTCCATCGTGATGTTCATGCGGGGGTCGGCATGGACGGTGACGAAGGTGCTGTCCACATGGCCTTTCCATTTGAACAAGAGCTTGTACTTGCCGGGCAAAACGGCGTTGCCTCCAGGCTTGTCGTCCTCTGGCTTTGGCTTGTTGCGGCTGGGGTAGCGCACGCCATCCTGCTCTAACCCCCAAGTGATGCGGTTCATGCAAGAGTCGGGTTTTAAACTGAAAGTACGTATTGTATCACCTTGACTGTCAATTATTTGAATTCGGGCCTTGCTGTCGTCTTTTTTCTCTTCTTTTTTGGCCTCTTTCTTTTCGTCCTTTGCAGGCTCCTTTTTTTCTTCTTTAAAAAGGCTGGGCTTCGCCCAAAATGTCAGCATGGCCGCCGGGCTGCGGTTCGCCCCCTCGAACGTGGCATCGCCGGGGAAAATGACGCCATCGAAAAAACGGAATGCTGCCAAATAAGCATCCGGCGCAGGGAACACCTTGAAGGGCTGCTCCAACAATTTGCCCTGGCTGCGGGCTATTTCCCGAAGGGGGCGAATGTCGTCCAAGACCCAAAATGCCCGGCCAAACGTGCCGATGATGAGGTCGTGCTCCCGTGGGTGGATTTTCAGGTCAATGGTGGAAACCGAGGGATAATCATTCGCCCATTTGTTCCAGTTTTTTCCAAAATCAATGCTGAACCAAAGGCCGTAGTCCGTTCCGAGGAAGAGCAAGTTGTCTGCTTCGGGGTCTTGCACGATGCAAAGGGCATGGCCCTGCACCTGCTTTTCATCCACGAGGCGAGTCCATGTTGCACCGAAGTCTTTGGTAAAAAAAGCCATGGGCCGCCAATCGTTCCTTCGATAATCATTGACGATGACGAATGCCTCGCCTGCCCGTTTGCCAGCTTCGATATAGGGGACCCATGAGCCGGGTTTTACCGTTGGCAGTTTTGCGGTGCAGTTCGTCCAGGTCTTGCCACCGTCACGGGTCAGTTGCACGTTGCCGTCGTCGGTGCCCACCCAGATGACCTTTTCGTCTACTGTGCTTGGCGCAATGGCGAGGATGGTGCAATGGTTCTCGGCACTCGTGGCATCGGGGGTGAGACCGCCGGTCTTGTCCTGGTGCAGCTTGGAGGTATCGTTTGTGGTCAGGTCGGGGCTGATGATTTCCCAGGTTTGGCCGCTGTCCATGCTTTTGTGCAAGTACTGGCTGCCATAGTAGACCCCCCGGTTGTGGAAGGGGTTTTGGGCGAAGCCCGAATTCCAATGAAAGCGCAGTTTCGTTTTACCGTCCGGGTGAACGGGCTTGATGCCCTGCGAATGGCCGGTGAGCATGTCCACGTAGCCAAGGTAGCCGCCCTGCGACATGGCGTAGCAATAGCGCCCATTGTCCGGCTGGATGCTAACGTCGAAACCGTCGCCAAAATAGACGCACTGCCAGTCCATGTTGCGGATGCCGCCGATGCGCCACACTGCCGAAGGGCCAACCCACGAGCCGTTGTCCTGCATGCCTCCGGCGATTCGGTAGGGCACGCTCATGTCATAGCTCACATGGTAAAACTGGCCGACGGGCAGGTTGTCGGCAAAGCGCCAGGTTTTACCGTAGTCATAACTGATGTTCAGGCCGCCGTCGTTGCCGTTCATCAGGTGGGAAGCGTCGTTTGGGTTTATCCACAAAGCATGGTGGTCGGGGTGAATACGCCAGTCCCAACCGGCCAGTTCATTGAAAGACTTGCCGCCGTCCTCGCTTTTGCTGAGGAAGGAATAAATGCTGTAGATGCGGTTCTCGTTTTTCGGGTCAACATAGATTTCGGAGTAATAAAACGGGCGGTCGCCCACATTAGAACTCCCTTTGTCTGCGCTGGCCATTTTCGACCATTTCAGGCCGCCGTCGGTGCTTTTATAGAGGGCGTTTTCCTTGGCTTCTACGAGCGCATAGACGATGTTCGGGCTGCTGGGTGCAATGGCGATGCCCATGCGGCCAAGGTCGCCTTCTGGCAGGCCGTCCTTGCTGGTGCGGCGCTCCCAGGTATCTCCGCCGTCGTGGCTGATGTAAAGGCCGCTTCCCTTGCCACCGGAGTTGAAGAACCACGGCTTGCGCTCGTATTCCCATAAGGCAGCGATGAGCTTGTTCGGGTTGGCGGGGTCAGTGACGAGTTCGGAACAGCCTGTTAAGTTGTTGGCAAACAGGATTTTGCGCCAGGTTTTGCCGCCGTCGGTGGTCTTAAAAACGCCCCTGTCCTCGGTAGGGCCATAGCTGGAGCCGAGTGCCGCCACAAAAACCGTGTTCGGGTTGTCCCGATGAATGATGATGCGGTGGATGGCTTTGGTCTTCTCCAGGCCCATGCACTTCCAGGTCACGCCACCGTCAATGGATTTGTAAATGCCTTCACCGCTGTTTTGCGAGTTGCGGGGGTTGCCTTCGCCGGTGCCCACCCATATTTCGGAGGGGTTGCGCTGGTTGATTTTTACCGCACCGATGGCCTGCACGGGCATTTTATCGAAGATGGGTTGCCAGTTGGTGCCGCCGCCCACGCTTTTCCACACGCCGCCGCTGGCCGTGCCCACGTAAATGATATTGGGATCGGCCACCACGGCATCAATGGCCGTCACCCGCCCGCTCATGCCCGCCGGGCCGATGTTGCGGGTCTTAATGCCCTTTAGTTGTTCGACATTGACTTTTTGTGAAAAACCAGAGAAAGGACTTGCGCCCAAAAGGAGCAGCAACAAGATTTGAGGAATGGCCTGTTTCATTTTTGCTTTGCTTTTTACTGAATATTCCGCAAGATATGGAATACAGCGACTCTCAATCACCATTTTTCACCACAAAACGCTGCTCTAAGTCTGTTTTCCCATCAGACAAAATGAGCAAATAATGACCTGGTTCCAAAAATTTCTCATAATCAACGAAATAGGGTAAATCACTTTCTTCTCTTTTGATAATCAAATCCCAACGGTATTCATTAAAGCCTTTTTGCCCTTGAAGGGGCGTGGTCCAAACCATTTTATGGTCTTTATCTTTCAGGGACAAAGTCATGGATTTGGCTTCCCCCAACCAAAACACAATGCTTGTTTTTTCAAAACGCAGGTAATCAGGTAAGCCACTATGAGGACTAAACGGTGGTAGTTGAGGCTCCGGAACCTCGAAAAAATGGTCTTGATTCAGCAGCAGATTTTTAGCGATCACAGC
>JBJXEZ010000348.1:0-5933 GCA_046153695.1 Saprospiraceae bacterium
CACCCGCTCACTCGCTCACTCGCTCACCCGCTCACCCGCTCACCCGCTCACTCGCTCACTCGCTCACCCACTCACCCGCTCACCCGCTCACTCGCTCACCCGCTCACCCGCTCACTCGCTCACCCGCTCACCCGCTCACCCGCTCACTCGCTCACCCGCTCACTCGCTCACCCGCTCACCCGCTCACCCGCTCACTCGCTCACCCGCTCAATAATTCCGGTAACGCCCCCAGGAAAAGCCGAAACGCAGGGTAGCCTGGCCGTACACGCCAGACAGTTGGTTGTCGGTCAGGGTGATATTGCTATCCGTGACAAAACGGTACCCCCCCTCAAAGGCGAGGTGCATCCATCGCAACAAGTTGATTTCCACGCCAGCCGAGGGTTGGATCACAAAGATGCGGTCCTCGTTTTCGTTGGCGAATTTTACCGTGCCAGGCCCGGCATCTATATTGATGATGGGGTGTACGGCGCGGTATTTCTGGAAACCGTAGCCGAGGCTCAGCACGCGCCAGCGCATGTCGAACGATTGGCCGGATTGGTTGTCCCACAAGATATTGTCGCGCAGGTCGTAAGCGCCAAGGCCAATAGTCAAAGTTTTGCCAAACTCCAGTCCGAAATGCCAGCCGTACACATAGCTGTTGCTATTGCCGTAGCGGGTCATTTGGTGTTTGGTGCCAGCCCAAATCCCGGAAAAGCCGAGATTACGGGTGCCGAGTACGGTTTCATCTTGCTGAGCAAAGGCAGAAAAGAAGGTCAGGAAAAAAACACAGGAAAGGAAGACTGATTTGATGCGCATGGCCGTCGTTTTTGTAATGAAATAATCAAGTGAATTGCCCAAAAAGGCTGTTGAGAATACCGACACACAAATTTCTGAACGGGTTGCACTAACTGGTTGCTTGCCAGTAGGAGTTTTACATTTCCCCAACAGCGTTTTAACAGCTCTTAACCAAAATCATTTCCGGCGTAATACTGCGGCAGACAACAAGGTCACGGCCAGGCCCGCCGGGAAGGGCTCCAAAAATGTAATGGCCGCTTTGAAAAAGGGATTTTTGTACAGCTCAAGGAACTGCTCCATTTCCTTGGTTTTTTGCGCGACCGTTTCGGCGGTAGCGCCCGATGCCTGTAACTGCTGTAGGGTTTCGGCCGCATACTTGTCCATAAAATCCGTCATCAGCGTGCTGGACACGATCATCCACATGATCACATACATGACACAGGAAATGATGGTGATATAGATTCCGACCTGAAAAGCCTTGCTGAAAGAGAACACGCCGGAGGCCATTTGGTCGCGGTATGCACGCACGCCGAAAAAGATAAAAATCATACTGAGCACGATGCCGACGTAGCCAAAAATCTCGGCGTTGGGGACGTTTTCATAATCATCACGCATGTACAAGGCCGTGATCAGCATCATGGCGGCACTGACGGTGCCGGAAATAAGTCCGTACTTGAGAACCAAATTTTTCATAAAAAAACAAGTGTAAGTGGGTGAACTGATGGGGCAAAGGAACTTGCACCAGTGCGTTCAGACTTCATACTTTCGGGTGATTTCAGTATTGTGCCTACTAATCATACTTTTGGGCGATGGGCGCGATAAGGCCCAGAACCCGGGCACGCTCGACCAATTGGGTGCGGCGTTGGGCATCCAATTTGGAGAACAGGTTGGCCGTATGGGTCTTCACCGTATTGAGGGAAACAAACATGGTATCGGCAATTTGTTGGTTGCTCAGCCCCTGGGCTATGTGCAGGAGTACCTCGTATTCGCGCTGTGTAACGCGGTGTTGAGCCAGGGCTTGTTCCAATTCAGCCCCCTGGAGTGGCTCCGCCGATACGAGCGCTGGTGTTTTTTCTTTCGTTGCAAAAACACGCCTGCCCAACCAAATACCTATCGCTGCAAAGCACGCCGCGATTAGGCCGTAATACACCTCCTCGGAGTGTTCCAGCACCAGAAAACGATAGCGCGCCGCTTGGAACGAGGCCAGTAGCAGGCCCAAAGAAAGGCCGTACAGCAAAACGGTGCGCAGCGAAAAAATCGAAGTTTGTTGCACGCAGCAAATAGAAAGATAAGTACTCCGGCAGTATGCGCTTAGTTTTTGTCCGGTCGCTTGCCAGCATTAAGGAAATCCTGGTAGGCAGTAAGGTTCTCCCATTCGCCGTTGGCAGCGAGCAGTGCTTGTGCCGACCAGGTACCTGGGTCGTGCATGGCATACCGCGGGCCTGCGCTTACGAGTATTTCCTTGAGCTGTTGTACCGAAGTAGCAGCCAATTGGCCATACGTGGTAATGCCTGCGTTAAAAAGCAATTGCTCAATTTTTGGCCCGATTCCTTCCACGATCTTGAGGTCGTCACGTGGTCCACCTGTAATAGCTACCACTACAGGTGCCAGTTCCTCGGTCACCATTTTCGGGGGTTCCGGCTCCGTTTTCGAGGCGGGTGTTTGCGGCGCGGCGCCAAGTTCGTCAATCGGGATGATGCTGTTGCGCGGCACGGGGTCCACGAACACCACGTCGGCGGGTACAGCTGCGACAGGTTCGGTGGCAGGCTCATGCGGTTCGGGTTCGGGCTGTTCCACCGGTGTTTCGGCAGGCAGGTCGGCAGGGATGGATTCCGGCTCGTCCAATGATGTCGATGGGGAAATGTGGGTTTCCACTTCCAAAGGCACTTTTGTAGCCAACGTGGCTTCCGGCTCATGGGTCAACCCGAGTTCGGACTCCAATTGGCGGTTGCGAGCCAGTATTTTTTCCATGTCGCTTTGCAGGATAGCAAATTGATTATTTCGGGTCTCAGCCTCCCAGCCGAGAGTTTGCACCCGGGTGTTCAGGGCATCGCGCTCAGCTTCCGTTTCGGTGAGTTTGGTTTTGAGGTTATCCGCTTCTTGCCGCAGTGTGGTGTTGGTAGCAGACAGGCTGGTGTTTTCGATACGGAGTTTTTCGGCCTCCTGGCGGTAGGTGCTCCACAATACCCAGCCAAGCCAAAGGCCGATCAGCCCGGCTACGAAGAGCATGAACAGGATTTCGAAGGTATGGGAGGTAAAGGTGCCGGTGCCTGGGCCTTGGAATACGTCTTGCTGAAACATCGAATTTTGCGATGGATGATGAATGATTAGGTAATAAACGGGCCTATTGGCCAACTCGGACTTCTACCCGGCGGTTTTGATAGCGCCCGCGCGGTTTGTCGTTGCTGCCCAAAGGCTGGTTCTCTCCTTTAGTCTTGCACACGATCTGTTTTTTTGCTACACCCTTGGCGATGAGGATGTCCCGTATGTTTTTTGCACGGCGCAAAGCGAAACCGAGGTTTGTTTTGCTGTCGCCTACGTTGTCCGTATGCCCGATCAGGGTGACGGTAGTTCCAGAGGAGGTCAGTTGGTCAGCCAGTCGGGAAAGGTAGGCATCAATGGCTGCATCATCTTCTTTTCGGGTGGAATTGTAGGGGAAATGGATCAGGGAATGGTCTGCCAGCTCCTCAACATGGGCCTTGCTGATGTCTGGTTCGGCGGCAACAGGCTGTGGATCGGTAGCGGAATTATCAGCGTGCTCAATCGGTTCCGTCGGTGTGTACGCCGACACCTGGTCGTCCGTACCGAGGATGGTTTCCGGTTCAAACGGCACGGCCTGCTGAACCATAGCAGGACGATCGCTGCATTGCTGCTTGATGCCGCAAACATACCAGTACCAACTGACACCGCTCCAAAGAGCGAATACGGCAAGCACTAAAAATCGTGAACTCATACGGATTGGGTTTTGAAAAAATCCTAACAGACTGAGCGGCAAAGTAAACAGTTATCTTTCAAAATGCAGTCCAAAACATTTCATCGTTTTCTGCAATGGGAGCTGGAACTTTGCGGCCATGAGCAAAGATGAAACCAAACCACGATTGTCGAGGGAGTCCTTACGAGAAGCTTTGAAGATATTCCAGTATGTGCGACCGTACCGCTACCAGTTCATTTTCGGGTTGGTACTGCTTTTCCTTTCGAGCAGCATTTTTATGGTGTTTCCACTCATGATCGGCCAAATGCTTGACGTGGCACAAGGGGCAGTAGTGGATATTGACCTAAAAAGCCTGGGGCTATGGCTTGTGGCTATTTTAGCCGTACAGGGTGTGGTATCCTACCTGCGGGTCATCATGTTCGCCATTGTCAGCGAAAAAACCACTGCGGACGTACGCAACGCGCTTTACCAAAACCTGATCGCGTTGCCCATCGTTTTTTTTGAAAAAAGCCGCGTCGGTGAACTCGTAAGCCGACTCACCAACGATGTTGAAAAACTGTACAACACCCTGTATTTCATTCTGGCCGAATTCATTCGACAGATTATCGTGCTCATCGGTGGCATCGCTTTGTTGACCTGGATGGCTCCCAAACTGGCCGGTGTCATGTTGGGTACATTCCCGGTCATCGTCATTGGAGCGCTGATTTTTGGGCGATGGGTGCGCAAACTGTCCAAAAAACGGCAGGATATGCTCGGCGAGACGAATACGATTCTGGACGAAACGCTCCAGTCCATCCACGCCGTGAAAGCGTTTACCAACGAAGGCTTCGAGCGCTTGCGCTACGGGCGGGCCAATAACCAGGTTGTGGGTGTGTCTATGCGCTACGCCCAGGGACGTGCAGTTTTTGCCGTTTTCATCATCACCATGTTGTTCGGTGCCTTGTTTTTTGTCATCGGCTACGGCATGTACCTGGTGCAGACAGGCCAATTGACGGCAGGTGAACTGATCACGTTCGTCACCTACACAGCTATTATCGGGGGAGCCATCGCCGGTTTGGGCAATTTTTACACAGAACTGGTCGGCGCAGTCGGTGCCACCGAGCGAGTGCGTGAAATCTTGCGCAGCCCCACCGAGTTCGACCAGCGCCCGCAAACCAATCGGCCCGCTGGCCGCCTTACGGGCGATATCAAGTTCGACGACGTACATTTTTCCTATCCGACCCGGCCCGACGTGGAGGTACTCAAAGGCGTGAGCCTGTCCATACCCGCTGGCAAAAAGGTGGCGCTGGTGGGCCAAAGCGGTGCAGGCAAGTCCACTATCATGCAGCTCCTGTTGCAGTTCCACTACCTTGGCAGTGGCGACATCCGCATCGGTGGGACAAGCATTTACGACTACGGATTAGAGTCGTACCGCCGCAATTTTGCCATTGTGCCCCAGGAGGTCATCCTGTTCGGCGGCACCATTCGGGAAAACATCCTGTACGGCAAACCGGAAGCCATCGAACCTGAGATCGTCGAGGCAGCCCGCAAGGCCAATGCCCTGGATTTCATCCGCCGTTTTCCCGACGGGTTCGACACCGTAGTGGGCGAGCGCGGCATCAAACTGTCCGGCGGGCAACGTCAACGCATCGCCATCGCCCGTGCCATTCTGCGTGACCCCGCCATTCTTTTGCTCGACGAGGCCACCTCTTCCCTGGATGCCGAAAGCGAGCGTGTGGTGCAGGAGGCACTCAACAACCTGATGGAGGGCCGTACCAGCATTATTATCGCACACCGGCTGGCCACCGTTCGGGAGGCCGATTGCATTTATGTGCTGGATGGCGGGCGCATCGTGGAACAGGGAACGCACGAGGACCTTTCCGTTCTGGAGGACGGCTTGTACAGCAGCCTGGCCCGGTTGCAGTTCAATGCATTAGGAACGGTGCTGGAATAAAGGTACAGATTTGGGGAGGCGTTTTGCTTCCAGTTGAGGCGAGAGGAGGGCGTTTAGTGGGGCCTAAACAACCGACGAACAACGAAAAATGGGAGCAAACAAGCCCGCCAAATCTGTACCTTTATTCCAGCACCGTTCCTAAGAACTTTCCCCCCTTCATTCTTTTCAACTAGTATGTTATGAGCGTCGAAACAGCAACCGTTCCAAAAGAAGCCAAAAAAGAGGGCTTATTCTCCAAAAAAAACCGGAAAGTCCTGCGCGATCCTTTGGATGACATTAATCCAATTACCAGAT
>JBJXEZ010000350.1:0-4367 GCA_046153695.1 Saprospiraceae bacterium
CGGCTGAAAAGGTTTGGGCGTACACGCCCGCTGCGGTCTGGTAGTTTCCAAAAATCAACACCGAGTCGCCCGCGCAGATTTGCACAGCCTCGGCAGTTTGGAAAACCGGCAGTACCGCCAGCGAAACCGTGTGGGCCGAATCGCAGCCGTTGGCGGCTGAAAAGGTTTGGGCGTACACGCCCGCTGCGGTCTGGTAGTTTCCAAAAATCAACACCGAGTCGCCCGCGCAGATTTGCACAGCCTCGGCAGATTGGAAAACCGGCAGCACCGCCAGCGAAACCGTGTGGGCCGAATCGCAGCCGTTGGCGGCTGAAAAGGTTTGGGCGTACACGCCCGACGCAGTCTGGTAGTTTCCAAAAATCAAGGCCGAGTCGCCCGCGCAGATTTGCATAGCCTCGGCAGTTTGTTGCCCAAAAACTACCTCAACCCGTATCGTATCGAAACTGAAACAACCGAGCAGGCTCTTGGCCTGGACGGCGTATGTGCGGCTCTGGGCTGGCGTGGCCAATGGATCGGGACAATTGGTGCAGGACAAATCGGCGGCGGGAAACCATACATATTCCGAAAACCCGGGAGAGGCCTGCAACTGTATCACCGAATCCGCGCAAATCCGCCGATCCGGCCCAAGGCTGACAATGCCAACCGGGGCCACCGTCACTACCACCGTGTCGCGGTACACTATGCCACAGTGGTCGGTAGTCTCCACCCAGTAAGTGCCTGGCTCGTACACCGTGATGCTGGAATCGACTGAGAGGTTCGACCAGCGGTATTGTTGGAAACCCGCGCTGACGCTGAACGTCCACACGCCGTTTTCGCACACCGCCACATCGGGGCCGAGTGCAGGCGGTGGCGGTGGCAGCGGTAGTTTAATACTCGTCAGGTTGTTCGCGTAGTTGCACTCCGCAATATTAGTTAGGGGAAAATCAGCAGGCATTGCAAACGGTGTGGGCTGGCTGCCATCGTCGTTCACAACGGCAAAAATTGTTTGTCCAAGGTTTTTGGGCAACACGACAAACACCTCGGCGCAGCTGTCTGGGGGAACAGCATTCGTCAGAACAGCCGCAACGGGTAGGCGAACCACCGCTGCAGCCGTGGGATCGCCGAGGTAAAACCGGAAAGGCGTGCCTGCGGGCAGGGATTCCAGGCCGATGTTGCACACCCGCAGGTGGACTTCGATCTGGTTGTCTGCGCAACGGGCCTGCACCAATTCCAGTGCGGCATCAGGCACATACTGGTAGCCGTTGGTGTGAGGTGGCACCGGTTGGCCCAGCACTACGTTGAGCGGATGGTGGCCGCTTCCGGGAGGGGTCTCTGACGTGCTGTTTTGCGGGTTTTTGGGGATAGTCAGGTCGTCGTTCACCATGTACGGCACGTAGGAATACTGGTTCCACAGGCGGCGGGTCGGTTTCCAGGGCAGGCTCTTGCTGAGGTCGGCACCGACGACGCGCAGCCGGGAGAAGTTGGAATTAAGCGGACCATCCGAACCGGCAAATACGATCTCTGCCGCACCATCATTGTCAACGTCGGCAATGGCGGGGTACTCCATATTTGTACCGCTTCTGCCGACTAAAGCAAACCACGTACGATTGGGTTGTACTCCTGCCGGAAACGGCGCTGCTCCGCCGTACAGCACGCGAAGCGAATCCGATCCACGGATGACCAATTCCGATTCACCATTACCGTCGAGATCGAAGGTACTGACCGGGTTGGAATAACCGGACTGGTCGAAATGCGGTGTTGACCACCAGAAAGGGGAGGCCGGGTCCGCTTTGGCGGCATTCAAATTCAGGCAATAAAGCCGCTGGCCGGCACCGTAAAAAATTTCCGGCAGGTCTTTGATTGCGCCCATTTTGGTGTCGTCAAATACGTTGGCCACCGAGGGTATGTAGTTGGAACCATAGTAACTGAATGCCGAGTGCTCAAATTTCCAGATGAATTTTTTGGCATTCCAGGTGTATACATACCCCATGATGGGAATCGTTGTCCCCCTTACAATGGTAACTATGTCGAGTGCTCCATCAAGGTCTATATCGGCTACTGCAACCGGGCCATTCGGCAGGGCAGAGCCGCCGGGTACAGCATCCACCGTCAGGCGGGAAATGACGGCACGAGGGTCGCCGTCTTCGGGCGAATCAGCGAGGTCCACGCTGTAAATCGTGTTTCCGGTCACCAATTCTAACCCTTCGCAGTCGGGGTCACCGTTGCAGTCGGCCACACTGAGCATGTCTGCCGCAAACGACTGGGAGTGGCTCTGGGGGAAAGGTGCCGGAGTAATCGATACGAGTTTGTTCAGGCCGGGAATAGCGTGATTGATCCAGAAGACCCGGTGACCGAGGTAGATTTCCGGTCGTCCGTCGCCATCAAAATCAGCCAAACCAGGCGGGTAAGTATTGGCTTGTAGCGTATTTGATTCCATCGTGAGTGTCATGGGCGGGTTATTCGCCGGGTTGTAGCCGGAGTACACCTGCAGGCGCGAATTTCGAAGCGTGGCAATCAGTTCCGGGATACCGTCGCCGTCGAGATCACCGACAACAGTCACCTCCTCCGGAAAATTGCCATTGGCTCCAGGGAAAGAAATCTGAGACGGGGTAGCGGTATTGCTCCCATCACCGGCATAAATTCGGATGTGCCGTGGCTGATTAATACCCGGATTGTAGGTAGTCACGATGATCTCAGGCACGTTGTCCTGTTGTGGGTTCAGGTTGGCCACGATGGGCTGGCTGAAATCGAAAATATCGTTCTGGGCCGACTGCCATTCTTCCTTGCCTGCCACATTGGGCGTTACGAGCGGCACCGGTATCGCACAACCTGGTGTGGTGCAGGGGCAATCCACCGTATCGGCGCAGTCGGTCAGACCGTCACTGTCATCGTCGAGGTTGTTGTTGCAGATTTCGGGACATGAAACCGCGGCGCAAACGGTCTCAAGCGGTTGCGGCAGGTTCACGGGCACGACAGTTACCGTTTGGGCCGACACGGCCACGACCGGCACGGCCACGGGCGCAATGAGCGAAACAGACCATTGGGGTGTGATGATGTCAAGGGAAAACGTGTCGTTTACGCAGTCTTGCGGTGTGGGCGGCACCAAGGGCGTTTTGAGCAAAAAGAACTTGTTGTTGGCAATGCCCAAGCCACTGAACGTGAAGGCGTGACCGTTTTGTAGAACCACCTTGGGCGCATTCAGGTTGATTTCCGCACGCGACTTTTTCCAGACCAAGTTGCCCGATTTATCCAATTTAAGCAGGACCATTCGCTCCTCGCTGGCACTTGCCGCTTGCCCATAGGACAGCAGGTAACCGTCGGGCAGCACATCAATGTTGACCTTGTCCACGTGTGAGCTGCTGGACGTATTCATGCCATTAAAAAAAATGCGCGCCGTGACGGGCTGCCCGTTCAGGTCGGTTTTTAAAAAAAACACATGGCGCGTTCCCGATCCCGCAACCACGAGCGCACCTTCGGCGGCATCGTAGCGCACACTGGACCATTCCCTCAGTTGGCTGTTGAAAACACCCGGTGCCGAAAAACTGTAGCCTTTGCTCCAAAGGGCATTGCCCAGTGCATCCAACTTGCACAACATGGGCACGTTGGTATTGTAGTTGCTGCCTGCGGCAAACAGGTCGTTGTTTACCCATGCGCTGGAACGAACCAGCGGAACCGTCCCGATCCGGTAGTTTTTTTGGGCCAAAATTGTACCCGTGGTCGGGTTGAAGGACAGCAGGACGGCATCATCCGTCGGGCTTTCGCCGTTGGCCGAATCGGCAATACGGCCAAAAACCTGGTACGCTTGCGTCACCGGGTTTTCCGTGACGTGCCAGACGAGGACGTTTCGCGTGGGGTGCGACAGGGTTTTGTACCACACGGGTTGTCGGGTGTCGCAGTTCATCTTGGCGACGTAGCAAAAATTTTGAACAGAACCTTGGGTGGACACCACGGATCGGGTGAACACGGCATGGCCGTCGCTGCTGGTCATGGCATCGGTGACAAACGAAATGCCCGGCCCCGGGTAGCGCCATTGACTGGTCAGTTGTCCGGCAGGGGAATAGCGGACAAAATACTGGTCGCCACTCTTGCCGCCGATGCCGAGCAGGTCGCCGTCGGGCAGTTGAAGCAGATCAAGGCCCCACAGGTACGGGTTGGTGCCGAGCGCGTAACTCGCAGTTTTGAAAAACGAGCCTGCGCAGCCGGTTGTGTCGGCGATGTCCACGGTTTTGCAGGCCACGTCTTGGCAAAACGAGTCGCTGGCCGTGAGGCAAATCGTGTTGGTGCCTGGGGCGGAAAAAACCTGGCTTATCACGGGAGCACTGCCCGCAGGCGTGCCGTTGAGGGTCCAAACGCCGCCTGTGGCCCCGGTGGTCGTATTGGTGAACACG
>JBJXEZ010000033.1:0-3566 GCA_046153695.1 Saprospiraceae bacterium
CTGCCACTATGGCCCCGGCGACGGGCTGAACGGCCCTTGGGACACCCGCGCCGACCTGACGAAATTCCTGCGCTGGGCCGACCAATCGGGCATCCACCGGATCAACCTGTTCGCGGCGTTCCATTCCGACTACCGCACGGCCAACCGGATCGTGGCCCGACTGGTGCGCCAGCACCCCGACCGTTTTTCCGGCTTTGCCTTCGTGCATGCCGAGCGCGACCGGGGGCGCATCCGCGACCTCGTGCGCGAAGCGGTAGAGGAGCACGGGTTTCGAGGCATCAAGGCCCACCGCCACGATGCCGACCTGACCCGTGAGGTGTGCGAAGCGGCCCGTGCCTACCGTCTGCCGGTGCTGTACGATCTGATGGGCAACGTGACCAGCATCGAACTGTTTGCCACCGAGTACCCGGACGTGCATTTCATCATCCCGCACCTCGGCAGTTTTGCCGACGACTGGAAGGCGCAACTGAACTTCATCCCGTACCTCGAGCGCCATGTCAACGTACACACCGACACCTCCGGCGTACGCCGCTTCGATCTGTTAGAAATGGCCGTGCAGCGGGCCGGGGCGCACAAGGTGCTGTTCGGCTCCGACGGGCCGTGGCTGCACCCCGGGGTGGAACTGGAAAAAGTGTACGCCCTGCGTCTTCCGCCCCAACAGGAAGCCCTGGTGCTCGGCGGCAATTTTTTGCGCCTGACCGCCGCGACCCGAACCGCGCCCCTGCGAACCGAACCGCTTTTGGCCGCTTCCCCCGATGCCCGCTTGCCGCTTGCTGGCGACCCGTGGCTGCGGGAGGGGGTGGTTGTTTGACACCTGATTTTTTCATTAAACTGACCGTTGGCGGTCAGGAAAATTTTTTGACAATGAGAACGCACTTAGATGAAATCTGGAATGAACTTGAGATTGTGGGCACGGATACCCGTAGCATAATTGACAACAATACTCGAACACCATTTCGGTGGATTTGCTCCATCATTTGCACCTATCGCGATGCGCAAAACAAGGAACACACTGACCGACTGCCAGCAACAGGGTTGCTCATTGGCCCACGACACGTGCTTACTGCAGCTCATGTTTTAGTCCCAAATTCAGGGGGTTTCAAGGGAGCACTACCCGTTCGAATAACTGTTTCTCCTGGACGACATGGGGCATCAAAACCTTTCGGTGAGTACAGCACGAGTACTTTTCGGCTACGAGATGAATGGCGCAACACGTATGACCGCCGGCACGATTACGCGGTGATTGTGCTTAACGAAGATGTGGGGAAAAAGAATTTTCCGTCCGTCCAAAACACCCGATTGGGTTGGTGGGGCAGCTGTGGCCAAGGCGCTCATCAGATACCGATGGACAAAGATTTTTTGAAAGGAAAAGTTGTCACTGTCTGTGGGTACCCTTCAGACAAAGCACCGTTCACCCAATGGTGGGACGATGAGCCTATGGACAATATGGAGCCCAAGATTGGTGGGGTTGTCCAAAAAAACAGGTTCACCTACAAAGGAGACACTTGTCCCGGCCATAGCGGTTCGCCGATTTGGTACATGGCCTGGGGAGAAAACGATTGTATTCCCCGCCAGCGGTTTTTGGCAGGTATTCACACAGGAGCCTGCGGAGACCTTGACGGTTGCACAACAAGCCCGGGAATAGGATGCGACGGTGGGCAAAAAATTTACTCGCACAACCGAGGCATTGTGCTTAACAACGAAGTATACAACCAAATCCAGGCTTGGCTCCGGTAACCTCTTGCCTGCCAATTTCAGTAGATGGATATTTAAAAACTACATTCTAAAACACAACCTGATTATGAACGGCTACAAAATGTCTCCCGATTCCTCCACTTCCCCACGCGCATACGTCCAGACCGGGGTTCCGCAATCGTTCACGATTGACGGTTTTCGATTAAACAAGTCGGATCTTCTGCCCGATCATATTAAAGCCCTGAACAACCTTGCCAAATTGATTGCCGACACGCACCAAACCCAACAACCCGTGCTTGAGATCGTGTTTGTTGGCTTCGCGGATACCAGCGGCACGTTCACATACAATCATTATCTCGGCTTAAAAAGGGCCTGCTCGGCTGCGACGCACCTCCTGTATGTTTTGCACGACAAATACAGGGCGCAACTAAAATTTCCCGTACCCGTCACCCTGAACACGGAGGGCAAATTGACCCTTGTTTCTGCCGACAGGCCTGAAAAAAACCGTCGTGTCGAGATTTGGTTGCGGGCAGAACTTCCTCGTCGAGGATACCCCCCTCATGGCCACAATCGGGGAGGCAGTCAACAGGGGCCTTACCAACAACACGAAACGGTACTTGACGAAATCATGCAAAATTTGTAGGCAAAAACGGCTTGTTTCACACCTCCGGTTGTTGCCAACCGGGCAAACTTTCAAACGATGAGAACCTTTCTTGACGAAATATTTGAAACGTCACTTCCGCCCAAACACAAAAAATCCTGCGGTTGCGGTTGTAGTTGCCCAACCTGCTCTGGTGCTAACGAAACAGCCCTGCACGAGTTGGAATACGAAGACGAACTAAGCCCCGATCAAACCGCTTCAGCGGTGGCCTACAACCGAAACAGTGCGGTCCAATTGGGCTGGGGCAACCGCCGCAACGACATTGTGGGGAAATTGCTACGCCTGAACTTTTCGCCCGACGAGCCGACATTCGCGGCGCTGGTGTCGGGTTGGCAGCTCGTCAACGGGTTGACGGCAGATGGAAAGATTGGACAAAAAACGTGGGAGGCCATGCAACGCATCTTAGCCCAGTTGCTTTCCGGCACCCTACCCGTTCCAAGCGGGGGAATAGAAGATTTTACCGCCCGGGCCACGCCCGACCGTTGCGCATCAGCCCGAAACGGATCAAGTTGCCGTGGCGGCACTCGACCATTGTCCAACGTCAATGCTGTGGTTTTGCATCAAACCGCCGGCGGGCTGAACAATGACCCCAACCATTACCTTTGGGTGGGAGCACACTTTGTCGTCTTGCCCAACGGCAGAATTATACAGCTTTACCCGGAGTCAAGAGTTGTCTACCATGCCAATAGTTTCAACAGCAGAAGTGTAGGCATCGAATTTGCCGGAACGTTTGCCAGCGATACGGGGAAATGCTGGTGGGATTCGGGCAAATACGTGAACCGAGGCTATGGTGGTAGCAGCCGTATGTGCGGCGAGCCAACCGCCGCCCAAATCGCGTCTGGTCGGCGATTGCTGACTGCTCTGAAAACGAGAATTCCATCGCTCAAATACGTTTTCGCGCATCGGCAGGCCAGTTCGAGTCGTGAAAACGACCCCGGCCCAACAGTCTGGCTCCAAGTCGGTGAATGGGCCAAGCAGCGCCTAGGGCTTAGCGATGGCGGCAATTACAAAGAAGGGAGCGGCAACCCGATACCCGATTCGTGGCGCAGGGGGACAATTACTCCCTGAACTTTGAGCGTGTTTACATTTCAGTCGCCACTTGTAAGTAAACACGCTCTTAATCCACTTCTCCAGGCACCCGCCCCTCCCGCACCGCCGCGAGGTACAGCTGGATCGTCCGGTCGCTCACCTGTAGCCGGTACGCTGCGTC
>JBJXEZ010000035.1:0-30505 GCA_046153695.1 Saprospiraceae bacterium
CCATTTCCGACACTGATTCACCCACTTGCGGTTCCAACAAGTACGTCCCGGCCAGTTCGGCTGGCATCGTGCGCACCTGCTCACCGCGTTGCGGCACCGGCTTTTCAAAATATACGTTCGTGCAGGAAGAGGCAAGTATTGCCAAAAAGGCAATTACAAAAAAGATGGTTTTCAAAACTGACGATTCATGTTTCATGGCAGTAAAAGTTTTTGTTAAGGAAAGATCGATTAAACGTTAATATTTTACTAAGATTACGTTAAGGTCAATTCTTTTTTTCTCTTGTCATCGTGCGAAACATGTTTTTAAGTCACCCGTGCAACCAAAGCATCCTTTTCGGGCACATTGCACGGAAACACAATCCTCCCGTATGAACAAATCACTTCTGTTGTTTGCACTTTTTGCCTTTTTTGCCCCGGCGTTGTCGGCGCAAGTCACCGTTTCCGGTAAAATTTTGGATGAAAAAAACCAGCCCGCAGCGTTTGCCAGCGTCGCGCTCATTGCTGCACAAGATTCGCACTTGGTGCGGGGCGCGTTGAGTAATGATGTTGGCATCTTCAAAATTGAATTTGTTGAGCCTGGCTCTTACCGTCTGATGACTACCCTGCTGGGTTACGAAACCAACTACACGGACGTGTTTGCTGTGCAGGCCGACAGCAAGAATGTCACCGCAGATATTGCGCTTCAGCCAGCAACCAACTTGCTGAAAGAGGCCGTGGTGGTGGCCAAGCGCCCACTTTTTGAACAAAAGGCCGACCGTTTGGTGATGAACGTGGCCGACAGCCCCGTGGCCAGCGGCGGTTCGGCTTTGGAGATATTGAAAAAAATGCCCGGCGTGCTCGTTGTGCAAGAGCGTGTTACCTTGGCGGGCAACAGCAACCTGGCCATCTGGATTGACGGCAAGCCCTCGCAGTACACCGATATGAACGCCGTATTGCGCGACATGCCCGGCGACCAGATTGACCGCGTAGAGCTCATCACACAACCCAGTGCCCGATACGATGCCTCGGGCGGGTCCATCATCAACATCGTACTGAAGCGCAACGCCAACCTCGGTTTCACCGGAACGGCAGCCCTCAGCCTCGGCGGCAGCGCTTATGACCAATCTGATGCCAACACCGACGACCGCACCTACTACCGCCTCAACCCATCGCTGGCGCTCAACTACCGCAAAAACAAGTGGAACTTGTTCGGCTCATACAGTTATTTCGAGCGCACCTCGTTTTCAGTTGTCAACGTAGGGCGATTCATTGGCGCTGAAACCTACCGGCAGAGCAACTACACGCGGTCGTTCACCGAATCGCACAACTACCGCCTCGGAGCCGATTTTTTTGCCACTGATAAAACCACCATCGGCGTGCTGGTGCGCGGGTTTTCGCGCGTCGGCGACCGACCTTCCACCAATGTAACTAATGTGCTCAACGCGGACGAGACCCAGCAGATCGGGTCATTCACCACGCTAAACAATGCCGTGTCGGACCGTAATAACTTGTTCACCAATGCCAACTTTCGGCACGAATTTGACCGGGAAAGCGGCCACGCCATCAACGTCGATGTGGACTATAACCGATTCGAGATCAGCAATATCAGTTACCTGAACATATTCCAGAACATACCAGGCAGCACCGAATCGCGATCCGAGCAGAATCTGCGCCAGCCCATCCATATTTATGTCGGCCAGTTGGACTACACGCACCCGTTCGACTCTACTTTCAAAGCCGAGGTAGGCGGCAAATCGAGCTTTGCAGAGATCGACAACGATTTGAAGTTTCTCCGCGGAACGACCATTGACCCGACGCAGTCAAACGATTTTTTGTACAAAGAAAACGTGAATGCCGGTTACCTGAACCTGTCCAAAAAGGCGGGCCGATTTGATCTTAACGCAGGCCTGCGCGCCGAGCAGACCGTGGTCAGCGGCGAAACCCTTGACTCCCTCGTGCTCGACCGCAACTACCTCCAGTGGTTTCCCAGCGCCAGCGCTCTTTACCACCTGAACGATAACATTGGCCTGCAAGGCTCGTACAGCCGCCGGGTAAATCGCCCCGGTTTCCAGCAGCAAAACCCGTTCGCGTTCTTTATTGACTCACTCACTTACCAACAAGGCAACCCGGCACTGCTGCCAGAGGTGACGAACAACGCCCAATTGGCTGTCACATACGACAATCAGCCTTTTGTCCGTATTTCATACAGCAAGACCGACGATGTGATCATTGAAAACGCGCCCCGATTGGAGGGCACGCGCACGTTTACCACCTCCGAAAACCTTGCCCAATACGAGCGCTGGGCTTTCGAACTCAATTTCCCGATCAAATTCGGCAAAGTGATAGACGGCTACGGTGGCAACCAGTTCATCTACAACGCTTACGATGCCGAGTACCTCGACCAGCGCTACCAGCGTAACAAGTGGAACTGGCTGGCTTACTGGCAGATCAACGCCAACCTGCCCGCTGATTTCAAATTAGAGTTCGGCGGCTGGTACATGACCAAGTTTTTGGAAGAATTCTTCGACATTGGCTCTATGGGTGGTATCAATTTCGGCGTTTCCAAAACATTTTGGAACGGGAGTGGGCGGTTGTCGCTATCGCTCAATGACCTGCTGTACACCGAAAACTCCAACGTGATGGTCAATTACGCCAATGTGCTCGTGGACTTTCGCGAACGGGAAGACTCCCGCAACGCCCGCCTGACATTCAGTTACCGATTCGGCAACACCGATTTGAAAAGCTCAAGGCGGCGGAGCACAGGGTCCGAGGATGCCAGCTCACGGGTCAAGGTGGATTGAGTACAATGTGCTAATTTTAAAATGTGCTAATGTGCTAATGTGCTAATGTGCTAATGTGCTAATAACACTACAGGGGGCATGGATCTAAGTACGTCGCTAAAATTAGTTTAACGTAAAATAGATGACACCTCGTTGGGAATTAGCACATTAGCACATTAGCACATTAGCACATTAGCACATTAAATGGGCCCGCCAAAATGCCTCGACAGACTGGTAAAGGCCCATCGCCATATCTTCAGTAGGTTCGTATCGCACGGATGCTGCATACTGGGCAAAAATATCCTGTATTTGTGCCAACGGAACACCCGACACGAGTGCAAGGCGTTGTTCGTACTGGGAATCGTATCGGGGGCGCAGGGTAGAGGGGTCCAGTTGGGCAACCAGTCCGTAGCGCTCACGTGTATGGGCAAGAAACAGGCGCATGGTCTGCAGGCACAAATAGCGGTAGTTTTTTTCTCGAAAGTGCAGGTTGGCTATGATGCCTATGAACTCGTAGGACGAGTTCTCGTTTTTGCCAGCCACTGGGATAACACGCTGCCGCCGGCGTGCCCGAAACACAAGAAAGGCGGCTGCAAGGCCAAGCAGCAGGTACCAGGCCCAGGCCAGGGGCGGGTTTTTGAGCACATACGCCAGCGGGTGGTCAGTGGGCAGTGAACGGCCAGCCGAGCGGTTGCGGCGGCGCGAAACCTCCTCCGCAACGCGACTGTACGAGTCCCAGTAGATTTGCCCTTCGGGAAGGTAGGCCAGCACCCGCTCGGTATAGCGTCGAGAGTCTGCTTTCAGCAAATGGTAATTGGAAAAAGCGATGGGCGTTGTGTGCAACAAGAAACTGCCCTTGCCGTGGGGAAAGGAGGCGAAGTTGACCAACGAATCGTTCAGGTAGCCAAGCGGTCGTTGAGGCAGGCTGTCGCAAAAAAAATCAGGCTCGATATAACTCCAAAAATACTTTTCCGGCACATTTTGACGAGCATAGTGCAAGGGGATCGTCGAGCCGAGCGGCGGTGTTACAAGCGATGCCCGAACATGGGTTTTTGGGTGCTTGGCATAGTCGCTCCACTCGGCGTTTTCACATTCGTGGTAATATAAGTGGAACATCAGATCGAAGGGAATAGTCTTGCTGGAAAGCAACGCGGTATTGCCCGCCGCCACAAAGGCCAACAGGTGTTCCGTACTCAGCGAGTCCAGGTACAGCCCCTCCCCCACGAACACATAACTACTCCGTTTCGACGAGTCCAGGGGCATCTCCCTGACCAAGTCTGACTTGATATCAGTCAGTTTATTTTTCGGGAAATAGCCCTCCAGCAGCCGGTGCAATGCCAAGGTGCCGTATGGCTGGTTGCTGTTTTCATTATAAGCCGTTTTTTCCCACGAATCGCGCCAATCAAACCGCCCCCGGCTCGCCCGGTCCCGCCAGTACAAGAATGCCAACAGGAGCACGAGGCCCAGTGCAGCGAAGAGGTATGAAGTGCGGTTTTTCAATTTTTTTTACGGAGCGAAGAAAGAAAAATTCTAGAAAAACAACGCGTTTGTAAACAGCACTTTCCCCTGTTCCCAAAAGCAACGAAACAGTGGGTTGTCCACAAAATACACCAATTCGCCGCCGCCCATGCGCTGCACGACAGCCACAGGTGTTTTCTTCAATTTCGGTCGGAGGCGGCTGCCGATAAACCCGTACGATTGGTAATCCTCGCCTACCCAGATCGGCGTGTGTGCATTGGCAGGCATCTCGAACAGGTTGGAGGTGGTTTTCAGGGAAAAATAACGGCCCGAAAAACCGAAACACAGCGGGTGCGTGGCATCCACATGGGTCTTTACTACTGCTCCCGGCAATTGGTCACTGATGCCCTCCCGTTCGCGCGTCTGGTAGGGTTTGGGGTCGGTAGCGGCGCTGTCTTTTTTTGTTTCCGACTTACTTTTCAGTTCAAAGCCGTCCTTGTCAGCAAATGCCCGCACGGCATTTTCAAAAGCGATGACCCGTCCGCCCTGGCGCACCCATTCCTGAACGGCTTTGAGGGTATTTTCCGGCAGGTTGTAGCTACCGTTGGGGAAAATGAGGGTAGTGTAGTCGTTCAGGCGAAGACGGTTTAGGCGGTCGAGTGAAACCGGGGTTATCGGGTAATTGAGCTCCCGCTCGAAGAAAAACCAGGTATGACCGTACGGGTTGTCGTCGACATCTTCGCCGTAAACCAACCCGACTTCCGGCTTTTTCATCAGAGCGAAATTGTCGGAACCAAGGTCGTTGCCTTTGTATGCCCATCCGCTGAAAATCGGATGCAGGTGGACATTTGCGGCTTTGGCAGCGGCAATCACGATATTATCCAGATCCGGGCCGGTCAGGTGGTTGTCGGAGCGGGTGATGACCAATGCGCCTGCGTCGAACTGCTGATCCGACAGGGCGAACGGTTTCATGGCATACCGCACTTTCACGTCGGCATCCAGCACTTGGGCCAAAAACCGGGCCTCGGCCAATGACTTGCGGTGTATGCACCAAGCGTACGGGGAGGCGGCGATGCGGACCTCAGGGGCCTTGTATTTTTCGTAGCTGCGTTTAGGTTCCAGGCGTTGTTTGAGGGCGTATGCTTCCAAACCGAAAGCATGCGGGAGTGCCCAGGCAGTAATGTCGTAGGTCAACGAATCCGCCAGGTGGTGTTCTGGCTCGAGCAATACCTGTAACAGCACGGAGTGTGGCTGAAAAGCGCTGATGACGAGGTCTTTTTCGCCGAGGTTAAACGTACTTTCCTTGCCCTGCACATAGTCGAAGCCCTTGAGGTTGGAGGCCGTAGCACCAGCTCGCCCGTAACGGATATTGTGCAGGTCGAGCAATTCGCAAAGTGCATTCACCTGATTGGGATCGTTGGTGGCGGGCACCACAAACGATTGGTACGCGCCCTGTGGCTGGGTAGCACTGCGTTCGTAGTATTTCCGGAAATTGTCCACGAGGGTCGTTGCGTTTTTACTGGCCGTTTCGATGGTGGAGCGGCTGGTAGCCAAGTGGTGTTGTATCCGTTCGTGCAGGGTGAGCGTGTCGCCGTTGGACTTGAGAATGGCCCGGCCTGCACTGGAATTGCCCGCTTGTTCATAGGTCATGCCGATGGCCCCGTTGAACATGGGATAGGTATCGCCGTAGGAAGGGTAGAACAAGTCAAAGACTTCCTTGGTGAAGTAAAGCCAGCCGTTTCGGTCGAAGTACCCGGCGTGATTTTGGCCGATTTGGGTCTGAAAATCGCGTTGCCAGGGCGTGATATAATTGTGCATCGGCTCGGCGGCAGGCGCGAAATAGTAGGGGTTGTCTATAAACTGTTCGTGTACATCGGCGTGTACATGTGGAAGCCAGCGCTGGTACAGGGCGAGACGCTGGCGGGTTTCCACCTGTGTGGCCCAGGCCCAGTCACGGTTGAGGTCGAAATGATAGTGGTTGGTGCGGCCGCGGGGCCAGGGTTCGGCATGTTCGCGTGCTTCGATGCGCGGGTTTTTCCGCAGGTTGCTCACACTGCGATTCCAGTGTGTGTAGCGGTCGTACCCGTCGGGATTGAGCGAAGGGTCGAGGATGACCACGGTGTTTTTCAGCCATTCGCGTACAGATGGTTCCGATTGGGTGGCCAATTGGTGTGCCAAAAGCATACTGCACTCCGAACCGGAAGGCTCATTCCCGTGTACACTCATGCTGAGCCAGACGATCGCAATTCCGGTGTTGGAGGCTCCGCCACCATTTGGGGCGAGGTTTGTCAAACGCAGGTTGTTGAGGCGGATTTGCTCCAATTGCGCGAGGTTTTCTGGCGATGAAAAGTAGGCCACTTGCAGGGGTCTTGCCTCGTTGGTTGCGCCGTAGCGCTCCAGTCGCATGGTCGAAGGAGTGTTGGCCGCGAGATATTCGAAATAATCGGTGAGCAGGTGGTGGGGGGTAAACTGTTCGCCCAAGCGGTGGGGCAGAAACTCGTCCGGGCTTTTCGGCGTCGTTTGGGCATGCAGCAAGGTACTCAGGCAGGTGAGTGCTGCGAACAGGGCAGGGCGGAAATAGTGCATTGTGTTTGTCGTAAATTGTTCACCGCAGGGCAGCAGAGCCACGGGGGTATTTTTCTGATAAAAAAATTTTCTCCGCGTCTCTGAGCCTTGGCGGTGAAAAAAAGTGGGCAAACATCCGTTTTTTTTGGGAATCCACCCAGAGACAGTTGCTTTTCCGGTATCAATGCTATTTCTCGGTCAAGCTTTTCCGAATGGCGGCAACACGCTCTGCGGGCAATTGAAAAATATCAGCCACTTCTGCGTCGCTGAAATGAGGGAACCGGAGCAGGATTTTCTCCACGGCATCGGTAAGGCCTTTTTCGATACCTTTTTCGATACCTTTTTCGATGCCTTTCTCGATACCCTTCTCGATACCCTTCTCGAACCCTATCTTCTCACCACGTTGGAAATAGGGATCTTTGCGTTCGTCAATGACTTCTGAAATGTTTTGCATGATATGTTGAAATAGTTGTTGCAGGTCGTGCAGGTTTGACAATATGTGTAGTTGTTGTAAGCGCAGCTCACGATCGGAACCTTGGGGAACGAGGCGGCGAAGCTCGTTTACGACTTCGACCATCACATCTTCCGGGAGCAACTCACCGTAATCGCCCAGGATACCCATCAACACCAACTCGGGTTTGCCTGTTCGTAGAAACTCGAGGTAAGGTATTTCCTTAATCCAAACCAGGCGGTAGCGGAAGTCAAAATTCGCTCGCTGCAACCTTGTCGGCATGTTTGGTCGTGTACGCCCAAGGTACAAAACCACTTGCTCCACTTCGCAATCGGGGTACTGTGACAGGATGAGGCCTGTGTACAACAAGAGCCGGTGCGCCATTTTAGTATCGTCGCCGGTTTGAGCCTCCAATTGGACAATGGTATCCGCGCGGCCCTCGACGCTCATCCTGCCTACAAAGTCGGCCTTGCGCTCAAGGGTTCGTTGGAACTCAACATGTACTGGTTCGAACGCCTCGGCGGGCATTTTGAGGATGTCGGTCAGCAAGGCGGGTAACGCAGCACGCAATGTTTCCTTGAATACTTTGTCGTATTGGTTCGTTTCAGTTTTTTCCGGGCTCGGGTTGGCAGTTTTTTTTATTCGCTTTTTTGCCATGGCGGGTCTGTATTTCTTCAAACAAAGTTGGGGTTTTTTTCAAAAAACAGGGTATGTTTTTTACAAGTCCGCGCTGTATCGTAGGGTTTTGTGGAAGCGCTCGGCTGAGCAAGTTTTTTTACGGCAGATATTCGGTGCATTTTTGCCGCGCCCTGCATCGGCCCCTTACAAAAACACCTCCCATGCGCGTCGTCTTCAACCTGTACCCCGTTTCGGAAAACCTCTACCTGCCCTCGGCCAACCTCGTGCAGGTGGACACTGGCGGGCACCTTACCCACCTGATGCACAAAGCCACATCGACCACCATTGTTTCGTACGGAATTGAGATGACTCCAGTGCTTGCGGGGCTTTTTGAAGTGATCGAGCAGCTCTCCCCCAAAGCGCTGGAAGCCAAGTTTCGAGCACCTAAGGCCAAGTCGCCCGTTCCCTTGGCGCAATTGCTCGCCCAAACAGATACCAAAGCGCTAGTGGAAGCGCACATTCACCGCGAATTGGACCTGTTCCTCGCCGAAATAGCCCGCCACCGGCTTCCCATTACCCTCGATGCCGAGCGGCGCACATTTGCCAAGGATGTGCAATTGCGCATTGCCTCCGATGACCTGACCCCGCATCTTTTTTTCAAAAAAACAGCGACGGGCATTGAGTACCGCTTCCTGCTCGGCACCGAATCCGAAAAATGGAGCATCCGAGAGCGCGACGCATTTCCGATCACCAACACCAACCCCGCATGGGTGGTAGCCAATTACGTCCTGTACCGCGTGCCCGGTATCAACGGCAACATGGTACGCCCCTTCCGGAGTAAGGATGAAATCCATATTCCACCCGATAAGGTGCGTCTCTATTTCAGGCAGTTTATCGCCAAAAACGCTGGCCGAACCCAAATCGAAGCCGAAGGATTTGCCGTGCAAACCGCCGACCACCTTGTGGCTGTTCGCCTCGAACCAACAGAACACCTGCTCGAAAAAACCTGGCTGCTCAAGCCCGTATTCCTTTACGATGGTGCCGAGTTTCGATACGGCGAACGGCGCGATCGGGTTACCACGCTCGATGTCCCCGACGATGATACCCGCGAAATCACGGTACATCTCTTGTGCCGCAACCTGCCCGCCGAGCAGGCTTTTGTAGACAAACTGCTCCAATTCGATCTCGTTGAGGATCACCGCATGTTTCGCCTGCCAACGGGCGGCGACTTAGCCGACATATTGCGTTGGCTGACGCACCACCGCCCGGTGCTGGAGCAAGCGGGATTCTCACTCGTGGCACCGCAACTGGACGGCCGTACACTGGCCATACTGCCCGCCGGTATAGCTGTCCTTTCCAATGCAGTGGGCGACTGGTTCGATGTGCGCGGGCAAGTGGAAATCGGTGAACACCGGTTTCCGTTCCATGTTTTTGTGCCTTACCTGCGCAGCGGCAACCGGTACTTCCCGCTCCCCGATAACACGTTTTTTTACCTCCCGGAAGAGTGGTTTGCCCGATACGGCGAACTCGCCAAATCGTTGCGCGGCGACGGCGACAACCTCCGCTTGCCCAAGGCGCTTTTCACGCTCCTGCGCGATAGCACCCCCGATTCGGCTCCGCCGGATTTCCATCCTGTTGACCCTGATCAAATCGAATATGCTCCGCCTGCCAGTCTCCATGCAACGTTGCGTCCATACCAACTTTTTGGGGTGAAATGGCTGATTGGGCACTACCAGCACGGTTTTGGTGCCTGCCTGGCCGACGATATGGGTTTGGGAAAAACACTACAAACGATCGCCGCGCTGCTTTTCGTGAAGCACGACGCTGCTCCCGGCCCCGCTGTTGACGGAGAAACCGCAACCCAGATCACACTTTTTCAGCCCTATCAGGCCGAAATCCGCCCGTTGCGGGCACTCATCGTGTTGCCCGCGTCGCTGGTTTTCAACTGGCAACGAGAGCTGGCGCAATTTGCCCCCGACCTGTTTGTATATGCACATTCCGGTGCCAAGCGGTTGAAGGATATCCGCGCCATAGCCGGGCACGACGTGGTGCTGACTACCTACCACACCGCGCGCCAGGACCTGGATTTGCTGAGCAAAATCGAATGGCGGGCAATGGTGCTTGACGAAAGTCAACAGATCAAA
Source organism: Saprospiraceae bacterium (assembly GCA_046153695.1). GTDB lineage: Bacteria > Bacteroidota > Bacteroidia > Chitinophagales > Saprospiraceae > M3007. The sequence goes on from JBJXEZ010000035.1 coordinate 9,996, forward strand.
AACCGCGACTCGGAGGTGTCCAAAGTTGTGCGGTCACTGCGGGGGCAGTTCAAAATTTCGTTGTCAGGCACACCAGTCGAGAACTCCCTGGCCGATCTGTGGTCGCAGATGGAGTTCATCAACCCCGACACGCTGGGCAGTTTCCGCGAGTTCCGGGAAGCGTTTTTGCTTCCGATCGAAAAAGCAAACGACGCAGTGGCCAAGCAACGGCTGTTCGCCCGCATCCGACCTTTTTTTCTGCGCCGCACCAAGGAGGAGGTAGCGCCCGACTTGCCCGCGCTGAGCGAGCAGGTGTTTTTTTCGGAAATGCACCCCGCGCAGCACAAGTTGTACGAAAAAACGAAGTCGGCGGTGCGCAACGAAATCCTCAGCCTGTTCGACAACCCAAAAACGCGGGTCATGGCCCTGCAGGCACTCATGCGGTTGCGGCAATTGGCCAACCACCCCGCGCTGGTGGAACCCGAAACGGAACTGGGCAGCGGCAAGTTCGACGACGTACTCGCCCAGTGGGACACCGTGCAACGGGCCGGGCACAAGGTGCTTTTTTTCAGCAGTTTTGAAAAACACCTCCAGATTTTTCGCCGGGAGTTTGAGCGCCGCGGTCAGTCGTACGCCTGGCTTACCGGCGATACAGCCGCCGCCGATCGCCCCGCTGAAGTCGGGCGTTTTCAGGAAGACCCAGCAGTACAGGCGTTTTTTATGACTGTCAAAGCCGGGGGTGTGGGCCTCAACCTCACCGCGGCCGATTACGTTTTTTTACTCGACCCCTGGTGGAACCCCGCTGTGGAAGATCAAGCCATAGCCCGTGCACACCGTATCGGTCAGGCGCGCCCTGTGACGGCCTTGCGGTTTATTGCGCGCGACACGATCGAAGAAAAGATTCGCCAATTACAAGAGCGGAAAAAACAGTTTGGCCAGGAGTTTTTCGCCGCCGGGCACGAAACGCCGGCTCTGACACGGGAAGAACTGGAGGGGTTGTTGGGTTGAAATTTTTTGTTTTAAAAATTCCAACGGAAGCGGCCCAAATGTGGCGGAAAAGCCGGAATTTTGGGGGCGAAAAACATTTGCACAGTATGCCGACATCTAGCATCAAACTTCAGGACGTACTACGCCAGATCGATGGTAAGACAGCCGAGCTGGCCGCCTTGCGTCCGGTGAATCCGGAGTATGAGGCACGGCTCTGGGAAAAATTTAGATTAGAATGGAACTACGCTTCCAATCATATCGAAGGCAACACATTGACGTACGGCGAGACAAAACTGCTTTTGATTTTCGATCAACTGCCGACAGAGCCGCACACGCTGCGCGAAGTAGAAGAAATGAAAGCCTACGACGTAGCGGTTGCATTGGTTCGGGAATGGGCAGCAGAGCCGGACCGTGAACTGACCGAGGCCGACATCCGTGCCCTCAACGAAACCAATTTGGTTCGGCCTTTTTGGAAGGAAGCGCTGACACCCGACGGGCAGCCCACTCGTCGTTTGATCTCCATCGGCGAATACAAGCAGCATCCCAACTCCATGCGATTGGCCAACGGAGAAATGTTTGACTACACCGCACCAGGCGATGTGCCTCGTAAAATGGGTGAACTAATGAACTGGTACCGCACGGAAGGCCAAGAACTGCACCCTGCTATGACGGCAGCCCTGCTGCACTACCGGTTCGTCCGAATCCACCCCTTCGACGACGGTAATGGACGCATTTCCAGGCTGTTGCTGAACTACCACCTGCTCCGCAAAAAATTACCCCCGGTGATAATCAAGTCCGACGACAAACGGAACTACCTTTTTGCCTTGCAAAAAGCGGATGCTGGCAATCAGGAAGCGTTTTGTGTGTACGTGGCAGAGCAAGCATTGTGGTCGCTGGATTTATCTATCAAGGCAGCGAAAGGGGAAAGCGTGGAGGAGACGGGGGATTGGGAAAAGGGAGTTAAGTTGTTGTTGCGCAATGCTGAGTCAAAAGGACAAAAACAAAAATTGGATAAAGCCGGTCGTGAGGAACGACTGGCCAAATGGCTGGAGCATAACATTCCGATTTTGAAAGGTGCTTTTCGCCAATACTTTGAGCCATTCAATCCTTTCTTTGAAAAGGCTGAATGCTCCGCCTATCTTTTGCATCACACGGCTGATATTCCTATTGCCACTACATTAAATGATGATAAGCCCGATTGGATTGACTATTCCAAAGGAATCATCAATGGCAGGTATCAACCGAAAATTACCTTGTCATACTACTTTGAAGGCTTCGAATACCCAAGCGCCGACGCACTTGCAACATTGGATAAACCGGAAATAGACCTTCAGGTGATGGCAGATAACATTTTCTTCGGAGACAAGACATTGCCTATTTCATCCATGATGATCTTGAGTAATTCTGATCTTGAGCCAATTCGTGTGAAAGCCGTTATATTTAAAAAAGAAATTGAGACATTGCTCAACGACCACGAAGGATAATTTTGACATGTTTTTACCGCCGCTTTTGGTGAAAATACCAAGCGCGGCATAAAAAAACCATGAGATAAAATTTTCGTTCTAGCAACAAAAAGCCAACACCCAACCCGCCAACAGCAAAAAATGACCTTCCACCTCCAATCGCCCTACGTCCCCACCGGCGACCAGCCACAGGCGATCCACCAGCTCGTCGAAGCTGTACGCGCTGGCGACCGTGCCCAGGTGTTGCTCGGTGTGACCGGATCGGGCAAGACATTCACCATGGCCAACGTCGTTGCCCAGCTGAATCGCCCTACTTTGGTGCTGACCCACAACAAAACCCTGACCGCACAACTTTACGGCGAACTGCAGTCGTTTTTCCCCGACAACGCTGTGGAGTATTTCGTGTCGTACTACGACTACTACCAGCCCGAGGCCTACATTTCCGTGACGGACACCTACATCGAAAAAGACCTCCAGATCAACGAACTGGTGGATAAACTGCGCCTCAAAGCCACGAGCACCCTGCTGTCGGGTCGGCGCGATATCATTATAGTGGCTTCCGTGTCCTGCATCTACGGTATGGGCAACCCGGAAGACTATGCCCAAGGCATCATCCGCATCCACAAGGGCATGAAATTGTCCAAAACGAGTTTCCTCTTCGCCCTAACCGATAGCCTGTATTCTCGCACCGAAACGGATTTTTCCCGCGCAACCTTCCGCGTACGCGGCGACACAGTGGACATCAATTTGCCCTACGCCGACTGGGGTTATCGGGTCATTTTTTGGGGTGATGAGATCGAAAGTATCGAAAGTATTGAGGTCGAAAGCGGCAAGCGCGTCAATAACATGGATGAGGCCGCTGTCTTTCCTGCCAACCTGTACATTGCACCGAAAGAGCGCCTCAGCGAAATACTCAACGCCATTCAGGACGAGATGGCCGCGCAGGAAAAATACTTTATTTCCGAAGGCAGGCTACAGGAGGCCCGCCGAATCCGGGAGCGCACAGCGTTCGATATCGAGATGATCCGCGAACTGGGCTATTGCAGCGGCATCGAGAACTATTCCCGGTTTTTTGATCGACGAGAGCCGGGAACCCGACCATTTTGCCTGTTGGATTATTTTCCCGACGACTACCTGATGATCGTGGACGAGAGCCATGTCACTATCCCTCAGGTGCGCGGTATGTGGGGCGGCGACCGCTCTCGAAAACAGATGCTCGTAAACTACGGCTTCCGCCTGCCATCGGCCATTGACAACCGCCCGCTCAGCTTCGAGGAGTTCGAGGGACTCATCAACCAGGTCGTTTTTGTGAGCGCCACACCCGCCGACTACGAACTGGAAAAAACCGAAGGTGTGGTGGTAGAGCAGCTCGTACGGCCAACCGGCCTGCTTGATCCGCCCATAGAAGTTCGGCAGTCGCTCAACCAGATAGACGACCTGATGGAGGAAATCCAAAAGCGCGTGGCACTCGACGAACGCACGCTGGTGACCACACTCACCAAGCGTATGGCCGAAGAACTTTCGGCTTACCTGCTGCGGCTCAACATACGCTGCCGCTACATTCACAGCGAGGTGGAAACGCTGGAGCGCGTGGAGATCATCCGCGACCTTCGTCTCGGCGAATACGATGTGCTGGTGGGGGTCAACCTCCTGCGCGAGGGCCTGGATATGCCCGAAGTGTCGCTTGTAGCCATCCTTGATGCCGATAAGGAAGGCTTTTTGCGCAACATGCGCTCCCTCACGCAAACAGCAGGCCGCGCCGCCCGCAACGCCAACGGGATGGTCATTTTTTACGCCGACAAGATCACCGACTCCATGCGCAACACCATGGACGAGACTACACGCCGCCGCGCGGCGCAAATGGCTTATAACGAGGAGCACGGCATCACTCCGCGAACGGTGACCAAGACCAAGGATGAGATACGGGCACAGCGCAGCATCCTCGACATCCGGGGCGTTGAACAGACCAAATACTATGTGGAACCGGAAACTGCCACCCTCGCCGCTGAACCGATAGTGGCATACGCCACCCGCAGTCAGTTGGAAAAAATGGTGGCCGAAACGGAAACGCGCATGAAAAAAGCGGCCAAAGATTTAGATTTCATCACTGCCGCACAGCTTCGGGATGAAATGATGGCCCTGAAAAAACAGTTGCGGGAACGGTTTGGGGAGTGAATTTAGGAACGTGTGAACAATAACTTGTTACTTTTGGGTAAATTGATTTTTGGGCAGGCAACCCTGTTTTTGTGCGAATAGTGGAGCTATTTAATCAAAAAAAGGGGCAGCATGGCCGGAAATCAAGCAGCCAAAAGTAACAAGTAATTGTTCATACGTTCCTTAGAGCAAGAGTACTACTTTCGCACCCGACTGCGGCCCGTGACGCAAGTCACGGAATTTTGGAATACGCCCCTTGCACCTTTGCAAAAAAATTTATCCGTCAACAAGTCGCACCACAAACATGAAAATCGAGCAAATCTACACCGGTTGTCTGGCGCAGGGCGCCTACTATATCGAAAGCGCGGGCGAAGCCGTGGTCATTGACCCGCTTCGCGAAGTAGCACCGTACATCGAAAAAGCCGCCAAAGACAATGCCCGGATCAAGTACGTTTTCGAGACCCACTTCCACGCCGATTTTGTGAGCGGTCATGTAGACCTCTCCCAAAAAACCGGTGCTCCCATTGTTTACGGCCCCAACGCCAACCCTTCGTTCAAGGCACATATCGCGCACGACGGCGAGGAATTCCGGGTGGGCAAACTGACCTTTCGCGTCCTGCATACGCCCGGCCACACCATGGAAAGCACATGTTTCCTGCTACTGGACGAAAACGGTACCGAAAAAGCCCTTTTCTCCGGTGACACACTCTTCATCGGCGACGTGGGTCGCCCCGATCTGGCCCAAAAAGCCGCGCACCTGACGCAAGAACAACTGGCCGAAACGCTCTTCGACTCGCTCCGCAACAAGGTCATGACCCTGCCCGACGACGTAATCGTGTACCCCGCACATGGCGCAGGATCGGCCTGCGGCAAAAACATGTCCAAGGAAACATTCGACACTCTCGGCCACCAAAAAGCAACCAACTACGCGCTGCGAGCCAACATGACCAGGGCCGAATTTGTAGTCGAAGTGACGACCGGCTTGCAACCGCCACCTGCCTATTTCCCGCTCAACGTGGCGCTCAACAAACAAGGTTACGACAGCATTGACGACGTAGTTCGGCGCGGCACGCAGGCCCTGTCACCCCGCGCTTTCGAAGCCGCCGTCAACGAAACCGGCGCGCTCATCCTCGATACCCGAGCACCCCAAACTTTTGCCAAAGGCTTCGTACCCAACTCCATAAATATCGGCATTGACGGGACTTTTGCCCCTTGGGTAGGTGCACTAATACCGGATGTAAAACAGGAACTGCTCATAGTGGCCGATGCCGGGCGCGAAGAAGAGGTGGTCACTCGCCTCGCCCGTGTGGGCTACGACTATTGCCTCGGCTACCTCTCCGGTGGCATCGAGGCTTGGCGTGAAGCGGGTATGGACGTTGACAGTATCGAGAGCATCGGCCCCGAGGAACTCGTCGAGCGCCTAGCCACCAACCCCGGCACGCCCGTGTTCGATGTGCGTAAATGCACGGAATACGATACCGAACATCTTGAAATAGCCGAAAACGCACCATTGGATTTCATCAACGACTCCATGTTGCGCATACCCAAGGACAAAACCGCTTACATCCACTGCGCATCCGGGTATCGGTCCATGGTTTTCACGAGTATCCTGCGTGCTCGCGGCTACGACAACCTCGTGGAGGTGAAAGGCGGTTTTAAAGGACTAAAAGAGAGCCAACTGTTTCCACTGACAAGCACCGTTGTTACGGTGTAAGAGCGTGTTTAAATTTAGTGCCGAGGCAGAATTACGCGTTCCTTAGTTCAGATTTTCCGGTGCCTCGCTGCTAAAAAGTGCCCGGACAAAAAGTGCCAGTACAAATTCCGGCCACCGCCTCCAGCCCGTATGCTGCCGGGCTACATACCGGTAAAGCGGAACCGCTTTTGACTGCAAGTCAGGCATAAAACCCACGATCTGTGCGAGCGTGTTCTGTTCCTGTTCGGCGCGGCGTGCGGCCCAGCGTTTGAAAAAATAGGTGATTATCGGTCGCAGCAGGAAAAACCATGCAGCCAGCACAGCCAGTGTTCGCAGCACAGCGTACAGGGCTTTTTGCGTGCCAACAGCCTTGCCGCTTGCAAACACAAACGTGAGCGCGATGAATAGGAGTACGAAACCCGCGCCTATCCATTTCCGGCCAGTTTTTTTTGAAAAACCGGCATCAGGTGGGCCAGCGTCCAATTGCACATTTGTGTACTCCAGGGCCCGGCGGTCGATCTGTCCGGGCAAGCGCGGCAACCAAATCCCGAGCACCAAGCCCCAGGCCGCGTACAGCCCCACATAGGCATAAACCACAGCCCAGGCCCATGAAACATCGCTATGCAGGCCAAAAACCCCAAGTACATCGGTAAAAAAAATGTCCACAGCCTCGATCAGAGGTTTGCCAAAAAACAAATACAAGGTGAGCAGTTTTTGCAAAGCGGACTCGGTGATAGCCAAAAAACCGTACAGTAGAGCAGCCAGTCCGAACGGCCGCAAGTAACACAGGAGCATCGCGCCCGTTACGCCTTGAAATGCCACAGCGAGGTACGCCGTGGGGGGCGAATGCGGGCTGACGAGCGCTTTGGCCAAAATGACCAACAGGGTGGCGCGAAGCAACACGGTGGCATTACGCCCGCTCATTTGCGCCAGCAATCCCACGCACAGCACGGCAAAACCACCGACTAACAAACCTGTGAAAGGCAGTTTGAGGGCGTGCATAACACCGCCGAGAGCGCACTCGGAAAAGGCCCACAGCGCAGTGATGCGGAACGTAACGTCTTTCATATTTCGGGTATATTTTTCGGGCACCTTGCCTTTGGGGCGCAAAGGTGCCACTCAGGCTCGAAGCGTGTTTGAAGGCTCCCGAGTTTTTTCCGAGTGTGGCCAAAAAAAGTGACTCAAGTAGTATAAGAGCCTATCGTGCTACAACGACAGGCAACGCCCGCATCGTCCCGTTATCTAACCGTACCAACACCCGGTACAACCCTGGTGTTTGGCCACCCAAATCCAGCCACAGCACATGGTGTAAGTTTTTTTCACCAAAATCTGTTTGCAAAACCAACTGCCCGATACTCGAAAACACCCGTACCTCTGCTGCCATGGGCACGTCCAGATCTAACAACAGCCGGGTGCTTCCAGCCGTCGGGTTGGGAGCCAGCAGCAGGCTGGCAAAACCGTTCGGCGCTTCGGCGCTGCTCACCGAACCTACGGGAATTTGCAGCACCAATACACAGTCGTTGGCATCTGAAATAGTCACGGAGTAAATACCGGAGGCCAGTCCGGTAGCCACGGGGCCAGTCTGACCGCCCGTGGCGGCATTCCAAACGATGTCGTATTGGGCCGTGCCGCCCTGTGGGTCAAGGGTTATGGTCCAGCCACCCGCAGTAGAGTCTGTTACCCAAGTGGCCGAGAGCGCCTTCATTGGCTGGCCGACGGAAAAATTCCAAAAATCAAAACACCCGGCGGCATCAGACACGGTAAGCGTGTAGCTCCCGGCTGGGATATTGACCAGGCTGGTGCTCGTGGGTCCGTTGCTCCAGGCATACTGGTATGCAGGCGTGCCACCGGTCACAGTCGGGACGATGGCCCCGGTGCTGTCGCCCCGGCAGGCTACATCCACGATCAAGATTGAAGGCACCTCGAGGGGTGGAGACAATTGGGCAACGGTGTACGGCGGTGATACCCGTATGCAGCCAAGGTGGTCAGTTACAGTCAGTTGATATGCGCCAGCAGGCAGGTTGCTAATGGAGGCCGTTTGTGCACCGTTGCTCCACAAATAGGTATTTGGCGGCACGCCCCCGGTGACGTGCAGCGCAATGGCACCCTCCTGTTTCCCACACTTATCGGGGGACAGGCCGTCGAGGGCAAAGCCAAGCGGCGCGCCCGGCTCGTAAACAACGGCTTGGGCCGACACCAGGGAGCAGCCGCGCACATCAGTCATGGTCAATTGGTAGTTGCCGGCAGGCAAGTTTTCCAGATCGGCGAGGACAGTACCGTTGTTCCACAGATAGCTGTAAGGCGGTACACCACCGGAAACCAATGTTGCAATGGAACCTGTGGAATCACCTTTACACACGATGTTTACGATATCCTCGATCTTCAACTGCAACCCAGGAGCTTCTTCTATATTGAACACCGCTGAAACCGCTGTGCAGCCGTCGGCATCAGTGACAGTGGCCCGGTAGTCGCCGCCCGAGAGACCGAATGCGGTGTCGCGCGGCACGAGCACATTGGTGTGTACACCCACAGGTGCCGACCATGAAAACTGGAACGGTGGCGTTCCATTATTGACCTCCACAGCGATACGTCCATCAGCTGCGGCATGGCAAGAAACGGGCACGATGGAAAGTGGTGTAAGCGAAAAATTGTCGGCTTGGTCTACTACGATAAGGTCAGTAAGGACCTGGGCGCAGCCAATAGCATCCAGCACGGTCACCGAATAGGCATTTGCGGTGAGGTTGAACACATTTTTCGTGGTGTCCGCAGTATTCCACAGGTATCGGTATGCAGGAATGCCTCCGCTAACCGCCAGCACAATACTGCCAGTGAGCACACCGAAACAGGGTATATGTTCCACCGATGCGGTTGCCTGCAACGGCGGTGGTTCGTCCACAACGATATCCGACAAAACTCGTGTGCAGCCGTTGTCATCGGTAACGGTCAGGCTGTATATACCAGCGGGTACGGCGGGCAGGTTTGGGCCGACAGCCCCATTATTCCATGCATATTGGTAGGGGGGAGTGCCACCTGCTACTCGAAGGGTGACGCTGCCGGTGGGTTCGCCCGCGCACAAGGCATCGCGAACCTCCTGCAACAGAATGCTCAACGAAGTGGCCGGTTCGAAGACGATGAACGTGTCGAGAATAGTACACGAGCGAGAGTCTACCGCCCGCAGGATGTACTGTCCGGCAGAAGCATTGTTCAGCGTCAAATCGTCTGGCACGCCGTTCCACGTTGCCATCACGTGCCCAACGGCACCGCTGATATTTACAACGATCAGGCCGGTCGGGCTGCCCTTGCAGCCGACGTTTTGCAAGCTATCGAGGGTCACGGAAAGCAGTTGGGGGGCGGTTAGCTTATAAAACGGCGTGATAAACGAGCAGCCTTGTCCATCAACGATAGTTGCCCGGTACTGACCGACCCCTAGGTTTTGGATTTTGGCTGTGTTGCCACCAAGGTTCCAGGAATAAAAGTAAGGCGGTTTGCCACCCGCCACCGACAATTCGATACTGCCGTTCGAGGCACCAGCACAGGTCGGGTTTACCGTGGCAGCGGTTTCTATTTGCAGGGAGCTCGGTTGGGTAACTACAGCCAGGCGGCTGGCGGTGCAGCCGTTGGCATCGGTTACCGTCACGGTAAAAATACCCGCCGGGATACCCGACAGGATTGTCGTAGAAGCCCCATTATTCCACAAGTATTGATACGGGAGCGTACCACCCGAGGCTTTAATGCGCAAAAAACCATTGGTTTCACCAAAACAACGCACGTTTCGCAGGGAGTCAACTTGTACGGTGAGTAGTTGTGGCTCGGTAACGGAAAACACAGGAGAAGCAAACTGGCATCCGTTGGCATCCGTAATAGCACATTGGTAGGTGCCGGATGGTAATCCGGTTAAGTCTTCCGTTAATGCTCCGTTCGACCACATATAGCCGTAAGGTGGTGTAGCCCCAAAAACGGCAAGGTCAACAGAACCGTTGGACACCCCAAAGCAGGACACATTTTTTAGATTATTCTGCTCAATCACGATGGGTGGTGGCGAAACGACTTCCAGGTTGGACAACACCTGCGTGCAGTTGCCGTCGGTAACGGTGGCGGTGTACATACCTGCTCCAAGGAAAGCTGCCGTGGGGCCGGTCTGTTGGTTGCTCCATTTGACTATGGGGTTAGTGCCGTTCACATTCAGTACGATAGACCCCGTGAGTGCACCAGGGCAGGCCGGGTGGACAATGGTGTCCAATTGTACGTTGAGGCCGGGTGCGTTGAGCACGATCTGGGGCATGACCATTGAGCATCCCCCGTTGGTGGCATCCGTCACGGTAATGCGGTAGCTGCCTTGCATCAGTCCGGTGATAGTACCCGTGCCCGTCACGCCGGTGAGCATCCCCCCTGCCCAGGCGAACTTGTACGGGGGCGTACCATTCAACGGTGTAAGCGCAATATTGCCATCGTTGCCACCACAAATACTCACGTTCTGCACCGAGGCGATGGCCGTTTGGGTGACGTTGTTCAGGGTAAGCACGCTGATCTGATCAGTGCCCGTGCAACCGTTCGCGTCCGTGACAGTCACGGTGTAGGTGTTAGTCACGTTGGGCGTGTTGCCTGCTGGCACTGGTATGCTGGGAAAATTCAAACCGGTGCTCCACGCATAGCCGATAGGCGGCACGCCTGAGCCGTTTTCCACTGCTTGCAATTGCAGTGTTTTGCCCCGGCAAACGCTTACTGAGTCGCCTTGGGAAATTTGCACGACCGGGCTGGGCAATACGGACACCGACACCGGTTCGGTGTCGGTACAGCCGAACGGTGTGGTACTCAGGAGGTGGTAGCTAGTTGTGGTCGTCGGCTGCACAACCGGGCTGGCCAATTTGTTAGCCAGTGTTGGCGGCGCGGCGCTGTGATAGGTCAGGATGCCGTTCGCGCTGGCCGTGTCGGTGACAACAAGGCTCGATAGATCGAATGTTTTTCCCAAACAAATGGTAGGCGTTGCAATGGGCGACAAGGCTGGGTTGGGCCGCACTGTCACCATAGCTGCTGCTCGCGGGCTGGAGCATCCGGCACTGGGGCCGGTCAGCGAATCGGCGAGGAAGTACGTTTGGGTGGCGGTCAAATTCGGCAGTAGCAAGGTGCTGCCCGATGCCAGAGGCGTTCCACCGCTGGCTTGGTCATACCAATAAAAAACACCTTGAGGCGTACCCGTTGTGGTAAGTGCAGCAGGGTTGCCGAGGCAAATTTCCACGCTTATCGGTGCGGCAGGAGCAGGTATTGCTGCGTCGTCGGCCATGCCGTTGCAATTTTCGTCTATTTGGTTGCACAAAATTTCTACTGCGCCGGGATATACGCTGGATTCTCCATCGGCGCAATCACCGTCAATGGCTACATAACCGGGCGGCGCCATTGGGAAGCAGGAAATGACCCGGACATCGGGTGTTCCGAAGCCGTCGTTGTCGGCATCCAGGTAAAAAACGTAGTCCGGCGTACCTGCCTCAAGCGAGCCGTAAAAAGCGAGGTTGTCCATGGCAATGTCGCCAAAAGCCCCAAAAGTGCCCGTTGCCACGAATTGGAACAGGGTAACCTGCCCATCGTATGCACCGAGGTTGACGTATTTTCGCTGCCAAAGTTTGCCCAGGTTTCCGCTCCAGATTTGCACATCGTACCAGGTTTGGCCGCCGTTGGTGGAGGCTTGCAGGGAAAGGGTGCCCATTTGACCGGAGGTCGTATTCATGTACAAATCGAAGGAGAAATGGCAAGCCTGGGTTGTATCGGCCTGTACATCGAGGCACAGGGTCCGCAACACGGCGGTTTTGCCGAAGGCGCCTGTTGGTGAACAGGCATTGCGGAAGTACAAGTAGTTGCCTTGGCCATTGGGCGCGGCGGGCGGGCCCGCTGTCGGGAATGTCAGCCCCGGCCCGGTGAAAACTTTCCATTCGTAGTCGTCGCCTGGGGCATTTTGCCAAACATCGGGTAGAGGGCAAGGGTCGGGACAACCGGTGGGACATACGGAGAGGTTGTCGAACGTCTCGATCAGCGTAGGCGGGCAGTTGGTAAAAAAACGGGTCTGTGTGTTCGGCCCCCACACGTCGGGAGCGCATTGGCGCCGCACATAAACCTCGTATTCCTGCCGAGTTTGCAAGCCGGCGATCTGCGCCGGTGGCGCTGCCGGTTGCGCCAGCGTCACCACCGTGCCGCCCATGCCCGCTGTGTTGCCCGTCCCGGGCAAAAAACCGGCAGGGCCGTACTCAATCACGATACTGTCGCCCACGGCATCGGGCAGCCAAAAAATATCTGCCGAGGATTCGGTAGCGTTTCCTGCAGTTACCTGAAATACCGGCGGGCAGTCAGCAGGCACGAAAACGAGTTCGCAAAGGCGGAGTTTGCCGCGGTCGCCGGTTTTGCTGTCGCAAAACTCGACCTGCCACACGCCCACGGGGTTTTGCCCGGTGTGCAGGGTTGACAGTGCCTCCACTGGAAAAAAATAGCCGGTAATGTTGTCGCGCTCGGCAGCGGCAGACAGTGGCAGGCCCAAAGCGGGATCGTCTGTGAGTTCGACAAACCGGGCGCAGACGGCACCGAGGGTGTCGCCGATGTTTTTGTCGCCCGGGTTCAACCCGCCGATGAGCTGGATGCGTGTGCTGTCGGGCGAGCGCAGCCACACGCTGAGGTCGGATCGCCACGGGTGCTCCACCGCGAGGCGAACGCTTCGCAGCAGCATATCTGTACCAAGCACAGTGCCGGGGGCGGTATCCACGTGTAGTTTGAACACCTGGACGTTGGTGCAAGAGGTGTCGCGCAGGTCGAGGTTGAGCGGGCAGGGGCGGGCGTTGTTCAGGTCGGTGATGAAACTGCGCGGTGCGGACCACACGCTGAACGTGGTGTCGTCGCACACGGTGCGCACCTGAAACCGGTAGTTTCGGCCTGGAGTCAGGCCGGTCACATCGAACGGCGGGTCAGCATTGACCACATAGTTCGGCGTACCGGTAAATAGTCCGGTACCAACCACCAGCTCGATTTCGTATTTGGAACCTACGTCCGACCAGGTTAGCCGGGCTGTGGAGTCGGTCACAAAGTCGGCCTGAAGGAGCTCCGGGCGGGGGCAGGAGTCGTCGATTTTGGGGTTCGCTGCGGAGGTTAGGGGGCGAGTAGGCGTTCCTCCGATAGTCTCGGAGTGGGCGTGCAATTGTACCAGAAAAAGCAGCCCGATGGCGCGGGCAACGGAAATAATATTTATCATGTTTTTGGATTACGGTTTTGAAGGCACCCTGGGAAAAAATCGGGATGTTGGGAAATGGTGGTTTTGAAACACATTCGTGTACCGGTTGGCGAAAGTACGGGGATTTGACGAGTGGAATAAAAGGAAAGCCAGGTTTTGTCTGAAACTTGAATTATTCGGACATTTGGCGATGTAACCAACCATAACCGCCATGCCTGTACCGCTACAAAAACCGCACGACGAGTTTTTCAAAGAAATTTTTCAACAAAAAGCCGTCGCAGAGGCATTTTTTCGTCACTTTTTGCCAAAATCGGTGGCCGAGCAATTAGACCTTGATCAGCTCCAGTGGTGATGACGCAAGACAGGGAACGGCTTTTTGCGCAAACAATCTTCGTATATTTGTTCTCGAATTCAGATCTAAAACCTGAAGAGAAAACCCAAATCGTACATGCCATGCCTACAAACTTAAAGAATATCGCAATGAACACACTGGAAAGAACCTTTTATGAAGGGGTTGAAAAAGGTAAACTGGAGGGTAAACTTGAAGGCAAACTGGAGGGTAAACTTGAAGGCGAATTGCTTGGGATAAAAAAATCTATCCGCCAACTTTTGGCACACGGATATACGCCCGAACAAACGGCGGACCTGCTCAATGTACCAATCGCTTTGACGCAGGAAGTCCTTCGCGAATTGAACAAACAAAACTGAACCCGGACAACCATCCCGCCATGTCAAAAAATATTGGATACCTCTCCGGCCGAAAGGGCCTCGACGACAACCTTTTCGAGGCTCTCGGACGCAGCGCCGACGAACACGGCACCGTGCCCGCTGCAGAGATGAAACATTTGGCCGAGAAGTTCCTCCTGGGCGATGCAAACGTATACTCCAGTGTCACGTTTTACGATTTCCTGCGCCCCGAAAACCAGGGCAAAAAAGTGTACGTCTGCAACGGCAGCGCATGCCTCACCGCAGGTACACAAGATGCGCTGACCCAAAAACTGGGCGAACATTTCCCCGCTGACGAAATCGGTGCCATGTGCTGCCTCGGCCGCTGCCACGAAAACCACGCCTTCAATTATGCCGGCAACAACTACTCCGGCCAGGCGATCGAACAAATTGCAGCCATCAAATCCGACAAAAATGCCCGGCCCGATACCTACCGCGCCATAGCACACGGTACACCCGTGCTCACAGCGGAATTTCCCGGACTGGAAGCGTACTATCAAGTGCTGAAAGACAGCCTGAAAAAGACACCCGATGACCTTTTAGCCGAACTCAAAACCTCCGGCCTGCGCGGACGCGGCGGCGCGGGCTTCCCGACGGCGTTCAAGTTTGAATCCTGCAAAAACACACCAAGCGAGATCAAATTCCTCGTCTGCAATGCCGACGAAGGCGACCCGGGCGCCTACTCCGACCGCTACATCATGGAGGAGCGCCCGCACAGCCTGCTACTCGGCATGCTGCTCGCCGGGTATATCATCGGCGCCCAGCATGGTGTTTTGTACATCCGCGGCGAATACCCCGAATCCATTCGCGCCCAACGCGCCGCCATCGCCGAAATCCGGCAGGCAGGCTACCTCGGCGACAACATTCTTGGCTCCGGATTTTCGTTCGATTTCAAAATAATCGAGGCGCAGGGCGCATACATCTGCGGCGAAGAAACTGCCCTGCTGTCATCCATCGAAGGCCAGCGCCCGGAAGTGCGGGTGCGCCCGCCCTACCCGACCCAGAAAGGTTTGTTCAACCAGCCTACTGTGGTGAACAATGTGGAGACGCTGGCCTGCATCCCGTTCATCCTGCAGAACGGTGGTGGCGCAGCCTACGCCGCCATCGGCCGCGGGCGCTCCACCGGCACCAAACTCGTGTGCCTCGACGGCCATTTCAACCAGCCCGGCATGTACGAGGTGGACATGGGTACGCCGCTGGCAACGGTCGTGCACGAACTCGGCGGCGGCTTCCGGCACCCGGTGAAAGCCATGCACATCGGCGGCCCGCTAGGCGGATTAGTACCGGCACACAAAATTGACGAGCTCACGGTGGACTTCGAGTCCTTCGCCCAAAACGGTTTCCTGCTCGGCCACGCCTCCGTGGTTTGCATCCCCGAAGATTATCCACTGATCCAGTACATCGAGCACTTGTTTGAGTTTACCGCCCACGAGAGCTGCGGCAAGTGTTTCCCCTGCCGCATCGGTTCCACCCGCGGTGCGGAAATGCTGCACAAAGCCCAAAACTCCAACTATCGCATTGACCGGGTCCTGTTCGACGACCTCGTGGAAACCCTCGAAATCGGGTCACTTTGTGCGCTGGGCGGAGGGTTGCCGCTGCCGGTGAAGAATGCGTTGAAGTATTTTGAACCTGAATTAAAACCGTATTTTACATAGCCTTAAATCATGCAACTCGACCAATTAAGCCTTGAAGTGATAAAAATGTATCTGGCAGACAAGCCGGTGAACAAGGCGTATCTGTTTGGTTCCTATGTCCGGGGCGAAGCCGGAGAGAGCAGCGATATTGATATTCTGGTAGAATTGGATTACAGCCAGCGAATTGGGTTGCTTTTCGTACAAATGCAATTCGAACTAGAAGATTTGCTGCACAAAAAAGTGGATTTGGTATCGTCGAAGGGTGTTTCCAAATACCTTAGGCCAATTATTGATCGGGAAAAGAAACTGATTTATGCCAGATAAGTTAGGGGATAAGGTGCTCGCCTTTTCAAAGATTGGAAATGTAGATTTTGAAAAAGTAATGATCAAATGGATTCCTTGTGATAAAAAGGAAGATTTAGAATCATATGCTTTACGTTTAATTGATGGTTATAAAATAAAAGACAACGACATTGTAGTTGGGCTTTCTTTTGGAGGGCTACTGGCTCAGAAAATTTCAAAAATTACCAGGCAACGGAACGTCATTCTCATTTCCAGTTTCCGTGACAAAAACGATCTGAGGTTTCCTTTTAGACAAGCCTTATATGCAGGTTTACAAAAGTTGTTTCTGCCAATCAGAGTACCTTGGGTTGACGAATTGGTTGCCAATATGCTGAACTCAGGTACTTCTGACAGCAAGTCGGTTTTAAAAGAAATGTTGAAAATAACCGATTATAGGTTGATGAAATGGTCGCTCCAACAGATTGCTACTACCAACGGCCTATTGAACAAAGACGTAGTATTGTACAATATCATTGGAAATCGCGACAGAATCGTAAGGTTGTGGAAAAACGATACAACCTTTTTGATCAAAGGAGGTAGTCATTTTATGGTTTATGACAGATCAGAAGAAGTGACCAAAATTATTCGTCATATTGTTTCGAGTGAATAACCCCTAGCCAAAAGCCTTCTGCATCTTAATCCAAAACGCGATATGCTTGTGAGGGTCTCCGACCGAAACACACCACCACCGCCCCATGTAGATCGAACTGATTCCTTCAGAATGACAAAAAATACGCCCCAATAGAACCAATCGTATCAATCGAACTAATCGAATCAATACCACCATTATGGGTTCCGGAAAATTTGCCTACATCAACAACAAACCCCACGACATCCGCGACGGCGAAACCATCCTGTCCTTCCTGCGCCGCCACACCGGGAAAGACAGCGTGCCCACCCTCTGCGACGCGCCCAACCTCGACCCGTACGGCGCCTGCCGGGTATGCAGCGTGGACGTAGCCTTCTCCCCCGACGGCCCGGCCAAGGCAATGGCTTCCTGCCACACGCCAATGCAGGAGAACTACCACATTTTTCCGGACTCGCCCCGTATCCAGAAACTGCGCAAGAATATTGTCGAACTGGTGCTCACCGACCACCCGCTTGACTGCCTTACCTGCGAGGTAAACGGCAACTGCGAACTACAGGACGTGGCCGCCCAGGTCGGCATCCGCAAGGTGCGCTACCCCGCTGGCAAAAACCACCTCGACCGGCAAAAGGACCTCAGCCACCCGTACATGACCTCCGACCTGTCGAAGTGCATCAACTGTTCGCGCTGCGTACGCGCCTGCGACGAGGTGCAGGGCCAGTTCGTCCTCAGCATGGCCGGCCGCGGGTTCGACAGCCACATCGTCAAAGGGCTGAACACGAGTTTCTTCGAGTCCGAATGCGTGAGCTGCGGCGCCTGCGCACAAGCCTGCCCGACTTCGGCTATTTCCGATATTTTCGAGTCCAAAGCCGTAGCCACTGCAGAAAAGGTGCGCACCGTATGCACGTACTGCGGCGTGGGCTGCAACCTCGAAGTGGCCGTGGATGCCGACAAAGTGAAATCCATCCAGGCACCCTACGATGCCGAGGTCAACCAGGGCCACACCTGCCTGAAAGGCCGTTTCGCCTTTTCGTTTTATGACCACCCCGACCGCATCCGCACCCCGCTCATCCGCCGCAACGGCGAACTCGTGCCCGCTACCTGGGAAGAGGCCTATGACTTCATTGCCGAAAAACTCACGACAATCAAGGCCCAGCACGGCCCGGATTTCATCGCCGGTATTTCCTCGGCGCGCTGCACCAACGAGGAAAACTACCTGATGCAGAAGTTCATCCGCGCGGTCATCGGCACCAACAATATTGACAGTTGCGCACGGGTTTGCCACTCGCCCACTGCACTCGGCATGCAACGCACCTTTGGCACCGGCGCCGCCACCAACTCCATCGAAGACCTGAAATACACCAAGTGCATCATGGTCATCGGGGCCAACCCAACCGACGCACACCCCGTCACCGGCGCCAAACTCAAGCAGGTGCAAATGAAGGGCATCCCCAGTATCGTCATTGACCCGCGCCGCATCGAAATGGCCAAATATGCCACCCACCACCTGCAACTTCGGCCCGGCACCAACGTGCCGCTCTTGCAGATGATGCTGTATTACATTTTGTCCGAAGGATTAGAAGACACCACTTTCATCGCCTCCCGCACGGAAGGCTACGAGGGTTTCCGCCAACAAATACTCGGACTCGATATAGACAAACTCGAACAAACCTGCGGTGTACCCCGCGAACAGGTGCGCGCCGCCGCCCGCACGTATGCCTCGGCGGAAGGCGCCATGTCGTTCCACGGCCTCGGTGTCACCGAGCACTCGCAGGGCACGCTGACAGTCATGCTCATTGCCGACCTCGCTATGGTGACCGGCAACATCGGCCGGCGCGGCGTGGGCGTGAACCCGCTGCGCGGGCAAAACAACGTGCAGGGCGCCGCTGACATGGGTTGCCAGCCCCACCAGGGCGCCGGTTACTACGACGTGACAAAACCGGAGTTCCACAACATGTACGAGGAATTTTACCACGCCAAACTGCCCTTGCACGTCGGCTACAAAATCCCGCAGATGTACGAGGCCGCACTCGATAACCGGCTCAAGGCCATGTGGGTTATGGGCGAAGACCTGGTTCAAACCGACCCGAACACAAACAAGGTCGTGGCTGCTTTGGAAAAACTCGACCTGCTCGTCGTGCAGGAAATTTTCTTCAGCGAAACCTGCAAATACGCTAACGTGGTGCTGCCCGGTGCGTCGTTTTTGGAAAAAAGCGGCACGTTCACCAACGGTGAGCGCCGCATTCAGCGTGTTAATAAAGTGGTGGAGCCCCTCCCCGGCACCAAATCCGACGGGCAAATCGTGGTGGACATTATGAACCGCATGGGCTATGCCCAGACCGATTATGACCCGGAAATACTTCTGAAAGAAATCGCTCAAATTGTGCCCTTCTTCGCCGGCGTAAAATGGAATGAACTGGGCGAAAACGGCAAGCAGTGGCCCGTGAAGCCCGACGGCTCCGACACCGAAATCCTGCATATTGACTCGTTCAAGCGCGGCCTCGGGTCGTTCCAGTTTGCGGACTACCGCGAATCCAACGAAACGCAGATAAACGGCAAGGACTACCCGCTGATTCTGACCACCAACCGCGAACTAGAGCACTATAACTGCGGCACCATGACCCGCCGCACGCGCAACGCCGAAATCCTCACCGAGGACGTGCTGCTTATCCACCCCGACGATGCGGCCGCGCATTTCATTGCTGACGGCGACATGGTGTGCGTGGAATCCGTACGTGGCAAGGTGGATGTGAAAGCCCGGGTGTCCGACGAGGTGCGGCCCGGTGTGCTCAGCACCACGTTCCACTTCCCGGAAATGACGCTCAATGTAGTCACCTCCGACGAAGCCGACTCTGAGGCGCTTTGTCCGGAGTACAAAGTAGTGGCGGTGCGGATTCGAAAGAGTCGGGGAAAGCGAGTTGTGTGAAGTGTGATCAAAAATCGTAAAAACTATAATTCATGAAGCCTGTACTACTAATAGTGGGATACGCTTTAAGAAAATCTTCGTTATCTGACAATATTTTAATGCAAAGTATATTTTACATACTTTTACCCGCATCTGCAATTTTGTTTCATTACTTCCTGTTAGAGAAAGGCCTTCTGCTTACTAAAAATGGCAAAGTGTCTATTCATTCAAAAATAATATTTGGATCAGGTATTGCTGCAATCATTGTTGTTGCTACTTTTTGGTTCTTTTTTACTTTTTGTGTGTGACACACTACATCTACCCGTACTGGCTACGCGAAAAAATCAGTTACAGGCTCCGCCCGTATTTTGACCGGCAGCCGCGAGCCGGGCAGGATATCGAACTGGCCTTTGCGCCGGGCCTCGTGATGCGGCTCCAGCCCGGAGACGTTGGCCACGATTCGATCCGGCTGAACGGATTTTACGAACTCGCGCTGAGCCGCCACATCGCCCGGCTGGGTATATCGGGCAGTATGCTGGTGGATGCAGGAGCCAACTACGGGTATTTTTCTCTGCTTTGGCTGGCGCAAAACAGCCAAAACCAATGCGTTGCATTCGAGCCAGCGCCCGACAACATGCAGCCTTTGGTGTCCAATATTGACCGAAACAACCTGTCCGAACGCTTTACGCTGGTAGCCAATGCCCTGAGCGACCAAACGGGCAGTGTGCCTTTTTCCCTTGAAAACACCAACGGCCAAACCGGGTGGGGAGGCATCGCCCGACAAAGCGACAGCGCGACGATCCAGTCAGAGAAACCGTCGAACGCGTCGCCAAT
>JBJXEZ010000040.1:0-3073 GCA_046153695.1 Saprospiraceae bacterium
TTTGGCGACAAAACCGACATGAGCGCCTACTGCACCTTGCTGGCCAAAAAGGGCTACGTCGCAGTCTCCATCCAGTACCGGCTCTTCCCGTTCTTCACGCTCGGCTTCCCCGATTCCATCCAAATTTTCAACACTGCGATAAAAGCCGTCGGCGACATGAAAGCGGCTGTGCGCCACTTCCGCGACGACGCGGCCACAGTCAACCAATTTCGGGCTGACACGCTCAACATCTTCATCGGAGGGTATTCGGCAGGAGCCGTCACCGCCCTGCACGCTGCCTATTTGGACAACCAAGACCCGATGCCCGCCTTCCTCGCCGACCTGCTCCCGCCCAATGGTGGGCTGGAAGGCATCAGCGGCAGCGCGGCCAACAAGACCCACTCTTCCAAATCAAAAGCCGTTGTGAATATGTCGGGTGGCCTCTACCGCCGCATTTGGATAGACCCGACCGAGCAGCCGCTGACCAGCATACACGGCACTGCCGATGGTACTGTGCCCTACCTCAAAGGGCTGGCTGCCAACATCGCCTACCTCGAAGGCACTGGCTTGCTGCACCCCCAAGCACAGTCTGTCGGCTTGGAAACTTACCTGACCACCGTGACCGGCGGCGGCCACACCAACATCTACGACCAAGCGCAGTACGCGCCGCAGTTGGCCGCTTTTTGGGTGCAAACCACCACGCTGCTGGAAAAACTGGCTTGCCAAACGGTGGGTACCGATGACCCGGCGCAGTTCTCCAACGAACCCTGGCAAGTGCTGCCCAATCCGCTCACGGGCGATGCCTTCCGCTTGACTTTGCCCGAATCCGTGCAGGCAGCCGATGTGCGGGTGTACGACCTGATGGGGCGCACTGTGCTGCTCGCCGCTCAGGTGCCAAACGGCGGCACGGTCTCGGCAAGCGGTCTGCCAGCTGGGGTATATGTGGTGCAAATCATTGACCCTCAGCAGTCATCCAAAGTGTTTGAGGTAAAACAGTTGGTGCGTCAATAATTTTTTCAGGCCAAAGCAGCGTTTGCGCAGCGACCTCCGTTTTTGTGTTGTTCTTTTCGCCGCAAGGGTTGAAACGAATTTGCATCACGCAAGAAAGCAGGTTTTTTAGTTGGTTTTGTTTGTAGCAGAAGGCACACCGTTCGGTGTGCCTTCTGTGTTTTAGGCCCCTTGCCACAACCACCTTGCTGCATAACCGCCCATTATTCCTAAATTTGCACCCATCATGGCGAAAGACATTTTTCACAACAACGTGCGAGCCGCCCTTCTCAAAGACGGATGGAAAATCACCTCCGATCCGCTGCGGATAAACATCTCCAAAACGGCCTACATGGAAGTTGACCTCGCTGCCGAGAGCGTGTTCACTGCCGAACGCGAAGGCGAGAAAATCGCTGTTGAAATCAAGAGTTTCGTTGCCAAATCCTTCATCTCCGCATTCCATGAAGCGATGGGGCAGTATTTGGACTATAAAAGCGCACTGGCTGATACCGACCCAGAGCGCATCGTATTTCTGGCTGTACCTACCAATGCTTTCAACCACGAACTGTTCCAAGGGCAGTTTATTCAGAAACGTATTCGAGAAGAAGAAGCCAAACTCATCGTTTTCAATCCGCAAGACAACACCATCGTGCAATGGATAAAATAACGCAATACGGTAAAATTCTTCGAGAGGTGCTGCAAGAGTATGCCACCGACCGTAGCGGGCATCCACAACCTACTGATGTCAATCTGCAATTGTTGTTCGATACCACAGGTCATCACTACCAAGTGTTGCACATGGGCTGGCGGGGCGAGCAGCAAACTTTCGTCGTCGTGTTTCACTTCGACATCAAAGACGGCAAAATTTGGGTTCAACGCAACATCTCCGACTACGATATTGTCGGTGACCTCGAACTGAAAGGTGTCCCAAAGGAGGACATCGTTTTGGGCTTTCACTCCCCTTACATTCGACAGTTTACGGAGTACGCGGTGGCTTAGGTGGAAAATTTTTGCTCACGTCACTTACCGAGAAGCCTCTTCCCTTCTGCCGTCGTCGCCCGGATGTCCGCCTGATTTTTGGCAATCTTGTCTTTTTGCTCCCGCAAATATTTCAGCGCATCGGCCTCTGGCTGCCCAGCAGGGTCTTTGTAAGCAGCCATCCAGTTCATCATGCCCTCCTCGGCTTTTTCGATGTCGGCGAGTGCTTGTCGCCACTTTTTCAGGCCCTCTTGAGTCATTTTGGCCCGTGTCATAAATTCTTTCATATCGCGGTGAACCCGGTTCATCTCGGCCATTTCAGCCATCGCCTCATCGTGGATGCGCATGGTTTCCTGCTCCAATATTTTTGCAGGAGTTGGAGGTACCGAATCTTGTGAGGCAGCGGCAGACGCAGGTGTTGCAACGCCCTCCAAATCCATTTTGCACACCGGGCAAGAGCCTGCTTGCGGGTAAGTTTTACCTTTTTCGCAGTCCATCGGACAGGCAAAAGCGGTAGCGTTTGATACAGGTTGAATGTGGTTGTGGCGGTGGCCGCAAGCAGCGACGCAGAGCGCGAGTAGTAGGAGCAGAGCGATGTTTCTCATGTGCAGTGTTTGAAAAAAATGAGCGGCAAAGGTAGAAGCCCAAAATACCCGGCTGTCCCGGTTTCTTTAAAAAAGCCGACTTTCGCGGCTGACGCAATACCCACCGCCATGCTTCTATCCATCTCTCCCATCGACGGCCGCTACGCCGACAAGACCCGCGAACTGAACCCGTATTTCAGCGAGTACGCCCTCATCCGTTACCGTGTTTTTGTTGAAATTCAATACTTTATCGCGCTGTGCCAGTACGGGCTGCCGCAGTTGGCTGCTTTCGACGACGACAAAATCGATGACCTGAACGCCATCTTCGAGCGGTTCAGCCTCGCTGATGCCGAGCAGATCAAGGGCATAGAGCGCACCACCAACCACGACGTGAAGGCGGTGGAGTATTTTCTGAAAGAAAAATTTGACGCGCTCACGCTCGGCTCCCTGCGCGAGTTTGTCCACTTCGGCCTCACTTCTCAGGACATCAACAATACCGCCACGCCGCTGCTGTTCAAAAACGCTTTGCAGGACGTGTACTACCC
>JBJXEZ010000064.1:0-23128 GCA_046153695.1 Saprospiraceae bacterium
CGGAAGGGGGAGTAGCAGAGAAACGGTTGGCGATACACTAAGAGCGTGTTTAAAATTTAGTCGCCGGGCTACAAGCGGCAAATTTTGCTTCATACTGCGTTAAAATTTTCGCCGTAGGCACCCGGCTACGACTGCAAATTTTGCCTTGTCTGAAACAAAATTTGCCGCTTGCAGCCCGGCGACCGAAATTTAATCACGCTCTAAAGTCGAACTTAAAGCGTGTCTAAAAATTGAAGTGTGTCCGACATGCCGCTAAGACGGTGCGCATTTGGCGGCAATTTTAACGGATTGGCAAAAACCTGCGCACCTGTGAGCAATATCTGAGCAGGGGCCGCAATTTGGGCAGCAGAATCAATGTAAGCCTGGACGGGTTGCTTGTGCAAAGAGGTGTGCAAGATTGTAAAAACGTAGTCGGGTTTAAAGGACTCGGCGGCATCGCGCAGGTCGTCCAAAGAGATACCCGCGCCCAGGTAAATAACATTGTGGTGGCGGACTTTAAGCAGGTAATGCAAAAACAATAAGGTCAGCTCCTGGCCTTCGCTGTCGGGCAAATACAGCAACAGTTTTTTGACACCTGATGCATCGTTGGATGGAGCAGATTCCTTGTCTATCGCCACCATCATCTTGCGCTTTATCAGGTTGGTGATAAACTTCTCATGCGCACGGCTCACATTATGCGCCATCCAAAGGGCTGTCAACCTGTCTAAAAACGGGTAGATCAATTGAATAAGGGTCTGCTCGAAACCGTTTTCCCAAAAGTAGGCCGCAAAAATGCGGTCGAAAGCAGCTTCGTCAAAGTCAAGCATAGCCAAGGTGAGGGCTTCTACCTGGGCGTTTGGGCTGTTATTATTTTGAGCAAAATCGGCTACTTTGGTGGCAACTTCCTCTGGTTGCATTTTGGCCAGTTTGCTGATTTTGTAGCCGTATCGGTTCAGCAAGGCCACATTGAACAGATGCCGAAGGTTTTCGTCCGAGTAAAACCGAATATTCGTATCCGTACGGGAGGGAGCCACCAACCCATAGCGCTGTTCCCATATCCGGATGGTATGGGCTTTGATCCCAGTGAGCTTTTCCAGGTCGCGGATTGAGTAGATCGCCATTTTTTAACAAAAAAAACTGAAACAGTGTAGAGAAGGGATTGTTTATGGCAAGGATATTGAGGTGTGTTCATTCTACCAAAAACGGTACACAATCCGTTGGTTCCCAAAGTGACGCATGCACAAAGTCCCCCGCATTCCCGCCGATCAACTTGATTTTGCCGCCTGTTATACAAAAAACCGACCGTATCCTTGACGTTTAGAGAAAAGCCCATACCTTTGGCCTTTGTAAAAGGTATAGTTTAAGGCCTATGTTCACATTTCGTTCAAAAAAAACAAACGAGCCTGCCCCGAAGGAGCAGCCCGATAATGGCAAGAGCCAACTTGAAGCTATTCAGGAAACTGTAAACGTCTTGCGCCCTGACGAAATGGTTCGAGTCGAGGGTGGTAAAGGCGGTACGAAGCCTTTTGACCAGGTTTTCCCGTGGAATTCGAGTTGCGGCAGCACGATTCCGCAGTGACCCTTCAGGGAATTGCATCTTGCCAAAGCCTTCCGTTGCTGACCAGCAGCGGAAGGCTTTGCTGTTTTCGACGATAATAACCCGAAGTAGTACGTTATTTGGTCCGCGTTCCTATGACGCACAAGTTGGCACTTTTCCATGAACGTTTTGAACCATGACACTGCACGACATTTGGCTCCAATTGGTAAATGGCCTGCTCGCTACTACCTGGCTGGAGTTTATTGCCGTTGCCTTTGGCATAGCCAGTGTGGTTTTTTCCCGTAAAGAAAACATCTTGGTTTACCCAACAGGGTTAGTCAATACCATCATTTTCATTTATTTAAGTATGGTTGCGGGCCTGTATGCCGAGGCGGGGGTCAATTTGTACTACACCGCAATGAGTTTGATCGGTTGGTTCATGTGGACCCGAAAAGGCGCCGACCACGCTCCGCTCCGCATCACATCCAGCTCGCTTCCCGAGTGGCTTGTGGCTACAGGTTTTTTTGTGCTTTGCTGGTTCCTGTTGTACATGGCATTAAGCCGCTGGACCGACAGCACTGTTCCTCTAGCCGATGCCTTTGCCTCGGCTACTGCATATACCGGCATGCTACTTATGGCCCGAAAAAAGTTAGAGAGTTGGATTTGGTGGGCCTTGACCAATACAGCAGCCATTCCGCTCTACTTTGTCAAAGGGCTGGCATTCACCTCGTTCCAGTACCTGGTCTTTTTGGTGTTGTCCGTAATGGGTTATCTGGAGTGGCTAAAACGGCTATCCCATGGTACAAAAAATGCCACAGAGGCTCCCAAACGCTGAGAGGCTCTGTGACACTTCTTGCTGCGTAGTTTTCCCTGATGTGAAAACCCGGGTTCAGTTTTTCACCGGCAAAAACCCATACTCCTTGCCGTAGCGCAGCATTTGTTTCACGAAATCCAGTTCGACTTCCGCTTTCACGTCGGTGATTTTGCCGGAGGCATCGGTCATCGCTACGAGGCGCGGTTGCACAAATCCAGAGTAGGCTTTGGTGGGTAAGGCGGCGTAGCGGGCCTTCACCTCCCGCACGAGCTCGGGGGCCACTTTCACGCCGTAACCTTCCACCAGCGCGCGCGCTGCGGCAAAGTCGCCTTCGGACTTGATACGTTGGATTTCGGACAGGAGCTGGCCGAACAGTTCGCGCAACTTGGCGTAATCACGAATATCAATGTAGGTTTTGCCATTGCGTACTTCCTTGACCACGGCATTGGAGGCCTTGCCCTTTTCCAATACCCATGCGGATACGAGCAAGCGGTTGCGCATGTGGTCTTCCTCGATGTCGTCGCCGGGCGATATGCGGCGCAATTGCTGGATCAGGCCGTTGCGGAGATAGTTGTCGTACTCGGCTTTGTAGGTATTGGCATCGGGCAGCAGGCCCCATTCCACGAGTTTGGGATCGGGCATGTAATACAAGGCCACGAGATCGGCACGACCCTCCTCAAGGGTGCTGGCGTATTGTTTGAGCGTAACGTTTGGTTCGGGCACGCCTGCTTTCATCTTTCCGCTGGCGTGGCCAATTACCTCGTGCAAGGCGGTATGCATTTTGCCGCAGGCCTCGGCGTATTTTTGGCCCAGATCGGCTTCTTCGGCATCATTGGCGAACTCAGCCAAGGCTGCTGCGCCGCCAGCCTTGCCATAGGCGTTTTCGATGTTGTTCAGGCTGATGGATTTGGAGCCATAGTCCGTTCGGATCCAGTTGGAATTGGGCAGGTTGATACCAATGGGTGTGGCTGGGGCGCAGTCGCCACCCTCCATAGCCACGTTGATAACGCGGTATGAAACGCCTTTCACGGTATCCCTTTTGTAGGCGGCGGGAATGGTACTGTTGTCCTCGAAATATTGGGCGTTTTTGCTCACGATGGCCATTTTCTTGGTAGCCTCCGGGTCGTTGTACTGCACGCACGCTTCCCAGTCGCCCTTGTAGCCCTTTGGGTCGTGGTACACTTCAATGAAACCGTTGATGAAATCGATCGTACTGGCAGTGTCCTGCACCCAGGCGATGTTGTATTCATCAAACTTTTTCAAGTCGCCGGATTTGTAGTATTCAACGAGTAGTCCGATGGCTTTTTTCTGCTGGTCATTCTCGGCGAACGGGATGGCTTTTTCCAGATTAGCGACGATTTTGTCAATAGCGGCACCGTACATGTTGCCAGCGCCGGCACGCCATACAATCTCTTTGGGCTGCCCGCCCTTGTTGCCCACGAGTTTGGAGTTGAGGCCAACCATAGGCGGATTTTTGCCAGCGGTTTTCAGTTTTTGCTGGTAAAAATTGTCCACCTCGGCGGCGGTGATATTTTCATAAAAATTTACAGCAGAGGCGGTTATCACATCCACGCCCTCGTCCTTGCTGGCTCGTTTGCCCAAAAAAGCAGGGTCGAAAACAACCGGTGCCAGTGTGGCCAACAGCGCAGCGGCGTTCTCCCCTTCAGCCAATGGCAGTGCGGCGGCATCGCAGCCGTTGACCAGTGTGGCAAAGTAATCTTTGGAAAAACCGGGCAGCATCTTGTCCTCGTTGTAGTGGTGGTGGATACCGCTGCTAAACCATACGCGCTTGGCGTACAACTCGAAGGCTTTCCAGTCTGCCGAGTTGCGGTCGCCTTTGTAGGTTTCAAAAACAGCCTCCAGCGTTTTGCGCACAGCCAGATTGTACTTGCAGTGCTGATCATAGATGATGTCGCGGCCTGCCAATGTGGCCTCGCTGAGGTAGTAAATAAAGGTTTTTTGCCGCAGGTTGAGATCGTCCCATCCTGGTAGCTCGTAGCGCAGGATTTGCAGGTCGGCGAAGGTGTCGAGCACCACGCGGTCATCGGACGTGGCGGCGGTTTCGGGTTGTTTCGGGGTTTGTTGGCAAGCGAAAACAATGGACGCTCCAAGCAGGAGCAGTGCAAGAGTACGGTTCATATTGTGCATAGCTGTGTTTACTTGTTTGCGGTGAGTTGAACAATCTGCTCGTACAGCGCTCGTATTTTTTCGTCAACGGGGTGGGCCGGGTCGCCCCAGGTGACGCGGCGGGTTTGACCATCGTCGCGGAGCTCCACGAACTGGTAGATGTTGCCGGGGTGCGTGAAGTCCAATTTCAGTAGCCCGAGGTCTTCTGCGGATTCGATGAGCCGGTCGGCCTGTTTGCGGTTGCAGGTTTTTTGCTCCACGAGCTGCGGGGCGGAGGAGGTAGACTTGAACAACTGCCCGTTTTCGAGCAGGGTGTATGTTGTTTCCAGGCCGGTGAATCCGCCGCCGTTTCCAAATCGGAGGTACTCGTCCGGCAGGTTGTCGGCGGCATATTTAGGTTGTTTGCATTGGCCGAAAAGAGTAAGTATCGTAGCCGCAAGGCAGAGCGTTCGCATACACAGATTTTGAGCGCAAAAGTAGGTCATGCCCGTTGCGGCGTAGTTGTTTTTTTACAAAATGCCGGTGGAAAATGCGTGAACTACCGGTTGGGATGGGTGAGCTGTAGAGCCGGGCAGTTACTTGACAGCAAACACCAGCACGTATCCCAAACCGTGAGCCCTAAAAACCCAAACGCACCGGAAAATCCGGAACGTTCGGCGGGTAGGCTGTTGTCGATGTCTGCTGGCGGGCCAGGCAAGTGTATTTTTATTTTTCATTCGGGTATATGCATTCGGGTATTTGTACCGGGCAGTACGGGTATTTACAGGTTTGAAAGCGATGTCGAGGGCCTTGGCCGTGGAAAATTTACTAAATATTGTTCCATTTTATCAAGCCATTTCTGCTGTAAATCGGCTTAATAACACCCCGTTTTGGGGTGGTACTGCCAGAACGAGGTGTTGTTTGGGGCAGTAATCCGTTGAAATTGTGTTCTTTTTTTGACTTGAAAGGGAGGAGACTTTTGCTCTGCAGATCAAGATAAATACGGTCTGTATTTCTTCACTCCATTTGGCGTATTGCCAGATACACAATCTACTTTTTTATGAAACAGTTGAATTTTTTTCAAAGCACTGGGGCAATGAGCACCAGACGATTGAACATGACCCCAGCCCGGTTTATGCTCATGTTCTTTAGCATTATTTTCCTGAATAATTCCAGCGCATGGGCCCAATGTAGCTGTCCTGAAGGAAGCCCGATTATTGTGGGAAGTAATGTAAGCATCCCTACCCTGACGGATGCCATAATTAATTTTCCAGGGTTTAATAACATTGATAATCAATGTGTAAGAATCAGCGGCCAGTTCAGGATAGACAATGCACAGACCTGGGAAGTAGACAACTCAAATTTGTTGTTTGATGCTAACGCGGAGGTTCGTGTAGAAGCTAACAGCATCTTGGACGTCAGAACGACCTCGTCGAGAATGGGCCAGTCGGCTTCGATTACAGTTCTGTCATTGGGCAAATTTGTGACCAGAAATAGTGTGTACACAAATTGCCTACCCAACATAAAATGGAACAGGATTGTAATATCCGGTTCGGGCGAACTACAAATGGACAGTTGCGCAGTCAACCAGGCTATTACGGGTGTTGACATTTTGCCAAACGCGATTTTCACTATTCTAAACTCAGGATTTTATTTTTGCAGTAATGGATTGAAAATAATCAACAACCAAATTCCTGCTCAGCATCTGGTCAGAGACAATTTGTTTTACGACTGCAATATTGGTATACATATCGCCGGAGCACGAAATGTCAATATATTAAATAATACCTATCGTAGAAATAATATAGCAAATATGACTGGAATTTACTGTGCCCCGTCTTCTAATGTAATAAATATTACCGGCGGCGATTTTTTGAAGCAAACCTATGGCATAGATGCATTGTTAGCATCTAATATTGCGGTAGCCGGAGCGAATTTTATTGATTGTAGAAACGGCGTTAATTTTTTTACAACAACAAATGCGCTTTCTATAACGGGTAATGAATTTACTAATACAACACGCCATGCAATCAGGGTACACAGCCATAATAACGCCAATATACAGATTACTGGAAACGGGGTCTTTACCGGTGGAAATTCATCGATGAGCAGTATTATTGTAGGCAGTATTTCTGGCGGTGTGTGTTCTATCACTGGAAACAACCCGGTACAAATCCCAGGGGTTGCTGGAGTGAATGGAATTGAAGCAATCACTATTAACAGCGCCACATTCAATATAAATACCAATGTGGTCAACCAATCTGGATCAGCGGCTGTTGGCGGTATTTCGCTAACTTCTATCGGGAGTAGTACTACGGTGAACAACAACATCGTCACGGGAAATGCAAACATGCTGTACCATATTCGGGCAAGTGCTGTTTCGAATAATATGAGTATCCAAGGCAACCAACTTGGCTTATCGGGCGGATTGCATGCAAACCGTGGATTGGAACTTCTCAACAATCCTGGCGCTGTAAATGTGTGCTGCAACCAGCTCAGCAATTCCAACGAAGGGTTGTACATCACCGGCCAACTCAATGGCGCTTTCATTGGGCGCAACACCTTTAATGCTCACCCCACAGCCGGGCTGTTCTACGATCTGGTTACATCGACTGGTGCGCAACAATTTCTGACAGGGAACGACTGGCGTACCTATACAGGCGCTTGCCCGGCACTATTTAATGGCTCCATAGGCATGGCCAATGCCACGCGATATACAGTTACACTGGATTTGTTTCCCCAGTTGTATGCAGGTGTTTGCACCAGTTTCGACCCTCAAGAATGGTTTCTGATCCTAGCAGACATTGCCGAAGCCACCTGCGCTACCGGCGGGCAATGCGGGCCTTATGGCGGATTCAATGGTGGCTCGGAAGAACGGAATTCGCTGCCCCAAGCCGAAACATTCTCGGCAACCCCCAACCCCGCCAATCAGGCACTTACCATCACCTTTCCCAAATCAACGGAACCTGCACAGGTAACCCTGTACGATTTGAACGGGAAAAACCTCATGCGGGAAACCTGTCCCGCAGAAAATGTTGCTGTGACCCTTCGGACGGATCACCTGCCGGAAGGCGTTTATCTGGTCCGATGTGAATGGCAAAATCAAGCGCCTGTCACCCAAAAAGTGGTGATTAAGCATTGACCCGTTCGGAGTGGCTGATAGCACCCCACAACAAACCATCAGCCCCCGGCAGCAAATGCGCTGCCGGGGGCTTTTCAGTTATTTTTTTCAATGGTTAGGGTGTGTATTTTTTAGACACACCCTCGTACATAACGACGGTAATGATTGCTACTCACAACCCCATCTCCGCCCCATCCGCTCCATCCTCTCCGCTCCGAATCACAAACCCCTTCCGCTCGAACAGCCGCCGCATGGCACCGTTGGTTTTCAGGAACGTGGCCGTGATCGTTCGGTAGCCCTGTGCCCGGGCGATCTCGATGATGTAGTCGGTGAGCAGGCTGCCAATGCCCTTGCCGTGCCAGGGGTCGGCCACGAGAATGGCGAATTCGCAGGTGTCGCGCCAGGCATCGCCCACAATGCGCACTACGCCGATGATTTGTGGTTTGCCGTTTTCCTCGATTTCAGCCACCACGGCCATTTCCCGGTCGTAGTCTATTTGTGTGAAACGGGCAAGCATCTTGTGATCTATGCCGGGTGTAAAGCCGAAAAACCGAAAGTACAGGCTCTCCCGTGAGGTTTTTTCCACCAATTCGGCTTCCAGTGGTTCGTCCTCGGGGCGGATGGGGCGCAGCAGGATTTTCTGCCCATCCTTGTGCTGCACAGTTCGGATCCACTGCGTGGGGTAGGGCTGGATGCTGAGGTGTTCGTATGGGTCACGCTGGAGGCTGGGCGAGGATTCGAGCGTGACTGCTGCGTCCAACGCCATGCCGCCGTCGGCGCTCATGGCGAAGGGGTTGATGTCTATTTCGCTGATCTCGGGAAAATCCATGAGCAAGTAGGCGAACCGCACGAGCACATTTTGCAACTGCTCCACGGGTACGGCGGGCAAGTGCCGAAACCCGTGCAGAAGCCGGGCGATGCGGGTGCCCTCTACCAGGTGCCGAGCCAGGGCCAGGTTGAGCGGGGGCAAACCGATGGCGCGATCCTGCCAGACTTCAGTGGCCACGCCACCCAGGCCAAACACCACCACCGGGCCGAACGTCGGGTCTTTCACCGAACCGATGAGCAGCTCATGCTGGGTATTCACCATTTTTTCAATGGTCACGCCGGTGATGAGCGCATCGGGGCGTTTTTTGCGCACGTTTTCCATCAAGAAACGAAACACCTGCCGCGTGCCAAACTCGGTCTCGATGCCCAGTCGCACACCGTGTACGTCGGACTTGTGCCAGATATCGGGCGACTCCACCTTCATCGCCACCGCACAGCCGAGGCTGCGGGCAATAGCGGCGGCCTCGTCTTCGGTTTTGGCCAGGTATGTTGCGTTCACCGGAATGCCGTAGCACGCCAACAGGCGTTTGGCTTCAGCCTCCTCGAAATGGACACGGCCCGATTTGCGCACGATATCCACCACCGCCCGGGCACCCGACCGGTTGATGTCGGACAGTTCGATAGGCAGATCGGGCGGGGTTTCGTACAGCAGGTTGAGGTTTTCGCGGTAGCGCACCTTGTGCATGAACGTGACCACAGCCCGCTCCGGGAACGGGTACCAGGGCACCTTGCCCGCTTCGAGCACGGCTCGTCCGTTTCGCACTGATTGCTGGCCCATCCAACTGGCATACACGGGTTTGCCGTGCTCGTCATTATTTGATTCCGTCACCACAGCACGGGCCACTGCCTCGGCATCGGTTACACTTTGCGCGGTTAGGATGACCAGCACTGCATCCACGCCAGGGTCGTACAGGCAGGCGTGCAGGGCGGCGCGGAACTGCTCCACGTTGCCGTCGCCAAGGATATCCACGGGGTTGCCTTTGCTCCAGGCAGGAGGCAGTATTTTGCCGAGTTCGGCCACGGTGCCGGGCGAAAGTGTAGCCAGTGTGCCGCCGCGCAGATCGAGTGCATCGGTGGCAAGTATGGCCGGCCCGCCAGCATTGGTCACGATGGCGAGGCGGTTACCGGCGGGCAGGGGCTGGGTGGCGAGTGCCTGGGTGCAGTCGAACAGCTGCTGGATCGTTTGTACACGGATGATGCCCGCGCGGCGGAAGGCGGCATCATACACGGCATCGTTTCCGGCCATAGCGCCGGTATGCGACAGTGCGGCGCGGGCACCCTGCTGGCTGGCCCCGGCCTTGAGCACCACGATCGGCTTAGTGCGGGCAAATGCACGCGCAGCGCTCATAAACCGCCGCGCGTCGTTCAGGTTTTCCATGTAAATCAGGATGCAGGCAGTCCGGCTGTCGGAGCCGAAATAGTCAATCAGGTGATCGAAACCGATGTCGGCCATGCTGCCAATGGAAACGAAATGGCTGAGACCCACATTTTTTTCAGCGGCCCAGTCCAGCACGGCCGACCCCATGGCCCCGCTCTGGGAAATGAACGCGACGCGCCCTGTCGGTGGCATGGTAGGTGCAAACGTGGCGTTTAGGCCGATGGCCGGGGTAAGCAGACCAAGGCAGTTGGGGCCGATGAGCCGCACACCATTGGCGGTAGCTTCGGACTTCAGGTCGCGGAACAACTGTATGCCCGCCGGACCCGCCTCGACAAAACCCGCCGACAGGACCACGGCACATTCGGCACGGGCTTTTTTGCAATCGGCCATAAGTGGCGGGACGAGCACCGCAGGCAATGCGAACACCACCAGATCGGGCACTTCGGGCAAGTCGGCAAGTCGGGCGTAGCATTTCGTGCCCAGCACGGTTTTGTGTTTCGGGTTCACGGGGTAAACGGCACCCTTGAACCCACCCGACAGCAGGTTGCGCAGCACGGCATGGCCGATCTTTTCTGCCTTGTCCGTAGCACCGACCACGGCGACGGAACGGGGGTAAAAAAATTTGTCGAGGGTTTGTTTCATGACGGGAGGTAGACTTTCCAGGTTTTTATAACCTGGAAAGTCTGGTATCGTTTTTTACCAAATCTGCTCGTCGCGCAAATAGCCCTTCACGTAGTCCTCGATGCCGTTTTCCAAACTATAAAACGGTGCCCGGTAACCGGCCAGGTTGCGTAGTTTGGTCATGTCTGCTTCCGTATAATATTGATAGGTGTCGCGGATGTCGGCGGGAGTATCCACGAAAGAAATATTGGGTTCCAGACCCATCGAGCGGAAGGTGCTGGTGGCCAGATCGAGGAAAGTGCGTGCCGAGCCGGTTCCGAGGTTGTAGATGGCGTTTGGCGGGCGTTTTTCTAAAAAGAACAAGAGCACGTCCACCACATCCTTTACATAAACAAAGTCGCGGCTTTGCTCGCCGTCGCGGAAATCAGGTCGGTGGGAACGGAAGAGTTTCATGCCCCCGGTCGCCTTGATCTGGCGGGCTGTATGAAAAATGACGGAAGCCATTCGGCCTTTGTGGTATTCGTTGGGGCCGTACACATTGAAAAATTTGAAACCGGCGCACATCCCGCCCGGCCCATCGAAAGCGGCAGGTTGGTCCAGTAGCCACATATCGAAATCCTGTTTGCTTTGGCCGTAGGGGTTGAGGGGGTGGAGGTTGGGTATCCGGGCATGGTCGTCGGTGTAGCCTTGCTCGCCCAAGCCGTAAGTGGCTGCGCTGCTGGCGTAAAAAAACGGAACCTGAAAACCGGTACACAGGCTCCAGACCTTTTTGGAATAGTTGAGGTTGAGCGCGTCAAAAATGGCAACGCTCTGTTCGGTTGTATCCGTTCGGGCACCGATGTGGAACACCGCGTCTACGTCGGCGTGGCGCTGCTCCAGCCAGCGCGGAAAATCATCTCGGTGTACCTGTCCCCAAAATTTTTTTGCTTCGAGGTTGCGCATCTTGTCGGGGCGGTCGAATTCGTCCACGATCAAAATATCCCGGTGCCCGGCTTCATGGAGCCGGTACACCAAACACGAGCCGATAAATCCGGCAGCACCTGTTACGACGATCATGCGGAGAGTGGGTTAGCGGGTTTCATGTTTCTGGTTGGTGGGCGATTTGAATTGGAGCGCGAAATTAGGTTTACTCCCAGAAACGGGGCGAGCCATTTGTACAGTTTTTAAAAAAGTATGGTATGCGTTTGCTGAACAGTGTCTGTTGGCATTGGATGGATGCAGGGCTAAGTTCGACTTTAGCGTTTTATAACGTTCAAGAAAATGCCTATGTGAGCCCAGGAAATGGGCTTTTGAATTGCGCATAGACTGCGGCCCACTTTGGCAGCAATGGGGGGAAATCGCGCTTTGCCGATACGACCCCACCTCCAGCCCCTCCCCATCGTGGGAGGGGAGCACATCGCGTGTTGCTAGACAGTCTCATCAAGTTGAAAAGCCCAAGTACCTGTGGCTACTTTTTGCCTTTTTGAGGGCAAGCCCCCCTCCCTCTCGGGGGAGGGGATGGGGGTGGGGTTGCACCGGCGGAGCTCGATGCACCCAAAATACCGCATTGGCATATCAGGCTAAACAGGTACGTTGAATTTATGAATGTCCCAGTTCTAAAGCGATGCTCAAAAGTTATTTCAGTCGCCTTATCTCCAAGACTTGAAACGGCATTATCAATTTCCCCAATGGCTAAGCTCGCTCAAAGCACCGCCCGTGATGTGAACAGTCCCCTCTGGGGATTTGGGTCGGGTGGGGGAGTCAGAGCGGCTTCGGCACGCCGTTACCGCTTTTTTCCTTTTGTAAAAATTCGTACACGTCCGGCGGGCGGCCACGCTGTGCAGTGCCGAAAAAAAATTCAAAAAATTTTCCACATCTCTCTCAACACCGGATGCAGGGCCAAACCTGCCCTTCGGTACCGTGACTGCCACCTCCGGGCGAAAATAGTCTTCGTGGGGAGGTGTTTTGGGGCTGAGAATTACCCCTGTAAAAGCTAGTTTTCAGCCAAAAACACAGCCATTCCGCCACCTGAAAAAAAAATTTAAAGAAACTTTTGGGGTCAGTAAGCTGGAATAAATGGAAACACATACCTTCGCAAGGTGAAAGGCGATGAAATATCGTCTTCAGGTTTTCCAATTTTGTTAGGCACCATTTTTGTGGTGTCAAGTTACTTTGTCAGTAAGACGACTTCTTCGGTGCCAAAAACCGTCCGGACCAAGTTGTTTCTAATCCATATTCATTCGGAATTTCTCGATTTTTTATCTGTAATAACTTTTAACAAAATTATCAATCTCATGAAAAAAGTCTACGAGGCTTCCACGCCCGGCTTTAGCCGTGTGATGAGCAATGTGGTTTCCCTTTTTTCGAGCAGAACAATGTCCGTGCTTCCCCGCTTGGCGACGTTGCTCTGCTTGTCTGTTGTAGGGGCCAACGTTGCTTACGCCCAGCCGTGTGCTGGTGTCAACTGCGACATCAGTTTTGCGAATGTACCGCCGCCTCCCCCTGGCAACCCGGCACCGGTTACCCTGTGCTTGAACTCGGACGGGATCGGGTACATCAACTCCACACAGATGGCGTACTACACGAACTCATCTAGTGGGTGTTGTACCATTGTCAAAGTCTGGGAAAACGCTCTGGCGACCAATCCGCTCACGGCAGCCGACCCGGATTTCGAGGTGGATTGCACCGACATCGGGCGCTTTATCAACGTCTGGGTGACACGAGAAACGAACCAACCGTTTCCGAACACCGGACGCAGCGCACCGCTGCCTTTCCGCATTTTGATCGCTGATTGCACCAATCCGACCATCACGTGTCCGGCTCCGGAGACGCTGACCTGCGCTTCGGATTACGTCGCAGCCCTTCCTCCGAACCCGATGACCGAGGCCGAGTATGAGGCTTTGGGCGGCGGTGCCGACGTGGACGACAACTGCAACATTGATCGCGTTGAGTATTCGGACGTGTTCAGCAACTTCTCGTGTACGAACCGGTTCACCGTTACCCGCACCTATATAGTATATGATCAAGTAGGCCTCACGGCTTCCTGCACTCAGGTCATTACGGTGTCGGACAACGTGAAGCCAGACATTACTGTTGCACCTTCCGATCTGGTACTCAACTGTCCTGACATCCGCTTTGGGCCAGCTGCATATGCAATCCAAGTGGGCCTGCTTCAGGTTCAGATTCAGGCATGGCTTAATAACTTTGGCGGCGGTGCCGTACTGGACAACTGTGGCGGCGGCTTTATTAACGGCAACGCTTTTGGTGGTCTGGGCATCCTCTTGTGTGTGGCCTTCGACCCAGTGCTGGGTTGTACCAACTCGACCCCGCTTTTTGCTTCGACTGTTTGGGATCAAATGCCCGATGCCTGCTCTCCGCAACCGCGCGAGGTGCAGGTTATGTTCGTTGTAAAGGACGAGTGCGACAACCAGTCCTTCGCAACGGCGAAAGTTATCCTTGAGGATAACAACGACCCGGGCCTGAACATTGGCAACCCGTTCCTCGATCCGCTGCCGAGTCTGTTTGGCTCCTATGATTGCGCCGACTTGGTGCCGGGGCCGAATATCGAAAGCATCCGTCCGGAGGTGTCTGACAACTGCACCCCGCGCGAAGACCTTCTGATTGAGTGGGTGGAAGACAACCCCACCACGGTGGACGGTTGCAACGGCAGCCCGGCCAACCCGTTGGCTGTTGACATCATCCAGCGCGTGTACCGGATAACCGACTGTGCTGGTAACAGCCAGACGCTCGTCCAGAATATCCGCGTGAAGGACGATGTGGATCCCGACTGGACGAACAATCCGAACAACCTCGAACTCCTTTGCGAT
Organism: Saprospiraceae bacterium; assembly: GCA_046153695.1. GTDB lineage: Bacteria > Bacteroidota > Bacteroidia > Chitinophagales > Saprospiraceae > M3007. The sequence goes on from JBJXEZ010000064.1 coordinate 14,191, forward strand.
GATCCGGCTATGGCTGCTAAAATAACGGCATGGCTGGCTTCGTACGGTACCGATGGTGAAGTGGATGACTACTGCAACAACGTCACCGTGGCCAACAACTTCGCCGCCGTTTCTGTTGGTTTCCCCAACTGGTGCCCGCCGCCTGCGGTTGGTGCTGAATTGAACACGCCTTATCGCGCCATCTTCGTCACTTGGAGGGCGACGGACGATTGCGGCAACTCGGCAACTCGCTCGGCTCGCTTGCGCCTGCGTGATGTCCAGCCGCCCACCGGCACTGCACCTTTTGACATTACGATCAGCTGCAACACCCTTCCGGCACCCAATACGGCCCTGATCACGGACGAGACGGACAACTGTTCCGATGTGGTTGCGGTTGCTCACCTCACCACTACCGTGATCTGGAACGGCACCGGTTGCGCAGATGACCCGATCATCTACCGCCGCAACTACAGCCTCACGGACTGTGCTGGCAACTCGCAGGTCGTGACACAATATATTACGGTGGCTGACGAAGTGGATCCGGTTTGGACCGGCACCATCACGCCGCTCAACCTGAACTGCACGGCCGGTGGCATCAACGCTTCCATAGCGGCTTGGCTGTCCACCCACCCGGGCGCTTCGGCTACGGACAACTGCACCGCCTTTACCTATTCGACCGACCCGGTGAACGCGGACAACGTCCGCGACGCTCTCGGCGATTGCGCTCCCTTGGCTGGTTCGACGGTGGTGACCTTTATCGCTACGGACAACTGCGGCAACTCGGCCACGGTTACTGGCACCGTTACCATCACGGACAATACCAATCCTACTGCCAGCACGCCGATTGCGTCCAACTACAACTGCCTCGACGAGGTGCCCGCTCCGAACGTGAACGTGGTGACCGACGAGGCTGACGGCTGCTCGCCCGCCGGTACTGTTGAAGTTGAATACCTTGGTCAATCCGATAACGGCGGCACCGGCTGCCCCGGTAATGCGCTGGAATTGTACCGGACGTACCGCGTGAAAGACTGCAGTTTCGTGGATATTATATCTACGCCCAATAACTATATTGATGTGGTTCATACGATCATCGTTGTGGACAACGTGGATCCGAACGCCAACTGCAAGCCCTACACGGCTTACCTCGGTGCCGACGGCACGGTGGATGTGAACGCTACTGACTTCGACGACAACAGCGCCGACAACTGCGACGGTGCCCTGACCTATGAGTTCGCCCGCGACGTACTGCTTGATGACCTCGAGCTGATCTACGGCCCATACACGGTGACGAAAGAGTTCAACTGCGACGATATCGTTCCGAATCTGGAAAGCTGCGCTGGCAACGTGAACAATCAGGAAGTCATCGGCATCCGCCTGCGCGTTTTTGACGCTTGCGGCAACCCGTCCGGTTTCTGCACCACAGCGCTGACGCTGATTGATGCCATCAAGCCGACGATTCCCTGCCCGGCTGATATCACGATCTACACCGATGCCGACGGCGGTTACGACTGCATGACTTCCTTTGAAGTTGTACACCCTGTACCGGCAGACAACTGCGACGTGGTGTGCTACGAAATGGAAGTTCAAAAAGAGTACGGCGGTGTATGGACAACCATCAACCCCGAGTGGGGCACCCCCTCACCGAACCACCGCGTAGATGTGTTGGGCGTATTCTCCAACACCTACAATTTCGAAAAAGGCCCGCTTTGCATCCCGGGTTCAATTGACGACGAATATAGAATCATCTACTATGTACGCGATGAGCATGGCAACTCCCTGGATGTTCCTTGCGATTATATCATCAAAATCGAAGACAACGAGGCTCCGGTGTTTACCTTCTGCCCGTCTGCTCCGATCATCGAGGCCCAAACCACGGCTGGCGACTGCTACCAGATGAAGTGCTGGGAGCCGCCGACGTACTACGACAACTGCCAGTTCCCGTACTCCGGCGAAGGCAGCGGCCAGTGCCCGATCCCGGAACTCGTGGTTACCACCAATGACCCCTCGGTCATGGTTGACCTCATCGGCGACGACCACTGCGCGTTGTTCCCCGTCGGTCAGACCGAAATTTACTACACGGTCACGGACATCTGCAACAACACGGCTACCTGCACGGTCACGGTGATCATCACCGACATCGAGCCTCCGATGGCTATGTGCGTTGCTCCGTTCAGCGTGAACCTGCAGCCCAACGGCCTGCTCCAACTCACGTTCGACGACCTCGACGCTGGCAGCACCGACAACTGTGGCCTCTGCGCCAAGGAAATCGGTCGCGTGTACACAACTGGTGGCCCCATCCTTTACGGTGGTTCGCTGTACCTGACCTGCGACGACGTGGACAATTCCCCGATCACGCTTTACCTGCGCGTCAAAGACTGCGGTGACCCGGTTGCAAACGAAGACGTTTGCTCGGTTGAAGTGACGGTTCTGGACATGCAACTGCCCGGTATCGCTACCTGCCCTGCCGACATCATCGTCTGCACGGATGACGATGTTTGCAATGCCGAGGTAGATTACCTCACGCCGACGTTCAACGACGGCTGCAACAGCCAGCACGACGGCAACCTGATCGTTGGTTTGGCTTCCGGCTCGGTTTTCCCGATCGGCACCACGCTGGTGGCTTGGGACTACACCTCCGTCAGCGGCTACAACGTGGTTTGCCAGTTCAACGTAACCGTTGAAGACTGCGAGGCCCCGACGTTGATTTGCCCGCCCGACGTTACGCTGACCTGTCTTGAGCCGCTGTGCTGCCCCGAAGATTTAACGGGCGGTACATCCACCGACAACTGCGGCGTGACGCTGGTTCAGTCCAGCGATTATGACAACGGCCTGAGCCACTGCACATACGACGGTATCCGCACCATCATCCGCACCTACACGACGTGGGATGCTGCTGGCAATACCTCGACCTGCTCGCGCGAATACGTTTATACGGAAGATACCGAGAAACCGGTGCTTGCCGAAACGCCTGCCGATGTGTCCTACGAATGCGCTGCCGATGTTCTTGCTCCGCCGGTTCAGTCCGCTACCGACAACTGCGGTACGGTAAATATTGACTTCAGTGAAGTAGTGGATAATAACGTGTGCGTGAACCAGACGGTGATCGTGCGCACGTGGACCGCTACCGACCTGTGCGGCGACACAACGCAACACGTTCAGACCATTACGGTCAACGATAATGATGTTCCGACCTTCTCCAACACGCCGAACGACTTTACGTTCGACTGCTCGGAGGACGTGCCAGCCGTTGACGCTCCCCATGTGGACGACAACTGCGATATTTTCACGGTTGACTTCTCCGAGGTGGTTCAAAACGGCGGCTGTGAAGACCGCTTCCGGGTTTTCCGTACTTGGGTCGCTACTGACCTTTGCGGCAATACCGCCACGTTTACCCAGACCATCACGATCGTAGACAACGTTGATCCGGTCATCTCCGGTGTTGCCCCCGACTTCAATGGTCAGTGCGCCACAATGGTGCCTGCTATTGTTCCTCCGACCATCACCGACAACTGCGTTCAAGTCACGGTTGACTTCTCCGAGACGGTGACACCGGGTGGTTGCGAAGACCGATTTATCCTTGTTCGTCGCTGGCGGGCTACCGATGCTTGCGGCAACCGCACGGTTTCCATCCAAGTCATCACCATCAATGACACGACCAAACCGGTACTGATCGGAACTGCCAACGCAGACGATGAGTCGGTTGATTGTGCAGCCGACGTTCCCGCTGTAGCGGCCATCACGGCTACCGATAACTGCGGCGAGCCGATCACGGTTGACTTCTCGGAAGTTGAAGTTCCGGGTGCTTGTGTGAATCAATACAGCATCGTTCGCACCTGGACGGCTGAAGACGACTGCGGCAATTCGACGCAGCATGTTCAGACCATCACGGTTGAAGACGACGAGGCACCGACCTTCTCCAACAAGCCGGGCGACTACTCGTCCGACTGCTCGGAAGACGTGCCCGCTGTTGTCGCACCCGATGTTGCTGACAACTGCGACATATTTACGGTTGATTTCTCCGAGACGGTTGCTCCGGGTGGTTGCGAAGACCGCTTCGACGTGTTCCGTACCTGGGTTGCTACCGACCTTTGCGGCAACACCAGCACCTTCACACAGACTATTACTATCTACGACGGCGAAGCGCCGAAGTTTACCAACGTTCCGTTGAGCACGTCAGAAGACTGCGCTCAGGACGTTCCGGCTGTTGTACACCCCGACGTTTCGGACAACTGCAGCCAGGTCGTGGTTGATTTCTCCGAGACGACTGCTCCTGGCGGTTGCGAAGATGACTTCACCGTAACCCGTACCTGGGTTGCTACCGATGCTTGCGGCAACTCGGTTTCTGTGCAGCAAGTTATTGACATCTACGACAACATTGATCCGCAACTGGTCGGCGTACCTACGCCTGCTTTCGTTACATTCGACTGCGCCCAGGACGTTCCTGCTGTGCCCGTCGTGACGGCTACCGACAACTGCGGCGAGCCGCTGACGGTTGACTTCGTTGAGGTCAACATCCCCGGCACCTGCCACGACCGCTTCCGCGTCCGCCGTACATGGACTGCCGAAGACGACTGCGGCAACAGCACGCAATACACGCAGATCATCACGGTGTTCGACAATGAGGCTCCGGTTCTGGCCAACACGCCCGATCCGCTCGTGTTCGTGGAATGCTCCGAAGATGTTCCGCTTCCGCCCGTGTTCCCGCCAGTGTCGGCTACCGACAACTGCGGTCGCCCGGTTGATCTGGAATTTGTAGAACTTGAAGTTCCGGGCAGTTGCTCGAACCAATACGCCATCGTACGTCGCTGGACGGCTGAAGATGACTGCGGCAACGGTACGCAATTCGTACAGTTGATAGTTGTCGTTGACACCGAGGCTCCCATTCTGCACAACCTGCCCGCCGCTGTGGTGGACGTGGACTGCGCTTCCGATGTTCCGGCTATGCCGAACCCGGCTGTGTACGCCACCGATAACTGCGGTATTCCGGTTGACGTGGAATTCTCCGAAGTGGAGATTCCTGGCGCTTGCCAAAACCAGTACAGCATCACGCGTACCTGGACGGCTGAAGACGATTGCGGCAACAACACCGTGTTCGTTCAGACGATCAACGTCTATGACGACGTGCTTCCTGTTTTGGCCGTTACACCGCTTGACCTCGCGTTTGAGTGCTACGACGAAGTTCCGGCTGCGCCGATTAACTCGGCTACCGACAACTGCGGTGTTGCATTCATTGACTTCTCTGAGTCGGTTGAAGGTGGTGCACCGCACGACCCGAACATCAGCTGCCCGAACAACGTGGTCATCACACGTCGTTGGGTTGCTTCCGACTTGTGCGGCAACACGACCGAGCACATCCAGACGATCACCGTAAGCGATATCATTCGCCCGGTGATGCTGGTCACGCCTATTGACCTCACGTTTGATTGCATTGACGAAGTTCCGGCTGCGCCGCTTGGTACGCTGGCCGCAGACAACTGCGATGTTGTCAATGTTGACTTCTCCGAATCTACGGAAGGCGGCACGCCGCAAGATCCGAACTGGAGCTGCCCGAATTACGTGACCCTCACCCGTCGCTGGGTGGCTACCGACTTGTGCGGCAACACGACCGAACATATTCAGACCATTATTGTACACGACGAAACACCTCCAGCGTGGATTAATTTCGACCCGAAAGATCGCACTTACGAGTGCCTTGATGATGTTGAAGGCGCCCCGGATCAACAGACCCTGGCTGCCGACAACTGCGAAGTAGTCTTTGTTGACTTCCTGGAAACACGCGACAATGACTCCTGCCACAATCAGGTGATCATCAAGCGCCGCTGGGAGGCAACTGACCTTTGCGGCAACAAGAGCACGCGCTGGCAGTATCTCACCGTATACGACGATAAGGCTCCGGTGCTCCGCTCCACGCCATCTGATCGTACGTACGAGTGTGTAGAAGATGTAGAAACAGCGCCAATTGGCCTTGCTGAAGATAACTGCCTTGTCGTATTTGTTGACTTTGCTGAATTCACCAACCCGGGCAATTGCCCGAGCCAGGTGGTCATCAACCGTCGCTGGTTGGCTACCGACTTGTGCGGTAACACGGACGAGCACTGGCAAGTGATCACGGTGAACGACGATGAGGCTCCTGTACTCAGCGCTACACCGTTCGATGTGAACGTGGATTGCTCCGAAGACGTGCCTGCCGCTCCGGTAGTTACGGCTACGGACAACTGCGACGATGTACTGGTTGAGTTCTCCGAGACGACCACACCAGGTGGTTGCCTGAACCAATATGTGGTTACGCGCCACTGGCAGGCTGCCGACTTGTGCGGCAACTCGGTTGAGCACTACCAGACAATCACGGTTAATGACGATGTGAAACCGACGTGGACCAGCGCGCTGCCTCAGGACGTAACCGTCCAGTGTGGCGAACAGGTACCGACTGCTGCTGTTACCGCTTCCGACAACTGCGTTGCTCCGCTCGACATCGAGATGAACGAAACGCTGCTGCCCGGTGCCGGCCCGAATGATGCCGCCAAATTGACGCGCATCTGGATCGTAACGGACGCTTGCGGCAACTCTATCTCGCACAAGCAGATCGTAACGATCAACGACACGCAGAAGCCCACCTTGCACAATTTGCCTGATGCCTCGGTGAGCGTACAGTGCTCCGAACAGGTGCCAGCTGTTGCTCCAGTAACGGCAAGCGACAACTGCCAAGGCACGATTGATTTCGACTTCTCGGAAGTTGAGATACCCGGTACTTGCCCGAACCAGTATGTGATCAAACGTACCTGGTCGGTTACGGACTTTGCTGGCAACTCGACATCCTTTGTTCAGACGATCACCGTCCACGACAATGTGGCTCCGGTATTGTCCAGCAAGCCTGGCGACGTTTCAGTTGAATGTTCCGAGCAGGTACCTGCCCTTACGGTGGTGACGGCTACGGACAACTGCAACGCCCCGGTTGATGTGGAAATATCCGAGATTGAAATTCCCGGCACTTGCCCGAACCAGTACGTGATCAAGCGTACTTGGACGGCTGAGGACGACTGCGGCAACATCACGGTACACACACAGACGATCACCGTCAGCGACTTGCTCGCTCCGGTACTGTCCAGCAAGCCTAGCGATGTAGCGGTTGAATGCTCCGAGCAGGTTCCGGCCCTTACAGCTGTGACGGCTACGGACAACTGCGGCAAGCCTGTTGATGTGGAAATATCCGAAATTGAAGTTCCGGGCACCTGCCCGAACCAATACGTGATCAAACGCACGTGGACGGCTGAAGACGACTGCGGCAACATCACGGTACACACGCAGACGATCACCGTCAGCGACTTGCTCGCTCCGGTACTGTCCAGCAAGCCTGGCGATGTAGCGGTTGAGTGCTCCGAGCAGGTTCCTGCTCTGGCAGTCGTAACGGCTTCCGACAACTGCGCCAAGCCGGTTGACGTGGAAATATCCGAGATCGAAATTCCGGGCACTTGCCCGAACCAATACTCGATCAAGCGCACGTGGACGGCTGAAGACGACTGCGGCAACATCACGGTACACACGCAGACGATCACGGTTAACGACGTGATTGCTCCGGTTCTGTTCAACCTGCCGCAGGCTGTTGTGAGTGTGGAATGCTCCGAAGAGGTGCCGTTCCCGCCGTTCCCGCCGGTATTTGCTACCGACAACTGCAATGCTCCGGTTGACTTGGAGTTTGTTGAACTGGAAGTTCCGGGCACATGCCCGAACCAGTACCGCGTCATCCGTCGCTGGACGGCAGAAGACGATTGCGGCAACTCAACGGTGTTTGTGCAAACAATCATTGTATTCGACGATGAGCGCCCGGTACTGCACAACCTGCCGCAGGCAGAGGTGAATGTGCAATGCTCCGAACAGGTACCGGCTCTGCCGAATCCTGCGGTGTTTGCCACCGACAACTGCAACGCTCCTGTTGACCTTGAACTGGTTGAAGTTGAAGTTCCGGGCACCTGCCCGAACCAATATAGCATCATTCGCCGCTGGACGGCCGAAGATGACTGCGGCAACTCGACGATGTTTGTTCAGCGGATCAACATCAACGACGTGATTGCTCCCGTACTGTCCAGCAAGCCTGACAATGTATCGGTTGAATGCTCCGAGCAGGTACCGGCCCTTGCCAACGTAACTGCAACGGACAACTGCAACAAACCTGTTGACGTGGAAATATCTGAGATTGAAATTCCGGGAACATGCCCGAACCAATACCAGATCACGCGCACATGGACTGCCGAAGACGACTGCGGCAACATCACGGTACACACGCAGACGATCACGGTTAACGACGTGATTGCTCCGACGCTGTCCAGCAAGCCTGACAACGCTTCGGTTGAATGTTCCGAGCAGGTACCGGCCCTTGCGGTCGTGACGGCCACGGACAACTGCAACAAGCCGGTTGATGTGGAAATATCTGAGATTGAAATTCCGGGAACATGCCCGAACCAATACCAGATCAAGCGCACGTGGACTGCTGAAGACGACTGCGGCAACATCACGGTACACACGCAGACGATCACGGTTAACGACGTTATCGCTCCTGTGCTGTTCAACCTGCCGATGGCTGAGGTGAACGTGCAATGCTCCGAACAGGTACCGGCTCTGCCGAACCCTGCGGTGTTTGCCACCGACAACTGCAATGCTCCGGTTGACTTGGAACTTGTTGAAGTTGAAGTTCCGGGCACTTGCCCGAACCAATACAGCATCATTCGCCGCTGGACGGCCGAGGATGACTGCGGCAACTCGACGTTCTTCGTTCAGCGAATCAATATCAACGACGTTATCGCTCCTGTGCTGTTCAACCTGCCGGTGGCGGTTGTGAACGTGCAATGCTCCGAGCAGGTACCGGCTCTGCCGAGTCCTGCGGTGTTTGCCACCGACAACTGCAACCAGCCTGTTGACCTTGAACTTGTTGAAGTCGAAGTTCCGGGCACCTGCCCGAACCAGT
>JBJXEZ010000076.1:0-2815 GCA_046153695.1 Saprospiraceae bacterium
CAACCTGCCACCAGGAGCATACACGGTCACTGTGCGCGACTCGCGGGGCTGCTCGACGGTGGCCACTGTCGTGGTCAATGCCTTTGCCTGCGCCGGGTTCAGTGCCGGTACCGCAGGAACCAATGCAACATGCAATGGGTTGCCAAACGGTAGTGCCACCGCGAATCCTGGCGGCGGAACATCGCCATTTATTTACGCTTGGAGTACCGGTTCTACCTCAAAAACGATCAATAACCTGCCCCCCGGCACCTATACGGTCACAGTGACAGACGCTTCTAATTGCACGACTATTGGCACTGCCTCTGTCGGACAACCGCCCGCACTTGGCCTGACCACCAGTACGACCCCGGCCACGACCGGCCAGAGCAACGGCACGGCGACAGCTGTTCCCACTGGCGGTACGCCCGGATATATGTTCACTTGGAGCAACGGTGGCATCTCGACACAGATCAGTGGTTTGGCAGCGGGCACTTACACCGTTGTTGTGCGCGACGCGAATGGCTGCTCCATCACCGCCACCGCAATAGTAGGCAGCAGCGGCACGAGCGGCCCCTGCACCTCCTTGCCAGCGTACGCGTTGTACGCACCAGCAGAAGTTTGCGGAAACGCGCCGTTCAACTTGACGGTTGACGACCTTTATCCGGCTCCTGTAGTGGTGTACCGCTGGATTTTACCAACGAACGATACACTCACGAGCACGGCTCAGTCTATTGGGTTAGTAGCCACTTCGACGGCTTTTTCCGGGCAATATTTCGTGGTTCGTGACTCGGCTGGCTGCCGGTCCGTGCCCGTGGGCGGTGCCCCTCTGACAGTATTAAGCCTGCCACCTGGAGCGGCATTTGCTGGCAATGACACGATTTCATGTGTAGCAGGAGTAGCCGTTTTGCGTGCAAAACCCCTGACACAAGGCACTGGCAAATGGGTATCACTCGGCAGCGCCAAAGTAGACAATACGGATATAAACCCTTCCTCGGCACGCGAATTGGCACCCGGCGCGAATACATTCGTTTGGCAGGTAAGTCTAGGCGTTTGTAACCAAGCCGCCGCTGACACCGTGGTGTATTTTTGGGAAACAAAGCCCACGGCATCTGACGACACATACACCCTCGAACGGGCACAGGATGTAGCCGTTATGGAGGTGCTACTTAACGATGCGCTCGCCGGGTTACAGGACACCGTGATCACCCAGATCGGTACGCCCGCAACCGGCACGCTGGAGTACATCCCGGAAACGAGGCGATTCCGCTACACAGCAGAGGACGGCTACCGGGGCACCGTGCAGTTTCGTTACGTGGTATGCAATCCCGGGTCGGTTTGCGGATTCGGGTGCGACACAGCCTTGGTTACCATTCGGATTCTAAACCTGCCCACGGTGCAGGAGGCACTCGTCCTGGAAGCCCCGGGGCCGAACGGTCAGTTGACAATCCGCAACACCAACGGATTTACGAGAGTGGAGATCGGTATTGTCAACCGTTGGGGCGACCTGATTTTTGAAGAAAAAAATTACGACAACACGAATCCTTGGCTGGGCGACTATAACCGCACGGGCAAATTTCTGCCCGGTGGAGCCTATTATTTTTTCCTAAACGCTTACGAAGGCGATCAACTGATAGGCAGCACTCAAACGGGTGTGATCCATTTGTTTGATAGTGATCGGTAAAATCCAAACTCAGCCTAACTCAATCTAATCTTGACATGAAAAAATTAGCCATAGCGTTTTTTGCTACCACGCTTGCCGCTCAGATTTTTGCGCAGCAAACACCTTTGTTTTCTCTTTACCGCGACCAATGGGGCGTGCTCAATCCAGCAGCCGTTTCCAATAATTATCTGCTGAACAAGCGTACTATGAGTCTGTGCGGGGCTTGGCACACGCAATGGTGGAACATGCCTACATCACCGCGTACGCAGGTGTTGAGTTGGGAAATGGTGGCTGAAGAACAGAATAGCGTGTTCGGAGCGCATATCGTGAACGACCGCACCGGAGCTTTCGGCCAAACAGGCGCTTATGCTCGCTTTGCATATCGAATTAACATGGGCAATCGTACCGCTCAGGCGTTGAATATCGGGATGAGCGTCGGGGCAGTGCAGTACCGCACCGATTTGTCCGAGATCGATTTTCCCGACCCCGGAAATATGCCGAATGAAAACCTGAACAGTATCCGCCCGGATTTTGGTGTGGGCCTTTTTTATCAATACTCCGATAAATGGTACGCGGGCTTGTCGGTGCCACAAACACTTGGCTTTCTTTCCCGCTTCGAGCAGGACGGCGCGGCGGTGTCCGTTCGGCGTGCACCGCACATTTTTGCCGTGGTGGGCGGGTACCTGAGCACGCCATGGTTGGGCAATTCGACTTCATTCGTGGAGCCGTCGGTCTGGGTTAAATACGCACCAAACGGCCCGATTAACGCAGATTTGAACTTGCGTGCTCAGGTCAGCGAATTAGTGTGGGCAGGTACGGGCGCAAATATTGGCTTGGGAGTACAGCCAGGCGTGGCTTTGCATTTCGAAGCCGGGCTATTCTTCGGTGAGCAGTCGCAACTGATGGACGGGCATCTGAAGACTGGCTTCGCTTTTGACCTGCCGATCACGCAAGAACTCGGTCGTGTGTTTGGCGGCTCTGCAGAAATAGTGGTAGTGTATGCGTGGCGATGATCTGCGCCCTTCAACAAATTGAAGCGGCTAGCTACGAAATGCTGATCAACATCTGCCGAGCGGCCCTTACCTGGCCAATGGGAACATCGAAATAGTCGGCCACTTGCTGGTCAGGCCAATCGTGATTTTTCTTTAGAAAAGCCATGAGCAGTCTTTCGACACC
>JBJXEZ010000080.1:0-38465 GCA_046153695.1 Saprospiraceae bacterium
CCGAGGTCTTTTTGAGCGAATAGAACCAGGCGTGTTGTCTGCCAACAAAAATGTGTACCCTTTGAAAAAATCCTTCACCAAAACTTATTTCCGGACGGGAAAAAACCTTCTAACCAGTAACCTTCCAACCTGTTTACCTTTGCAGCCATGAACGCAGAACGCTCCCTCAAACTCTACAACAGCCTCAGCGGCAAAAAAGAAGCTTTCAAACCTCTGCACGATGGCCATGTCGGCATGTATGTGTGCGGCCCCACTGTTTATTACGATGTCCACCTTGGCAATTGCCGGACTTTCGTCAGTTTCGACATCATCTACCGTTACCTGCTCCACCTTGGGTATCGGGTGCGGTACGTCCGAAACATCACGGATGTAGGCCACCTCACTGACGACGGCGAAGACCGAATGGCAAAAGGCGCCCGCGTTGCCCAGCTCGAACCAATGGAGGTGGCACAAAAATACACGGTTGGTTTTCACGACATGATGCGCGTGTTCAACACCTTGCCACCCAGCATCGAGCCGCGTGCCACAGGGCACATCCTCGAACAGATCGAAATGGTTCAGGATATCATCGCTCGCGGTTACGGCTATGAGCGCAACGGCTCGGTGTACTTCAACGTCCGCAAATTCAACCAGGAAAACCCCGGCATCTACGGCCATCTGTCGGGACGTGTACTGGACGAACTACTCGTGGAAAGCCGCGACAACCTCAAGAGCCAGGACGAAAAAGACGACCCCGCCGATTTCGCCATTTGGATGAAAGCCCGCCCCGGCGATATCATGGTGTGGAAAAGCCCCTGGTCGGTCGGTTTTCCAGGCTGGCACCTCGAATGCTCGGCCATGAGTACCAAGTACCTCGGCCCGACTTTTGATATCCACGGCGGCGGCAATGACCTCAAGTTTCCGCACCACGAAAACGAAATTGCCCAAAACCAGGGCGCTTGCGGATGCGCCCCGGCCCGATTCTGGATGCATACCAATATGTTGCTGCTCGAAGGCAAAAAAATGAGCAAATCAGAGGGCAACTTTATTACGCCCGAGCAGATGTTCAAGGGCGATAGTCCGTTCATCAGCAAGGCATACACGCCCATGATGCTGCGGTTCTACATGCTCCAGGCACACTATGGCAGCCAACTTGACATCACCGACGAAGCGCTCCAGGCTGCTGAAAAGGGCTACCGAAAACTGATGGAGACCAATAAAATTCTCCAAAACCTGCCTGTCGACCCCGCCGCTTACGACGGCTCTGAAAGCGCCCACGACCGTGCCATACTCGCTCTTATCGAGGATGCTTACGCGGGTATGGACGATGATTTCAACACCGCCATCGCGTTGGCGTGCCTGAGCGAACTGGGCAGTTACGCACACAAATTGGCCAACAACCAATTGGCGGCTTCGGAGGTCTCGCCCTGGGTCATCGAACGCCTGAAAAGTGTGTTCTCCGTTTTTATTTTTGATATTTTCGGCCTGCAAGACGAAAGTGATGCCGCCGGAGACGACCGTACCGTGGGCGGCCTTATGGATCTGATTCTCGATATCCGAGCCACTGCCCGCACTCAAAAAGACTGGGGTACCAGCGACAAAATCCGCGACGGCCTGGCCGCTGCGGGAATCTCCGTGAAAGACGGCAAGGAAGGCACTTCCTGGTCGAAAAGTTGAGCGAATGACCGATTTTATAGAAACCTACCGCGACATCATTGTCCAAATTGCCACACCGTATAGCACCGGGACAGGTTTTTTTCTGAAAGACCGCGGGCTGATCGTCACAAACCACCATGTGGTAGAGGGCAACCGCGAGGTCGTGGTCGAAGGCGCACAGTTTAAAAAACAACTGGCCACGGTTCGGTATTACGACCGCAAGTACGATCTGGCCTTTCTCGATGGCCCGAAAAACGGCATTGAACTGCCCGCAGTGCGCCTTGGTGTGGGCAAAACCATCCGCGAACGCGACCCGGTGACGGCTATTGGGCACCCGTTCGGGTTAAAATTTTCCATCAAAAGCGGCATAATCTCCAGCGCTCGGGAAGTGATGAACAACATCCCCTACCTGCATATTGATGCCGCGCTCAACCCCGGAAACTCCGGCGGACCGTTGGTGGACAATGACGGCGATGTGATCGGGATCAATACGTTCATCATCCAAAATGGCGACAACATTGGGTTCTCGCTACCCGTCAATTTTTTGCACGACTCGCTCAACGACTACCACAAAATCGATACAAACAATGCCTGCCGATGCTCGGCGTGTTCCAACATAGTATCTGAAAAAACGGTGGACAACAGTTTCTGCTCTTTTTGCGGGAACCGCGTACAACTGCCCGGTTTGGTAGACGAATACCTGCCAACTGGTGTGCCCAGAACGATCGAATCGCTCATTGCCAAGACCGACCACGATGTGACCCTCAGCCGTAGCGGCCCCAACTGCTGGGAAATCCTGCAGGGCAGCGCCAAAATCAATATCTCGTACCACGACAAGTCGGGCCTGATGACAGCCGATGCCGTGCTGTGCCAGTTGCCCAAGGATAACATCAAAACGCTGTACGAGTACCTCCTGCGGGAAAACCATGCCAATGAAGCCCTCACCCTGGCCGTCCATGAACAGGATATCCTGCTCTCGCTCATCGTTTACGACCGTTATCTGAATGAGGAAACGGGCATGCAGGCGCTCCGGCGTTTGTTTGAAAAAGCCGATTACTACGACAATATACTCGTGGAACAGTACGGAGCGCAATGGCCGACGGGAGCCAAGGAATAGGTGGGAATAAAAAGCGCCAACTCCTGATCGCCAGATTCTCGCTAATCTTTAAAACCCTCTACTATGTCTAACAGCAATCTTTTTACAAAATCCTCCCCGCCTCCACCCGGCCCGTACCGCGATGAGGCTATTAACAAAATCTACCAGTTGCTCTTTTGTGATTATGCTGATCTGTACAGCGGCAACTCTCCTGACCCCCTAACATACCCGTATGACGTATTACTGGCACCAACCAGTAGCAATGAAGACCTGCAAAAAGTCATAGACTACAGCACAACCGAAGCCCGGATCAAAATGCTGGCCTACAACCTCCTGATGGCCAAGGGCCATCAGCCCGCCAAACGGGAGTTGATTGGTGTCATCGTTGAAGTCGGCATGGATGAAGGACTGGACACGCTAGCCGCATACAGCGACCAATCGGCCCGCTACATCAACTACACCGGCAGCGCCATCGTTTGGGAAAACCGCGATGACGAAACAGCGGGCCAACTTATCGGCGACCTGTTTGCGAAAAGCCTGGACATCGTCAGCAAGATCGGCCCCTGGGGTAACCCACGAAAACCGCATCCGGCCAAAGGCATGGTTCGGCTATCGTTCTTGGTGTCCGACGGCCTTTATTTTGGCGAAGGCCCGATTCAAGTACTATTCAATGATCCGATGGCAAACCCGGCACTGACCAGCGCCACCGCTCTGATGCAGTTTTTGACCACTGTCAGGAAGTAGTTACTTTTCGAGCATGTTTACATTTCAGTTGTCGGACAACAAGGGACCTACTGAAATGTAAACACGCTCGAACGTAGAACTAAAATCTGCTGCATTTTTCTCGACCTTTGCCCCGAAATGAAGACCAAGACACTTCGCAAGGACAAAATTAACGTCGTCACGCTCGGCTGTTCCAAGAACCTGGTGGACAGCGAGAACCTCATCACCCAGCTGCGTGGCAACGACTACGACGTGACGCACGAACGGGAAGACTCGGACGCAAATATCATTGTCATCAATACCTGCGGGTTCATTGACCTCGCCAAGCAGGAGAGCATTGACACTATCGTCGAGCACGCCGCACTCAAGACCGCCGGAAAAATCGAAAAACTGTACGTTACCGGCTGCCTCTCCCAACGCTACAAGGACGACCTGGAGCAGGAAATACCCGAAGTAGATGCCTATTTCGGCACGCTCGAACTGCCCGCGCTGCTCGCCCGCCTCGATGCCGATTACAAATACGAACTGCTCGGCGACCGCCTCATCACCACGCTACCCCACTACGCCTACCTCAAGATTTCCGAAGGCTGCAACCGTACCTGCTCGTTTTGTGCCATCCCGCTCATGCGCGGCATACATATCAGCCGACCGGTAGAGGAACTTGTGATGGAAGCCCGAAACCTGGCCCGGCGTGGCGTGAAAGAACTCATGCTCATTGCCCAGGAACTCACCTACTACGGCCTCGACCTGTACAAAAAACGCGACCTGCCCCGCCTGCTACACGCTCTGGCCGACGTGGACGGCATCGAGTGGATCCGCCTGCACTATGCCTACCCGAGCAAGTTCCCGTTGGAAATCCTGGATGTCATGGCCGAGCGGCCCGAAATCTGCAACTACCTCGATATGCCCCTCCAGCACGCCAGCGACCCCGTGCTGAACGCCATGCGCCGCCAGATCACCCGCGATGAGACCCGCCACCTGCTCGATCAGGTGCGAAAGAAAATCCCGGATATCGCCCTGCGTACTACCTTCCTGGTCGGCCACCCCGGCGAAACACAAGCCGATTTCGAAACCCTGCTTGACTTCGTGCAGGAACAACGCTTCGAGCGCGTCGGCGTTTTCCAGTACTCCCACGAGGAAAGCACCCGCGCCCACGAACTGCCCGACAACGTGCCCGCCGACATCAAGGCCGAACGCGCGCAGCGCCTCATGGACGTGCAGCAGGAAATTTCTTTGGAAAAAAACGAGGCAAAAGTGGGCCGTGTGTTCAAAACACTGTTCGACCGAAAAGAGGGCGGCTATTTCGTGGGCCGCACCGAGGCTGACTCGCCGGAAGTGGACAACGAGGTGCTCGTGGATGCCAAGTCCAACTATGTGCGCATCGGCGATTTCGCTAACGTGCTTGTCACCGAAGCCGAGGAATTCGACCTGTACGGGAAAACGGTCTGATCAGAACTTCGGGCACAGAATCTCCTCATTTTCATACTCGCCGAGGTAAGCCACCGAAATTTCGAAAGCGCTTTGCCTCTGGCCGTAGCCGAGCACCCGCGGGTTGATATCGTAACTGATACCAAACACAACATTGCTGACCTCGAAACCCACGAGCGCTACCACGGCATCAAGCCCGAAGCCGTCTTTGTTGCGCACCGGGCGCACCCAGCCGCCAATGTGCAGGGCTGAAGAGCCGTACCTGCCGAGCGACGTGCGGAAATTAGTGCCCACATTGATCTGGGCGTGCTGGCCTTGCTGCGAAAACAGTACCCGCGGCAATAGCGAAGCACGCGAGTTGCCAAGCGGGATATTGGCCGACAAGTGTGCCGAAATTTTTCGGTACAGTTTTTCACCTGCGATGCCCTGACGGTAAAACGACACGTCCGGCTGCACGATGTGGTGTATGGCCGCGCCCGCAAACAAGGCTCCCGTGCGGCCAAACCGCGCCGAGTAGTTCAGGCCAACGTTCAGGTCCGGGTAGGAAAAGTTGTTGGCCGGTAGCCCCTCGCCCGTGGGCAGTACATAGCCCGTAGAGCCGTCGAATTCGTCCTGAAAATTAAGCGAAGCGTAGTTCACATTGCGCTGCGTGAGCCCCCCCTGCAGACCGAGAGTGAGGTATTGGCGGCCGTCCACATCCAGCGACTTGTGGTAGGCCAGGCTGATGGCGATCTGCGTGGTACTGAAATCTACCACGTTTACTTTGTCGTTGAAAAACGCCAGCCCCAGGCCGATAGCATCGTTGGTGGTTGCCTTCCCGGGCGGATCGAAACGCAGGTCACCAGCCACAGCAAACGTGCGAATCGGTTCGTCAAGCATGCGCCGCCACTGGTCGCGGTAGATGGCGCTGACGCGGTATCGGCCCTCAAAGGCTCCGGTCAGGGCAGGATTGAGCATCTGCGGCGATGCGTAAAACTGGGTGAAATGCTGGTCTTGAGCGCGGAGTTCGGGAAAAAGAACGACCAGAAGGGAGGCGAAAAGGAGATTTTTTTTCATGCGCTTGAGCAAAAGGTTTGAGCGGCGGGGCAAACGAGCGTTGTGCAGTTGTGCCAGCCACCGCCACTAATAGTCGGCTGCAAGAACGCTCGTTTTGGTTTTTTTAATATCATAGGTACTTGGTGGAGTTTTTCTCCACGAGCACTTCCTTGAGTTCTTTCAAAAAAACGTACTGCTCGGGCAGCACACGCCGAAAGGCTTCCTTGACGGCGAAAAACGCACCATGCTCGAAACCTGGCAACAGGCTGCGGAACCGTTCCTTGGCTTTTTCCTTGGCCACCCGATAGTCTTCGTAAATAAGCGCACGAAGGGAAGGTATCTCATGCCAATCGGCCTCAATAGCGATGGCCTTGCGGGAAATGCCGTCGGCATCCGTCACCGGTTCCAGTTCGATGCAATTGGCTTGGAGCAAACACTCCGGGGTGTTTTCATCTGCCGAAGGTGTCTTCCAGTTCTGCTCTTCGGCAGGCACCGGCATATCTTCGTTTTTTACCAAAAAAACCTCGAGGCCGGTTTCCCGTACCCGATAGATAAACAGATCAACTTGTTCGTTTGCTGGCATCGTAAAAAAGTGCGTTGCGGCGGGTCCAATCAAAACACGCCCGTACGGCTGTTGGTTGTCGAAATCTGGGCAAAGGTAAAAAAAGGTTTGAGGGTTTCTGGTAAGGAACACGGATTGCTCGCTTTAGCTCCAAGCAAAAACAAGCTTACTTGATTTCCTCGTATTCAATGTACTCGCCAGTGCCCTCGTCTGATTTTTTCTGAACGTCCGGCGGTGTTGGCGGGGCAGGGGTCTTGGCGTAACCGTCGCGGCTTCTTCCGCCAAACAGCGGGCGAAGGGCTTGCACTAGCCACAGTGCTGCAAGCAGGGTGAAGAGCAATTTCAACAACATGGGTCGTACTTTTTTTCAGAACAAATTTACATAGCCAAGATGAAATTTTGGCGAGCGCCAGTCCACCGATTCGCCCGAATCACGGCGGCCAACGGCCATACTGACACCGAATATGCCCGCCTGAGTTTCCACGTTCAGCCCGGCCCCGATACCCATGGGCCGCAAGAAAAACCGGTTACGGTCGGTATTGTTTTCCAAATAACCGTAATCGGCAAAGGCGGCCAGGTAGGCGTTTTGGCTGAGCAACAGCCGAAACTCGGCGGTGGTCACGGCAAAACGGGTAGCGAACAGGCTTTCCTCGTCGAAGCCGCGCAGCAATTTATTCCCACCCAAGCGATACTGCTCGTTGGCGTACACGGTTTTTTCAGAAAAAATACCGCCGCCGCGTACGCGCAAAAGAAACGTGCCGCGATCAAACATCGGGATAAAGTACTCTCCCCGCACCTCAATTCGGTACCGGGCCAGGCGGACGGCAACGCCGTCGTACAGGCTGGAAAATTGAAATGTCGGGTCGGACGGGTCGCGCAGTACTTCGATCTGGCTGTTGCGCTGCACGGTGTTGAACCCTGCCACTCCGCGCAGGGAAATGGCCCAGCCCTTGCGCGGGTTGAAGCGATAGTCCAATCGGGTGAGCGCCCCTTCGAGACCAAATCCGTTTTGGCTCATATCAAGCACAGCGGGCAGGCGGCGTTCGCGCAGGATGGCGGCGGTATCCAGGCGCTGGAGCGCCGAGGACTTGTTTTCCCAAAAAAACTTGACGTAGTCGCCGCCCTCGAGCAGGTAATTGAGCCCGATCTCGCTGTGGGCATCTACCCAAGTGCTGTCGCGGCGGAAAATTTGGAGCCGCCCTTCCAGGCCGAAAGGCAGGCCGAGGAGGTACGGCAGCCCGGCCTGCACATCGAGTTTTTGGGTTTCGGGCCGCAGGCTTTCGATCTCGACGGCAAGACGTTCGCCCTGGTTGAGTGCGTTGAGCAGGGCTGCGCTGAGCGAGCCGTTGAGCAGGAGGCCCCCATCGACGTTGTTTGGCCGGGGCAGCAGGCCGAGTATAAAATCGAAGCGGCTGGCTTGTTTTTTTTGGAGCAGCAGATTGACGCGGGCCTCGTTCCCGGCAAAGGTGATGGTAGGATTGGCCAGTGTTTCGACGAATGGCAGGGAGTTGAGCCGGTCGCGGATACGCAGCACACGAGCGCGGTTGTACGGTGTACCGGGCCGAAGTCCGAGAAAGCGCGGCAGGTAGTGCCTGGGTAATTGCATACCGCCGCTTAGTTTGGGCACCGAGAACGAAAAAAACGGACCGGGGTCAACGATCAACAGTGCCGACGTGCCGCCATCGGCTACCATACCTACACTGTCGAGCCGCACCGTAGCAAATGGGTGGCCGTTGTTTTCGGCCCGTTCGAGGATTTGCTGCTGCTGGCGCAGCAATACATCGTGGCGCAGCGGCTTGCCTGTGAACAGTTTTTCCCGAAAACCGGCTGCTTCGAGCCACCGGGTGTTGGTGCCTGCCGCTGGTTGCAGCGTGACCCAATACATGGCCGGGCCGAGATACAGGCGAGCAGTGGATGTGCTGTCGTTCGTGGCAAGCCGGTCGTCAATTGAGGCGACGAGGTAGGCGTTTTGATGCAACAGTCCCAGCAGCGCCGATGCGGCCGCGTGCAGGCTTGCAGAGTCGTTGGCCGTCAGCAAAAACGTGTCGGGGGCGATACGCTCCGGCTTAGGCAGGAGGTCGCGCACGAGCGGCTCCACGGCTTTTGCGTCCTCCGGCCGGGTGTACAGGAATATTTTTTGGGCGAAGCCCGAAACGGAAAAGGCGGCAAGTAGAAGGGTGCAATACACGGTAGGGGTAGGAGCCATACCTATCCGGTTGCATTTATTTCCAAAACCTCGCATGGCACAAAGGACGCGCAATACCAGCGCAGTGGTTGCCTCAGCGACCCACCACAGGAATGTTTGGCACCAACCAACTGGTCAGTTTTTCAGCCACCCAAAGGATCGGGAACCAGATGACGAGTAGCGTCCAGATGGGCAGATCGAGATAGACTAACCACATGAACACGTCGAGCAGCAGAATGATGGCGATTACCCAGGTGACCACCAGCAGCATTGCCGCTGCGTTTTGATGCGCCGACACGATCCAGCGTCCTACGATGATACGGCCATAGCTGTTCATCAGACTTTCGGAGGCGGCCGTTTTGGCAACATAACGACAGATACCGCCAAAGCAGATCAGCATAACGATCAGGCTGCTAAACAGCCACATGACGAACTCCCAGACGGGGCGCACCGTATGCCACATTTTGCCTTTCCAGCCGGTGATTTTTTCCTTGGCTTCCTCCAGATTGCGCACTACGGTGAGGGAGTCGGGTAGGGTGATTTCGTTGTTTTTGGGTTTGTCTGACGAAAGGATGACGGGCGGGACGTTTTGGCGCGGGCGCACGGGATCGTTCATCAACGAATTCACAGCATCAGCCGCCGAGGCGGCTGTGGAGGCTTCCACGGTTTTTGCTGTAGTACGGGTAGGCACGGAGCGTAATTCCGGCTCCGGGTCCGTGTGGCGAATGCGCTTGGGCGGTTGCGATGCCAACACGGATTCCGCTTCGGGCTGCCGCTCGCGCTTCGTCCTCGAACGCACCCTGGTGGCTGGTGGTTCGCCAACGTTGATGGAGTTTTTGGTCGATTCCCGCTGCACGATACTGGTTTTGTCGTGGTATACTACTTGAATGCTGACCAATTTTCCGGCGTTATTTCGGTTGGAAAAATAGCGCTCGTTGTACAGGAGTTGCTCGTAGGTTTTTTTTCCGTCGCCGAGGCGTTTCAGTACGGCCTTTTGAAAGACAAATTTCACCGTGCCTTTTGGCCGCTCATTTTTGTAGCGGTGTGTGCCAAGGTAATGCTCCACTTGCTCCGATTTTGTGGCAGCGTGCAAGGGGAGCACCGTGCAAAATGCGAATATTGCGAAAAAAATGGGCAACCATTTGTTCATACGCATGACGGTATCGGGTTTTGGTTAACGAGTGGACTGGGCGTGCGCGGAGACCGTGCGGCTGATATTTTAGCAAAAATCGCCCCAAAAGTAGCCAGAAATGGTTAACCGAGAAATTTAAGTGGCGAGTCCTTGTTAAATGATAAAATGAAGCGAAGGGATTTTGAGGCAAGGCAAAGGATTTTTTGAAAGCATAGCTGCGCTACGGGTTGATAAAAATAACACCGTAAGCGCCCGAACAACAAAAGCCTGTAATTACTGTCTTAGGAACGCGGACGAATTAAAGTTCTGCGCAAACCGCTCTATTTTCGCCCTCCTTTTTCAAATTGCTATCTGTCCATGAACACATACGCCATTTCCAAACCGGCCTTTTCCACTGGTCCCGGCGACCCGATCAACACCCAGATGTACACCCTGGGCAACGGCCTTCGGCTGTTCCTGTCTGTCTGCAAAGACGAGCCGCGTGTATATGCCGAGATCGCCGTGCGCGCCGGTTCCAAACACGACCCCGCCGACACGACCGGCCTGGCGCACTACTTCGAGCATATGATGTTCAAGGGCACCGACCGCCTCGGCAGCCTCGACTGGCCAAGGGAAAAGGCACTGCTTGACCAAATCGAGCAACTTTTTGAAGTACACCGCGCTGAAAAAGACCTGGAGAAAAAAAAGGCCCTGTACGCCGAAATCGACCGGCTATCATTTGAGGCAGCCAAGTATGTGGCCGCCAACGAGTACGACAAACTCCTCAGCGCCATCGGTGCCAAAGGTACCAATGCCTACACGTGGGTGGAGCAAACGGTATATGTGAACGATATCCCTGCCAATGAACTGGAACGGTGGTTTATCCTCGAAAGCGAACGTTTCCGCCGCCCGATTCTGCGCCTATTCCACACTGAACTGGAAACTGTGTTCGAGGAGTATAACATCAGCCAGGACCGCGATTTTCGCAAAACCATCAAGGCTATTCAGGAGGTACTCACGCCAACGCACCCTTACGGCACCCAAACTACGCTTGGCCGCGGCGAAGACCTGAAAAACCCGTCCCAGACCAATATTTACCACTTTTTCGACCGCTATTATGTGCCCAACAATATGGCCATCGTGCTGTGCGGCGACTTCGACCCCGAGCAGGCTGTGGCGCTGGCCGAGCGTCATTTCGGGCATTTTCGGCCCAAACCCCTGCCTCCGTTCCAGCCGGAACCTCAACCCGAACTGGATCGCCGCGTGCGACGCGATGTACACGGACAAGAGGCATCCTGGGTGGAACTGGGCTGGCGTTTCCCAGGAGCAGGCTCGGAAGATGCGGTGATGCTGCCCCTCATTTCAGCTATTTTGTACAACGGTCAGGCTGGACTGTTCGACTTAAACCTGCTGCAAGGCCAGCAGGTGTTGGAAGCATACGCTTATGCACAGGTACACGAAGACTACGGCCGGTTGGTGGTATATGGCAAGCCGCGCGAAGGCCAACTATTGGAGGACGTGGAAAACCTGCTCGCTCAACAAATTGAGTACCTGCGCCAGGGCAATTTCGAAGACTGGCTGCCGGAGGCTGCCACGCGCGACCTAAAACTGTCGGAGGTCAAAAGTTTTGAAAAAAATCAGGGCCGCGCCGGCTCCCTTACCTCTGCGTACCTGCACGGCGTGGAATGGGCTGATATACTGCACCGCTGGGAAAAATTAGAACGCGTAACCAAGGCTGATGTAATGGCTTTTGCCCAACGGCATTTGCGTCCCGACAACCATGCCGCCATCTACAAACACCACGGCGAAGACACCTCCGTGATGAAAGTGGAAAAGCCGCAAATCACCCCCGTGGAACTCAACCGAACCGATATTTCTGACTTCGGAAAGGCCTTTCTTGAACAAACTACACCGGACATAGAACCGGAGTTTTTGGAATACAACAAAACGATCAAAACTGCCCGACTCGCCCCCGGCCTCAACCTGAAAGCCGTTCGGCAGCCTGACAGCCGCCTGTTTCGCTTGTACTTTATTTTCGATATGGGCAAGGTGCATGATCTGCGCCTTGCTGCCGCCATGGGCTACCTGTCTTATCTCGGCACCAGCAAGTACACGCCCCAGCAAATTCAGCAAGCATTTTACCGCCTCGGCGTGCAGTTTTCGGCCACTTGCCAAAACGACCGCAGCTACCTTACACTCAGCGGACTGGACGAATCGCTCGAATTCGGCCTTGAACTGATGTGGCACCTGCTGACTGACCTGCAACCCAACCCGGAGGCCTTGAAAAACCTCAAAGCAGACACGCTCCTGCGCAGGGAAAACAACAAAAAGGACAAGAACACCATCCTGAACAAGGCACTGTTTAGCTATGGCAAGTACGGCAAACGGTCACCTTACACCGACAAATTGAGCCGTGACGAGGTGCTGGCACTCCAGGCCGAAGACCTGACCCGGATTTTGCGAGAACTGCCCGGATACCGGCACGAGGTGTTTTACACAGGCCGACGAGGTGCCCGACAAGTGGCCGCAATTTTGAAAAACCACGATCACGAACCGGATATGCGCCGCCCGCTGCCACCCGAAAGGAAGTACCGGGAACTACCCCAGCAGCGCGACAAGGTTTTTTTCGTGCATTTTCCGATGGTGCAGGCTGACCTGCTACTGCTGTCCAAGGGTACACCGAGATTTAACCTGCAGGAAATGATATTTTCCGAATGGCATAACCAGTACTTCGGGCACGGCCTGTCGTCCATCGTTTTTCAGGAAATGCGGGAGTCCAAGGCTTTGGCTTACTCTACGTACGCCTTTTTTGCCAATCCTGGTCGGCGCGACCGCGCCCACTACCTGCAAGCATACATCGGTACCCAACCCGACAAGCTCCGGGTAGCCATTGAGGCGTTCCAAACGATCCTCAACGACATGCCGGTATCGCTGCCGCAGATCGAACACGCCCGCCAGAGTGTGCTCAAGCGGATCGCCGTTGAGCGCGTCCGCAACGCTAATATTTACTGGAACTGGCGATCCGCTCGCGACCGCGGCTACCGGCACGACCTTCGGCAGGATGTATTCGACACGCTACGCCAGGCAACTGCCGACAATTTGATCCGTTTCCATGACCAGCACATCAAAGGTCGTCGTTACCATTGGTTAGTGATGGGCGATGAAAGCCGCATAGACCTGAAGTACCTGCGTTCCATTGGCAAGGTGGTAAAACTGACGCTGGAAGACGTGTTCGGGTATTGAACTACATTCCGTTTCTTTGCCCCACAAAAAAAATACAACTACTGCACATGAAAAAAGTATTGCTCCTGCTCCCCTTCCTGCTCAGTCTGCTGGCTGCTCCAACGGCCATTGCCCAGAAAAAACTGAAAGCCGCGTTCACTACTCCCGCTGGAAAATTAGAAGCCCCGGCCAAGATAGCCTTCACCAACAAGTCCACTGGTGCCACAGCGTATGAGTGGGACTTTGGGGACAGCACTAAGGTGGATACTTCCCTGAACCCAATGCATGCCTTCAAACACTCCGGCAACTATACCGTCACACTCAAGGCCCGAAAGGGCAAAAAAATCAGCACAGCCAAACAGATGATTCAAGTTACTGCCCCCGAGCGCTGCCTCGTGGAAATCGAAACGCCCTTCGGCACCATGCTGGCCGAACTGTACGCCAGCACCCCCAAGCACCGCGATAACTTTCTGAAACTGGCCGACGAAGGCTTCTACGACGACCTGCTCTTCCACCGCGTTATCAACGGGTTCATGATCCAGGGTGGCGACCCGCAATCGCGCGGAGCAGCGGCGGGCCAAATGCTTGGCATGGGTGGCCCCAGCTACCAGGTTCCCGCCGAATTTGTGGATGGACTGGCACACGTCAAGGGAGCCATTGCAGCCGCTCGTACTAACAACCCGGAGAAAAAATCCAGCGGATCACAGTTTTACATCGTACACGGATCGCCTGTGCAGGAGGCTACGCTCAATCAGGTAGAAGCTATGCGGAACTTCCGCTATACACCCGAACAGCGCAAAGCCTACCTCGCCAACGGCGGCACCCCGCACCTCGACCGCGAGTACACCGTATATGGACAGGTCATCGAAGGGTTAGACGTGATCGACAAAATCGCAGCCGTGCAAACCGCACAGGACCGCCCGAAGGAGGATGTGAAAATGAAGGTCAGGGTAATTCGTTGATTCCAACTCCGTCATCCCAGGAATGCGGACGAAATAACGTACCAACAGGGGTCAAACAAGGCCGCTAAAGTTGATACGTTATTTCGTCCGCTTTCCGAATCTATACCGTTACAAAAAATATAAACGCTGCATCATCGCATCTCTGCGATAGAAAAAAACTGACCAGTGGTGTGGTGTTTGACACACGCCTCTACCGGTCATATCGGTCCAAATCATAGCGTTGTATTACTCCGATCAATTTTTCAGAATACGACGGGTCTGTAGCGTAGCCCAACCGTTCCAACCCTTTAGCCCAATCTCGATAGTTACGGCCGTACTTTTTCAACTTGGCGTACCGGCCATTCGCCAGCATTTGGCTGTGCGCACGCCAACTTTCCCAAGGGGTTTGGTATTTTCGAAAAAAATCCTTGTGGTGATCGTCCAGGTGGTTGGAGCAATGCCCGCGCGGACAGTTTTTGGAAAAACATTTCATTCCAAAATGATTGTTGTTTCGAACAGCAAGTTTGCTGGTTCCGAAGCGGCTTTCAACCAACCCTTGAGCCAAACTGATACTCGCAGGCACCCCATAGCGACGCATTTCCTGTACCGCTATGGTGGAATATCGGGCTACATATTGATCTGCCTTGGTCCGGTCCATTTGCTTCACACCGAGCGGTGCGGCATCGTTTTTGGGTTTGTTGACTGGTTTGAAATCAGTCGAATACGTAACTGGAGAAACGTCTCGCGATTTGGTCACCAACGATTTCCCCTTCGGTTTCTCTACAACTTCCAACGACGTTTCTACTGGACGAAACGGCTCGTATTCGGTATAAGAAGTATCCTCCAGAAGGCTTGATCCCGCACCAGTGAACAGTACGATGTAACCCAGCAGGCAAAGTGTGCTCAGTTTTAATACGGTCCGCTCGCGAAATACCCCCAACGTATATCGGTTGGCCTGAAACCGAAACGCGATCCAATTCCGTCGAAGCCGCCAAACAATTTGGCGGAACAATACTCCCAAGGTCGGGATTTCACGCGGTTCAAAAACGAACGTGCCCGGCATCTTCGACCGTCTGGCTTGTTTTACTGGTGTAGGCCTGCTTCCCTGCTGTGTGCTATTGCCTTCCGTGTCTGCGTACATTTTTGTCTTGCCCATGTTGCCTGTGCGGAAGTTTGAAAATGAAACTGTCCATGCTTTCGGCAGCAAAAGTAAAACACAAATTGTTTTTTACAAAACAAAAAGTTTGTTAAATTTTTACATCAATTTCCTTCGTCTTCAGCGCTGTCGCAGTGGTAGTGTTCGCGTGGTCGTTGTGCTGTACGTTCACCGCCTCCGGAACCGGATTTTTTCTCTGTTTGCATTTTCGAAATGATTCGTGCCCGCTCTAGACGTACCCATTCTCTTTGCTTCAGGTCGCTTTCGCGATCAAAGTATTTCAAACCATCCACCCACGTTTTTTCCGCCTTTGCATACACTGAAAGTGGGTTTTCGCTCCAAAGGACGAGGTCGGCATCCTTACCGGTTTTAACACTGCCCACTCGATCGTCCACACGCAGGAGTTTGGCCGGATTAAGGGTGACCATTTTCCAGGCTTCTTCTTCAGGTACACCACCGTACATCACCGTTTTTCCGGCTTCCTGATTTAGCCTGCGTGCCATTTCGGCATCGTCGGAGTTGATGGAAACGGTCACGCCTTGTTTGTG
This sequence comes from Saprospiraceae bacterium, assembly GCA_046153695.1. GTDB lineage: Bacteria > Bacteroidota > Bacteroidia > Chitinophagales > Saprospiraceae > M3007. Next base: position 15,643 of record JBJXEZ010000080.1, read on the forward strand.
CATGATTGCTGCATTGTAGGGAATGGCCTGGTACACTTCGAATTTGTAGGCCCACCAATCACTGAAAGTACTGCCACCCACGCCGTGTTTAGCCATTTGATCGGCCACTTTATAGCCCTCAAGAATGTGCGTAAAGGTGTTTATCTTGAATCCATAACGCTCAGCCACACGCATAAGCATGGTGATTTCGCTTTGCACATAGGAGTGGCAGGTAATAAACCGCTTGTTTTCGAGTATTTCCTGGATGGCTTCCAGATCCAGGTCTTTTCGATATGGTTTGCCCGACTTTTTTATCCGAGCATACTCTTGCGCACGGGTAAAATAATCGGTGTAAACCTGTTCCACACCCATGCGGGTTTGGGGGTAGCGTGTTCTGTTGTTATCGCCCCAATTGCTTTGTTTGACATTTTCGCCGAGGGCGAATTTGATTTGACCTGGCCAGTTTGCAAACTTCAGGGCTTCGGGCGCTGCACCCCAGCGCAATTTGATAAGTTGTGTCTGGCCTCCAATTGGATTGGCCGAACCATGCAGCAGGTGGCTGGTAGTGACCCCACCAGCCAATTGGCGGTAAATGTCGATGTCCTCTGAATCAAGTGCGTCACCGATGCGCACTTCTGCCGACGACTCCTGGGTGCCTTCATTGACAGATCGTGCTACTGCAATGTGCGAATGTTCATCAATAATACCTGCAGTAAGGTGTTTGTTTCGCCCGTCTACCACTGTGGCATCGTCCTGTACGGGCAAGCCACGGCCGATGCGCTGGATTTTCCCGCCAGAAACGAGCACATCGGTATTGCGCAGGATACCCTCTCTTTCGTTGGTCCAAACGGTGGTATTTTGGATCAGGTAAGTTCCCGCTGCGGGTTTCTCCGTTTGGCCAAAAGCGGTAAACGGGTAAATCATTCTGCCAGTTTCGGCGGCTGCAGCAGCCTTTTCGGGGCGTTTTGGCCGGTCAGCAGGAGCGTCGTCTATTCGCTCGGCGTTCCACGACACCCATGTGCCGTTGGCCAATGAGCCGCGTCCTACCCAGTTTTTGCCACGCAAATCGCCGCTTAGAGAAATATACGCCTTACCAGTGGTGTCGGTAGGGTAAGTCAACAACATCAAACCATTGCTATACGAAATAGTCGTCTTCTGTACGCTGCTGTCAGCACGCATGATTTCAGCTTCGGGAGCATCGTTTTTCCCTTTTATAGTCAGGATGTAAGCGTCGGGGCCAACGTTCAACCGGTATTTGCCGAGCAGGTTCACACCCTCCATTTTGTCGTCGGTCACTTCAAATTGTCTGCCTTGAACCCAGGTGTCAAAGATTTTTGCTTCGGCTTTGAACACGTTCCCGGACGCAATGAAAAAATTAGCCACTTTTCCACGTTCCAGACTGCCTACGCGATCGTGCGCTTGAACAAACTGTGCAGGTTGCCAGGTCAGCGCCCGCAATGCATCTTGTTCAGAAAGACCACTTTCTACAGCCTTGCGCAGGTTGGGCCAAAACTGTTTTTTGTCGCGGATATCGGCTGACGTTATTGCAAACGGAATGCCCGCTGTGGCTATCCGCGCCGGGTTAGAAGCGGCCATTTCCCAGTGTTTAAGCGTATTTAGCGACACATTGAGTGCATCGTAAGGATTACTCACGTCCTCGGCTTCCGGGAAATTGATCGGAACGATCAGTGCCTGGCCTGTGGCTTTCACCTCGTCAAGGCGTTGGTACTCATCGCCGTTGGTTTTTACCACGTATTTTTTTCCAAACTCCTGTCCAATTCGCGCAATGCGCAGCACATCCAGTTTGTCGGTTGCCTCAAAAATTTGAGGCAGGCCCTGTAGGTCGTTCCATGCTTCGAGCGATAAGTTTTGTTCTTCAGTACGGCCGGTATTTTTGTACCAGTCACCATCTAAGTACGTTTGACGTATCAATGCTATCACTCCCATTAGCGACGACGGGTAATTTTGGGTGCTGTTCCCTTTTCGGAACGACAAGTGGTGGCTTGCCCGGGGCATCAGCATTGTCTCGTGTTCACGCTCATCAGCTAGTGCCACGAGCGCTCCGCTTCCGCGCGAAATGCCATCGGCCTGGTGGGTGAGTACGGCGCCAAACCCAAGTTTACGAAGTTCATTTGCGGTTTTTTCGTCGTTTGAAAATGCGTCTGCGGCGCTGTACTCAGGCCGAAGCGCCTCGTTCCAGGCGTACGCACCTTTTTTGCTGGTAAGCGGCTGCGGGGCTTGTTGACCAAACGGCCGATTCTCTGTTCGCTGTGCTGCCAGTCCGTATCCGGAGGCGTATACGTCAATAAAGCCTGGGTATATGGTCTTACCTGTGCAATCTATAATCACGGCATTTTGAGGCAATGCGGCATTTTTGGCACAGGCCTCCACCAAACCTTTCCGCACGACAAGTGTGGCGCTGTCCAATTTGGTTTTATAGTCAACAAAAATGGTTGCATTGGTAAATGCAAAAACCCGTTCACGCACGTCCGTAGGTGCCGCTTGCGGATAGGTTTGTTGGGAAAAAAGTTGGGTAGTGTACGTAAATGAAACGACCGTGAGGATTGTAAATGCAAAGTGCCGCATAAGCAAGAGCTGTTGTTTGTGTGGGGCAAATGTAGTTTTTTGCGTGATATAGCCTGGCAGGAATCCGTTCCAGCCAAAGTGCGTGTTTGTATTTCAGCCGCCAAGCTGCAAGCGGCGGCTGAAATACAAACACGCTCTAAACCCTTTTTGCCTATTTTTAATACTTCTTTACCTTTTCTCACCGTGCCGCACCTGCACTTTTGTGGCATAAAACAACCGCACACAGATATGAAAAAGCACCTTCTTCCGCTCGTTTTGCTGTTGGCAGGCCTAAGCGCCTCCGCACAACCCAATAAAAAAATAGGCCCGGCGCTCACCAATTTTTTGAACACCGAATTTATGACCAAGTTTCGCGACCTGCGAATCAATGCCGAAAGCGCGGTGCTCAACGTGCAATCCAACTCAAATCTGCAGAAATCCGACGTGTTTAAATTGCGCAGCGCATATGACCAGACGGCCACTCGCGCCAACCAACTGCTCAATAATGTCAAGCAGGATTTCATGAACTCGAAAAAACTCAAGTCCATCGCCGAGTTTCCGGACATGTACTCCGACGGCCTCGGGTACAAACTTCAAGACATTTCTGATTTTTACGCATCCAATTTCCAGCAGGCTTTGGCCGACGCTTCCATTACCAAAGACGAGGTGGACGGCGGGGCGTTTTTCCTGCTCATCATTGAGCTGATCGGCCTGACCAAGGGTCTGACCAGCTACTTCAGCGACATTCGACGCGAGGCCCGGCAATACACCGAAGCCCACTTGCAAGAGCATCTCGTTCTGCCATACCGCTGGCGCTACTGGGACGAACTGGCTGGCAGTACCTCCGGCTATGAAAAATTTGAAAAAGCCCCGGAGGTGCAACTAAACGAAGCACAACGACAGGAAAAACTGGACCAACAACTCCAAAAAGTATCACAGACTATCAGCACGATGCCCCAAAACACAGACGGCACCACCAACACTGATCCGGGTTTCAACCCGCCATCCGAGGGAGAAATGCCTTCAGACAGTACCTCTGGCTTGCGCTATGACGACTGGACGCCTACCGAAACACCCACCTCTCCACAGCCCGCACCCGACTCAACTGGCACCAAGCCCGGCAACCTGAAGGGGAAAATACAAAACCCCAAGCAGCAGCAGGCGCCAGCCGAAAAGTCTCAACACCCTTCAAAACCGGCCAAAAAAGAAGCTGGTGGTGGTAGCGAAAACTAAAAAAAGCGTGTAGCTACTTAGCCTGCCGCCCACTTTGGCAACAGTAGGGTACAGCAAGCTCCGCCGGTACAACCCCACCACCAGCCCCTCCACCGGAGGAAGAGGTGAGCACATCGCGGGTTTCAGGACATTCTCTTCAAGTTGAAAAACCAAAGTGCCGCTGGTAGTTTTTGCCTTTTTTGAGGGCAAGCCCCCTCCCCCTCGGGGGAAGGGTTGGGGTGGGGTTGCCCAGGCAGCGCGCGATGTACCCCAAAATACCACATTGGTTTATCAGGCTAAACAGTTACAAAAGAGTACGTTATCCCAGAATACAAACCACATTTCGGATTAAGCACAAACCGCTTTTTGATTATCTCAAAAACTGTTCACTCATCAATCTTACGACATGAAAAATGTACTTTCCATCTTGTTTTTGGCATTGGCCGCTGTTTCGGCAAATTGCCAAAACTGGGTAGCGCGCCACAACCTGACGGCTGCCCAGTACCAGACTGAGTTCACCAAATGGACCGGTCAGGGCTACCGCCTAATGCAAATCAGCGGCTACAGCGCAGCTGGTCAAGACCGGTACGCTGCTATTTTTGAAAAAACTAACGGCAACGCATGGGTGGCCAAGCACGGCCTTAGCGCAGCCCAGTACCAAGCAGAGTTCAACACCCTTACCGGCCAAGGCTATCGACCAGTACAGGTCAGCGGTTTCCCATCGGGTGGCCAGGCCAAGTACGCTGCTATTTTTGAAAAAGAAAACCCGCAACCACAATGGGCCGCCAAGCACGGTATGACCGCTGCCCAATACCAGATCGAATTCAACAAATGGACCGGACAAGGCTACCGCCTGACGGACATCAGTGGCTACACGGTGGGCGGCACCGACTACTACGCAGCCATTTGGGAAAAAACCGCCGGCCCGGCACAGGTGGCCAAACACGGGCTGACAAGTGCCCAGTACCAAACCGAGTTTACCACACAGTCTGGCCAAGGATACCGCCTCGTCAAGGTATCGGGGTATTCCAGCAAGTATGCCGCCATCTGGGAAAAATCTGCCGGTCCCGCCATGTCGGCCCGCCACAACATCGTGGGCGCTCAGGGCTATCAGGACGAATTCGATCGCCAATACTACCAAGGCTATCGCCCTATCTGGATCAATGGCGGTACGTTTGGCAACCAGGACAATTACGCTGGCATTTGGATCAGCAATGACCCGTTCAATGGTGCCGATATGGCCGCCGTGGACGCGCTCGTGAAAAAATACATGGACGATAACGACATCCCCGGCCTCTCGTTCGCCATGTCGCGCAACGGCAAACTTGTGCTGGCCAAAAGCTATGGACTGGCCGATAAAGAAGCAAGCGAGCGCGTGGCACCGCGCCACCGTTTCCGGGTAGCCAGCGTGTCCAAGCCGTTAACCTCGGCAGCCATCATGCGCCTTATTCAGGAAAATAAACTGAAACTGTCTGACAAAGTGTTCGGCGCGGGAACACTACTTGGCACTACTTACGGCACCAAAGCCTACACCAACCGCATAAAAGCCATCGACCTCGAGCACTTGCTTACCCATACGGCTGGCGGCTGGGGCAACCAAAACAACGACCCCATGTTTCAGGACAAAACATGGAGCCTCGCTACACTGATCGGCAACACGTTGGATAACAACGCCCTCTCCGACGACCCCGGCGACAAGTACTCCTACTCCAACTTCGGATTTTGCCTCCTCGGACGTATTATCGAGCGCAAAACAGGCAAAAGCTACGCCGACTACCTCAAACAGGACATCCTCGCGCAGTGCGGTATTGGTGGCATGGATATCGCTGGCAACACCCTCGCACAACGCAAATCCAATGAAGTCAAATATTATGCCCCCGGTGATCCGTACAACATGAACGTGACCCGTATGGATGCGCACGGTGGCTGGATCGCTACCCCCATTGATCTGGTACGCTTCTTAGTCAAAGTAGATCGCTTCAATGCACCCGCCGATTTCCTGAGCGCCGCCTCCATTGATGTAATGACAAAGCCAACTACCCAGTCCAACAACGGCTACAGCAAGGGTTGGAGCGTCAACAGCGTGCCCAACTACTGGCACAATGGTGCCCTGCCCGGCACTATTGCCGAAATGGTGCGCACCAATGACGGTTTCTGCTGGTCCATCGCAGTTAACACCCGCCCGGCAAACGACCAGTTCGCTGGCAAAATGGACAAACTGATGTGGGACATCCGGGCTGCCATCAAAAAATGGCCTGCACACGATTTGTTCTAATAAACTATCAAAGCCACGTAACTCCTACTCTGGCCCGAAGTGTGACCACATACGATCCAACATGCCTGCCATCCCGATTTCGTCGGAGATGGCGGGTGTGTTTTGGTACCGAATGCCCCGCAAGTGACCTTGGTAAGCGCTCCCGCTCGCTTTTGCACCTCTGTGGTTTTTCTACTACTTTTGCCCAAAACAAACCGTTCCCCCTCCGCACCATGTCTTTCTTGCCCATTCTCGTTGTTCTATTTTGCCTTTTCGTGGTGTATCCAATTGCCACGCACATCACGGTTTTTGTACACGAGCTGGGCCACTCCATCGCAGCGCTGCTTTTTTCCACGGGCACCGTGGAAATGTACGTCGGCTCGTACGGCGACAAAGAAAACAGCCGAAAAATTCCTTTGGGGCGTTTGCACATTTACCTGGAAAAAAAATCTATTCTCTGGAAAAAAGGGCTTTGCGTGCCCTCTAAACCTATGGGCAACGATTGGCAGGAGGCCCTGATGGTGTTTGCCGGGCCGGCGTTCAGCCTGTTGTTGGGGCTAGGTATTTGGCTAGCAGTGTATAACGGTGACGATCCAGCGTCAGCTCTCGGCAAAATTCTGGCACCGATGTTTATCGTTTCCGCAGTAGCGGACTTTATCCGAAACATCACCCCTAACCCGCGCCCCATCTTGCTACAAAATGGTACTATAACCTACAACGACGGGCAGCAACTTCGGGAGATGTTTTTTCAAAAGCAAAAACGGCACGACTTTCAATCTGCCCTACGGTTGGTTTCGGAGAGCAGGTTCAGCGAGGCGGCACCGGTTTTTGAGCAGTTGGCGCAAAACAAATTCCGACAGGCGGCTGCCTACCAATGGGCCATTTTGAACTACTGGCACGCCGGCAACCTCGAAAAAGCCACGGCTCTGGCGCAGCTCGATTACCCCGATAATACCTACCGAACTACCCACCGCCAAGACCTTGGCATCATGCTCAGCATGGCCGGGAAGCACGAAGAAGCACTGGGCGTATTTGACCAACTTCAATCCGAAAAACCCGACGACCACGACGCGCTCGCTAACCAGGGTTTCGCCCGAATCATGTTCGAGCGCTACGCCGAGGCCAAACCGAATTTTGAAAAAATACTAGCCGAAAACCCCGACCATGGCTACGCCATTAGCCAACTGGCCTACATCAAATATAGGGAAAATGGTGCTCCCGCAGGTTTAGAAGACTTGGAAAAAGCCTGCGAAATGGCTCCAAACGATCCATATGTACTGCGCAATCTGGCTATTTACCACTTGGAGCAAGGCCAAAAGGCCGAAGCCGAAGCCCTCTTCAAAAAAGCCTACGAGATCAATCCCCTGACGGTGGGTGTCAAAAAATACTGTGACCAGTTGGCCGGAGCGCTTCTGCCTTAAAAAATTACGGACACGAACACTCACCCGCTCACCGCTCACCCGCTCACCCGCTCACCCGCTCACCCGCTCACCCGCTCACCTCGCTCACCCGCTCACCCCGCTCAATACCGCACCACTTTCACCACCTCGCCAAACCGTTCTCCCTGCACCTGCACGAGGTAAATGCCCGGTGCGAAGCCGCTCAAGTCGAGTGGACGGACAAACGGCCCGGCGGCCAAACGGGTTAGCGGTTGTACCGTTTGCACCTGGCGGCCCAATTGATCGTATACCCGAATGCTCACGGCTTGCTCGGCAGGTAGGTTCAGTCGGACCGTCAGCATACCTGATGTGGGATTGGGTGCAACAGCGAGGTTGAACCGCTCACCCTCCGGCGCGGGTGTACTCGTGGCAGTTGTGTGCTTGGGCAACAGGATTTCGTCCACCCAGGCTCGGTCTTGACCGTCGTTCACGAAGTCGTCCTTGAAATACGTCCAGCGCAATTCGTGCTGGCCAGCGCTGACGGGGAACGACACCTCGCTCCATGGCACGTTGCCGCTCCAACTGCCGACTACGGTATTGTCAATGGAAAAGAACAGGAAGTCGTATTTATCTTCACTGCTCACCCGGCGTGCGAAGGAAACTAAGCCATCCTCCTCAACGAGCAAGTTTATCTGCAGGGTGCTGCTCTGATTTTCCTTTATGCTGCCCGACTGGGCGCAATGCGAACCGGAATAAGGGGTAACGGTTGAGACCGTCCACGGAAAATTGCCCGGCAATTCCCAGTCGAACATCTTGAAATCGTTGCTCTCAAAGGTCTCTACAATAGCATTGATCACGAATGGGCCAATAAGCCGCTCAACGCTGTACGCGCCTGCCTGCAGTTCGTATTTCAAATAGGCAACAGTACCCGGAGGTGTGGCGGGCGAAACAGCCACGCTCAGGGTAGCCAGTTGCTCGCCGTTACCCGCACTCATCAATCCGATATTCGCAGTTGAGGGCACAGCCAGGTACGGCGAAAGGGAGCTCAGTACTCCTTTAGCCGAAGGCAGGTCGCTTCCGCCTGTATTGCGGTTGAGGATACGGACAACCGCCACCTCACCGCCGTACAACCGGTTTTGGCTGAGGGTAACGGATTCCAAAGACCACGACGGGACTTCGAGCGTCGGAGCGTACAGCGGCACCGTTATTTTTGTTGTTTGGGCAGGAGCGCCGTCGTAGGTGACCAGTAGGTCGAATTCGACATTGGAACCGTTCGGCACATCGTTGCGCACCGAAAACCGGAAAGGCACCGTAGCAGAAGCATTGTTGACCAAGTTACCGAGGTTCGTTTGCACGTCGAGCAGGGTCACAGCCGGGTTGGCTGTGGTCAGAGCGGCTTGCACATTAGTGGCCGATGCCAAGCCTACATTTTGCAGCGGGATACGCAGGGTAACGAGTTCCCCATAGTCTGTCCGCTGGTTGTTATTGCCGGCGGCACTGTCGTCAATTGCTGCGGGTTGGTTTATCACAAAAGGTTGTGCAGCTGGCTTGACCCTAACGGTGCCTTGGAAGGGGATATGGTTGAATTGGGTGACCGTCACCACCAGGTCGGCCACGTTGCTAAGCGGGGCGAATTCGAGTGTGGCCAAGCCGTTTTGCACACGGGCTACAGCCCATGTTTGGCCTTCCCAGTACAGGCTGACCAAGGCACCTTCGACCGGGCAGGCAACCGTCAGATTCGTGGCTCCAAAGGCCGTAGAGTCTGTGTGTGCTGCGGCCAGCGTTTGCGGATAGCGCGTGCGGGGCACAGTAGTTGGGTCTGTGAAGGGAATCCAAAAATCGGCCATTACTTCACCTCCCTGGTCGTACGCGGCGATCATTTTCGCATTTCCGTAGGCCATCATACCGCACATGGAGGGCGAAAGGCTAATGCCGTCGGCATCAACAAGGTATTGGTTCATACCGTCCTGGCCTTCCATTGGCGGGCTCCAACTCTGGAAATCGCTGGAGAAAAAACCTGCAATACCGCCCATCGGTTGCCCGGTGTTGTAGTCGCCTGCGCGTTGCCAGGCCTCACCGAGGCACTCGCCATTGGTAAAATTGCCTGCGCAACAGGCCACAGCGATCAGGATTGGGTATCGTCCTGTATTCTGAAGCGTACCAACGGCAGTATTGGTGAAATTGCCACTGACGAGACCCTGTTCCCAGCCGTGTCCAGTGTAGTTGTACAGCGAAACGCCGCGTGTGTTCATAGCATTCACCAGTGAAGAATATGCCGGGTCATCGGGTTGATCTGCGGTAAAGTGACCCGGAGTAGGAGAATCTGCGGCGTGGTCGCCATCGTAAAATTCCCAGTACTGTTCGTAGCCGTCGGCGAGGTGTTTGGTTTTCCATTCGTTTCCGTGCTGCCAATCGGCCTGCTCATCATCGCCGAAACCAAGTCCTTCATCGGAGGCCGAGGCCACGGCGGTAGCCATCCAGTTGTTGTTGCTGTCGGTCAGCGGTTCGATTTCATACTCAAGGTTACGGTTCACCATGATCCGCAGTTGCGCGGGTGTATTGGCGTGTAGGCGGCCAACGAGAATTTCGGGGAGATGGTCGTCGCCACTCATGTAGCCAAAACAGTTGTCGCAGGCGTAAGAGCCCCCGCCGCTGGTGCGCATGTGCGGCTTTATGGCGAACTCGTCGCCAACCAGCAGCAGGTAAGATATCCCGTGATCGGCGTAGTATGTTTTCACAAAATCGTGGACCGCGTCGGCTTCCGACGAGCCGATTGTCGAAACCGGTACTACTGTCGTGTGAATGCCCATTTGGCGTTTCCAGGTGACCAGCGGCTCTAACTCTGACAACAGGTTGTCCTCAGCAATGACAAGCATTTTTTCCGGAGTATCGCCACTGCCGCGGCTTTCGGCTTGCAGGTTGCCGTTGGCAAAAAACTGCCGTTGCAACTGATCGAAAACGCGGCTTGGGGCCGGTTCGATTGGCCCGCCCGCCTGTTCATTTGTGCCGGTGCCGCCGGTATGGTACACCCGCAACGTGATAGACCGGTACACTCGCATGGTTTTTTGGGCCGGGTTGTATTGCACCGGAAAGATCCAGAGTGCCTGCCCGCGGGTTTCACGGAAGATGAACGGTGCTTGCATCTCGGCCAGGTTGCCTGGGAAAAATGCGTCCTCCTGGTATGCCTCGCCATAGTGGAATGGTACATCGGCGGGATTCACTTTCCGCAGGAGGTTGCCCTTGGATGGAGCCACTTGTATGTTTTGGACTTCAATAAAATCGCTTTCGATCACGTCCACGGCCATATTGCCCTTGTTCGGGATCGCCAGGGCGGTGGCAAACTTGGGTACATCGGGTACACCTTTAATTAATAGCGGTGTGCCCCCCTCAAATTGCGGGATGATCGCAGCCGCATTGGGCGTTGCCACCGTGGTTTCTCTAATTCCGCTGATTTTGAGTCGAAGAATGGTCTCGGTAGGGCTGGTGCTGAGTATTTCAAGGTTGCTCTCGCCGTTCGACTGGGCGAGCAAAGCAGTGACAGAGAGACAGTACAAAAGGAGCGTGATCAAATTTTTCATAACAAGTAGTGTTTGTGCGGCCGAAAGGTATCCTGTTTGGCGTACTCGCCAGGGTGGTTTTTTGGCTGGTTTGAGCGATTCGGACAGAACGAAGCCACAAGCCGGATTTTCAGGCGGCTTGGTGGTACAGTTGAGGCGAGCATGGCTTGTTTTAGGCTGAAAAAATATGAAATATAAATAATAGTCGAAAAAATAAATACTATTCAGAACATAATTCTGTAATTTTAATCAATTTATCACCAACAGGGAATATTGCATCAGAATAAACAATACTCCTTCTTTTTGCCCAATTTAAATTTCATGTTAAGTTTAAAAAAAGTCTTTGACAAACTATTGTTTTGTTGGGCCGCATTCCCTTACCTTTGCGGCACGAAATTGTTACTAAAAAAGCAGTTCGACCAATTATATGAACGTACAACAACTCGTAGATGCCCTGGATGCCCAAGTGATGAAAGGCGACATCCTAGGCGCGTTCGACAGCTACGCAGCAGAAAACTGCGTGACGTTGAGTAACGACGAAAATATCACGCGCTCCAAAGCCCAAAAATTAGAAATCCTGAACTGGTTTTTCCAAAACATTGCCTCTGTAAACCGTATTGAGCGCCCTGCGCTTCGAGTGGTCGGCAACGTGACCGAGTCCCAGTTTGTGTTTGATTTTGTGAACCGCCAAGGCGACAACTTGGTATACAGCGAGGTGATACGCCGCACCTGGAAAGACGGCAAGATGGTAGAGGAGCAATACCTGATCGGTCAAACGATCGGTACTCCCAAAACGAGTGCGGCTAACAAGCCTTCCAAAAAAGAAGCGGTGCAAGAAGTGCAACCCGCCGCTGCAAAACCGGCCGTTCAGGCTGAACCAAAGGCCGTTAAGTCGGCCACCAAGGCTCCCAAAGCCGTTGATGCGAAGCCGGCAAAGGCTGTGTCCGCTCCCAAAGCCGCTGCAAAACCGGCCCCCAAAGCGGACAAGCCCAAGGCTGGTCGCAAATAAAACCCAGACAGCATAGTAGTTTGAGCATAACACAGAGCAGTAATGTAGGACCCGTCACGCGCAATGCAGGACGGGTTTTTTTTATTCTTTGGCGCGTATAATAATTTTTGGGACACCCCACCAGCTGGCGAGATGTCCCAAAAAGTGAACTTGTTTTTTATATGTTCCTCAATTGTTGTCCCCAAATCCAGAGTCCGGTTTTTTACCGGCGGGCTTGACCCGGGTGGCTGTGCCGGGCGGCAGACTGCCCTGCGATTGGCTGGCAGGTGCTACAGGGGCTTGGTCATTGTACTGGTCATTGTAAATATCCGGCGCAAAATCCTCCTCGTCTCCTGTTGGCAAAGCACCATCCAGGTATTTTGAGCAGTCAATTTCGATCTCCAAGTCGCCGGGCGGGCGGAAGAACCGGGCGTTGAAATCATAACCAGAGGCTGGATCTGCTTCAAGACGCTTGACAAAATCGGCGAAAATGGGCCGGGCCATACGCGAGCCTTGGCCGTCGGAAATATCGCGGAAACGAATCCAGCGGTCTTCACCACCTACCCATGTACCTACGACAAGGCGGGGTGTCAGGCCCATGAACCAGCCATCGGTGTAGTCGTTAGTGGTACCTGTTTTGCCACCCACCTCGCTTTTCAGGTCGCGGACAACCGGTGCTCCGAGCACGTTGTACCGCAGCATGTCGAGCATAACATAGGTCACATTGCCGGGCAATGCGGGGTGCTCGTCCTGCTGGGCGCGGTAGATGACACGACCGTGGCGGTCTTCAATTTTTTTGATAACGTACGGCTGCGCATACATACCCTGGTTGGCAAAAGCAGCATAGGCCGAGGTCATTTCCCAAACGGTCAGGTCGGCAGCTCCGAGGCAAATGGAGGGCTGCCTGGGGATACGGTAGTCGCCGTCGGAGCGGCGGGCAGAGGAATCTACGCCGAGGTTGTTGAGCAAGCCACGAATGGGCTCGGGGCTGCCCATTTGTTTCATTAAAAACGCGCTTACGGAATTGACGGAACCTTTGAGCGCCTCCTTGAGGGTGAGCAGATTGCCGGTGTAGGAACCGGTGGAGTTGCTAGGTGTCCAGTCGGCTATGGTGGTAAAATTTTGGTACCCCTTCGGGATGGTTACAGCCAGGTCGTACACCTGATAGCAGGGGCTGATCCCCTGCTGGGAAATGGCAGTAGCGTACACAAAAGGCTTGAATGTGGAGCCAACCTGACGCATGGTACGCACATGGTCAAATTTGAAATACTTGAAATTAATGCCGCCCACCCAGGCTTTGACCGCGCTGGTAGCGGGGTCCACGGCCAGCATACCGGTTTGTAAAAACATCCGGTGGTATCGCAGGCTATCATAGGGCGACATGATGGTGTCTTTCTCGAGTCTGGGGCTGTTCCAATCAAAAACAGTCATTGGAATTTTTTTTCGATAGCGGGCCATGATGTCCCGTTGCAGAGCGTTCCACTGTTTTTTGAGCACCGGCCAATTGCGACTGTCCATAATTTGGCGGTACTGGCCAGCCCGCTGGGCCGTCAGCCAGTTTTTGGCGACGTGGGTGGTGATGGTCTTGTGGTCTTTTTCATCGGCCAGCATGCGGATTATATCCGAGTCCAGAATTTCAAACTCGAACTTGTCCTGAACGTAGTCGCTGATTTCACCCATGTACTCAGGCCAGAGCTGCTGGTACCGATCGCTGGTGCGCATGAGTTTCCAGAGTTCTTCCTTTCGCAATTCGATTTCGGCTGGTGTGGTCTCGCGCCCGCGGTAGGTCCAGGGGTCGCGGTTTTTCCAAACCTGAAAAAACCGATGCTGGAGTTTTTTCATATGTTCAGCCATGGCAGCCTCGGCGTGACGCTGATAAGCGGGATCAATTGTGGTGTAAATGCGCAAACCATCGCGGTAGATATTGTATTCCGTGCCGTCGGGTTTGCGCGCCTCGGGTGTTTGAAGGATTACCTGAACGTCTTTTTTAAGTTCAGAGCAAAGGTAAGGGGCCGTTCCGTCGGAAAAATTGACGCGTTTGAACCGGCTCATGTCGAGGGGCAGCACCTTGAGACTATCGTACTCGGTTTCAGTCAGGTATTCATTTTTCCACATCTGGTACAAAACCACCATCCGGCGGCGAATGCAGCGCTCGGGGTATGTATTGGGGTTGTAACGGGAGGGATTTTGAAGCATACCGACCAGCGTAGCGGCCTCTTCGGCTTTGAGTTTTTTTTGTGTTTTTCCAAAATAGACCTCCGCCGCAGCGCGAATGCCATAAGCATTGTTCACAAAATCCACCTGGTTGAGGTACATAGCGAGGATTTCCTCCTTGGTGTAGCGCTTTTCGATTTTGATGGCGGTTATCCACTCCCGGAGTTTCCGGTAAGCGAGGGCCAACACCTTTTCGGCTTTGTTCATGCCGTCAAACTTGCGATCAGAGTACAGGTTTTTGGCCAGCTGTTGGGTGATGGTAGAGCCGCCGCCCGCGCTCTGGTCGCGCAAAAGGATGGTGCGTACTACCACACGGGCCACAGCCTTGGCATCTACTCCACTGTGATCGCGGAAACGCTCGTCTTCCGTGGCGATGAGGGCCTGCACGAGGTAGGGGCTGAGGTCGTCGTACGTCACTGGCACGCGGTTTTCGACAAAATACCGGTCCAGTACCGTGCCGTCATCACCCAATACTTCGCTGGCGAGGGCTGATTTGGGGTTTTCCAATTCCCGAAACGAGGGTATTGCCGCAAAACTGATAGCGACAAACACAGCGATACACGCCACTACGCTGGCTATGGATAAACGCCACACCCACCGGATGATCTTCCGGTAAACTGGCATACGCCGCTCCTGAAGCGCGGCTTTAATCGTGATGAGGCGTTGTGGTTCGGACATGAATAGTAAGGGTTTCGAGGTTTCTGGTTAGAAGGTTATTGGTTGGCGCGCGGCGACTGAAATGTAAACTCGCTCTTCGTCAGCAAACGTACAGGATTCTTGTGATTTCATCCAACTGCAACGCTCTATGTTTGTAGTTTTGAAACAACCTTCCAGCCCGCTAAGGAACGCGGACGAAATAACGTACTACTTTATGCGCGAATTTCTCGAAGCCGCCGTCCTTCGGTTCAACACACCCGGCTTTATTACTGACGACCCGATCAGTGTGCCGCACAGGTTTGAACGGTTGCAGGACCGGGAGATTATGGGCTTTTGGACGGCCACGCTGGCCTGGGGGCAGCGAAAAACGATCATCCAAAATGCCCGCCGACTGGCCGAACTCATGGACGGTGTACCGCACGAGTTTGTGGTTGGGCACGAAGAACAGGATCGCAAGCGGTTCCTGGATTTTAAGCATCGCACGTTTCAAGCGACAGACGCACTGTATTTTCTGGAATTTTTTCAAAACTACTACCGACAGTACGATTCCCTCGAAAATGCCTTTACACGCCACCTTCAGCCAGGCGATGTTACCGTGGAAAATGCGTTGACGGGTTTTCACCACGATTTTTTTGACCACCCGTGGGCACCGCATCGAACCCGCAAACATGTAGCCACACCGCAGCGCGGCTCCACTTGCAAGCGCATCAACATGTTTTTGCGGTGGATGGTACGCCGTGACGGAGCCGGGGTGGATTTCGGTGACTGGCGGCGGATCAGCCCAAGTCAGTTGCTCATTCCGCTGGACGTACATGTGGAGCGTATCGCCCGGCGAATGGGCCTTTTACAACGCCCCCAAACCGATTGGAAATCCGTGCTGGAACTCACTGAAAACCTGCGAGCCTTCGATCCAGACGATCCGGTGAAATATGATTTCGCCCTGTTTGGGCTGGGAGTACTGGAACGCAAGTG
Organism: Saprospiraceae bacterium; assembly: GCA_046153695.1. GTDB lineage: Bacteria > Bacteroidota > Bacteroidia > Chitinophagales > Saprospiraceae > M3007. Next base: position 31,420 of record JBJXEZ010000080.1, read on the forward strand.
ATCGGCACGTCGCCTAAAACGGTCGAGGGCCGCAGTACTCGTTTGTACCGCGGCCCTCGCCTATTTTTTATCCTCATGAAAAGATCGAAATTGTTGGTCACCGCGCTTCCTTCGTTTCTGTTCGCTTCACTTCTTGCGCATTGACAGTACAAAAGTGCAGGCCATTTCGGCTTTTGTAAAGGACATTTTTACGATTTCGTTCGCGTGACGTTTTTACAGTTTTTTTGTAAAAAAAATACGCAATACACTGACTGTTAAATTTTTAAATTAAAAGATTTAGGCAAAATATGCGACCTCAGACCATTTTTTAACAACAAAAAACAGTAGAAAAAAATGGTAAGTACCGCTGCAGAATCACTGTTTCACCACCTTTACTGAAGCGCTTGCCCCGCCAGCCACAACACGAACGGCATAAGTGCCCGCAGGCAAGTCGTGCAGGTCGAGGTCGATCGGGGTCTCGCCTTCTGGCATATCTTGTTGGCTTTGCCGCACCAACTGTCCCAGCATATCGCTCACAGAAATTTGTGTAGTACCGCTTTGGTCCAAGACAAAAGTCAGCCGCAAGTTGCCCGTGGTCGGGTTTGGAGCGGCTGTCATTTTGAGCGATGCTGCGGCAGGGTTGTCCGTATCCACCATAAGACTGCGCGAGCCGTGGGCAAACCACCTGCCCCAATCGCGGCCACCCGAAATGAGCAGTGCCGTGGCTCCGGTGCCCGTGATTCGATTGGGTTCCACTAACCGCTGGTACATATTGCGCGTGCCATTTGCCGTGCGCTGGAACATCAGTTCCATATCAGCCCGGATGTAACTCGGCCATCCTAACTCGCCATTATTGAATACGATGAAGTCCTCTTCACCAGTCTCGACATTAGCTCCGAGGACATGGAAACGGTCATCAACGCCGTCGTAGTAGTCGAGTGCTATGACATACGGAGCCAGTTGGGAGAAGGTCGGGTTGACCACGCTGGAGTTGGGCGGTAGTCCGTTGTACAATTTTGCAATGAAGGGATCGGGGTTGGTGAAATCGCCGTTTTCCCAAAAGTTGAGAAAACCGATGTCCCAGTAGCTCAGGTCTTGGCCCAGGCCGTTGTCTAAATCATTGTAGGCATCGTACATGATGTACTCGCCGCTGTAATCAAACTCAAGCGCGTCGGCAAACTGCACCTCGCCGGTGATCTGGTCGGGAGAGTAGGTCGGGTTGTAGAGGAAAAACTGAGCGGATGCGCCGAGCGGGTCGGGGATGTCGAATACATGAATCCGGTTGTCCACGAACTCGGTAACAGCTGCGAGAAAACGCCCGTCGCGGGAGATAGCGACGTTGCGCCAAACCGGGAAAAAACTGATGGTGTCAGACTGCCAGATGAAACCACCGGGGTTGTTGAACACGAGGTCAACGCCGATAATATGCCCGTCGCTGGTGCAAAACACAATTTGCTGGCCGTTATCGGTCACACTGGGGCGGCTGGCGATAGTCACACCGGGTTTGGTAAACAGGGTACCGAGGGCAGCACCGCCCCCGAGGATGAGTTCAGCTTTGGTGCTGGCGTTGTTTTTGCAAGCAAATAGCCCGATACCGGGGTTGACATTGAGCAAACCAAAATAGTTACCACCTTGGTTACCCACGATTCCTACCGCAGTAAACGCATCGGCGGCGGCGTTAGATACGGTGTTTCCGTACAGGTCTTTGGCAGCCTGAGTAACGGCCAAGCGGCAGTCCACAAACTGGCTGGATTTTACCAAATAATCGTTCAGGGCTTTATAGTACACTTTTTCGGCCTTGGCTCGGCCTACCGCTGCGTGCGAAGCAAAGAGGTAGAAAGCTCGGTTGACAATGCCCGAATTGACGTGTACGCCGCCATTATCCAGCGGGCCGGTATATTTATCGCTGTAATGATCGGGTTGTTGTGGGGTGCCGTTTTTCGGAAACTGAATATCGCGCAGGCAGTTGTTGGTTGTCGTCCCGGGGCGAACGACATCCTCGCCTAGTTTCCAGTTGAGCGTGTCAATGCACACGGCAAAAATATCGGCGAATGACTCGTTAAGGGCACCACTCTCGTCCTGGTATTCCAGGTTGGCTGTTTTTTCGATCACGCCATGGGTCATTTCATGGCTGCTCACGTCGAGACTGCGGGCTAATTCGAAGAACTCGGTTCCTCCGTTGCCGTACCAAATAGCGCCGCCATTCCAGAAAGCGTTAGCCATTGAAGTGCCGTTGGGTTCCGACACGTTGATCAGCGAGATGATATTGCCGCCGCTGCCATTTATGGAGTTTCGCCCATGTACGGACAAGAAATAATTGTAGCTCTGCACGGCGTTCCAGTGGGCGCTCACGGCATTTTTGTTGCCAAAAATCAAGGATCCGGAGGTAAGGTGGCCGAAAGTAAACGAGGTCTGTACCTCCGGTGAGGTGTTTTTTGCATCCAGGGTGACAATCCCGCCAACAGGTCCGTCGGGCATTTGCGAAGCACCCGGGTTAAACATCGGCTGGCTGGCATCAACGAGGTAGTTGGTGGAGCCTTCCATCCATGCGCCAAAGGAGCGGATCACGTTTTTCAGGTCTAAGCCGCTAGCCGTAACGGGGCCGCCAACTGCGGTTGTGCGCCCGTCGTCTTCGTGGTTTTCGCAGCTGCCGGCGGGGCCAATAGAACAAGTATGATCAAAGTGGTGGATGATTTCGCCCGTTCCCGCATCCACAAAAAACACCTTGCGGCTCAACGGGTTAGGGAAGATGACGATATGCCACGCGAGCCGCTCGGCATCGAGGTCGCGCTTGGGGTGGTATACGATCAATTCAGTTTGTATCTCCTTGCCGCCCACGAGCAGGCGCTCTTCGGCGGACCAATCGGCTTTCACTGCACCCAGTGTTGCTTTCACGCGCTGTACAGCGGTTTCGGCATCCAGGGCTGGCACCACCGAAGCTAGGCGCGGGGTGGGATAATACCGCCCGTTAAGCGATTCGAAGGCACCGTTTTTTGTGTGCGCCACCATTTGACCACCATATACGGGCACTCCCTTGAAAACCTGATTCAGGCGGACGTGCCAGTTGCCCTGCCCGTCCTGGTGGGTACTAAAAACCGAAAATTCGTCAGCAGGCTGCTGAAGCCCTGCCGGTTGGAGGCTGGCTGTGTACGCCAGAGCATGCGTACCGATCGGCTGGGCGGGGTCGGTGCTTTCGGAAACTGGTGTACGGCCCCAAAAAAAGATGGGCAGGCCGTTTTCGCCAAGCACGGTTTCGATGTCGGCGGTCGCTGGTTGACTTGGTAACGCAAGCGGACCGCGGGGCCGATAGTCGGGCCGTGATACACCAAACGGGTTTTCGCCAGGCGGCACAGCCAATTTCTCGCTGTGCCAGGGTTTCAGCCTCAACTGTTCGGGTGTGGGATGCTGGTCCGTTTGTGGTGGGATGGATTTTACTTTTTGCGCTCCTGCCTCAAGTTGAAAAAAGGCAATAGCGTAAACCAAAAGCAGCATTTTTTTCATAGGTAACCGATTTTTGATACGTGAATAAGCAGGGGACCAAACGGTACCCAAAGGCGCTAAGGTCGCGCTTTTTGGCATAACATGGCCGGGCTGCTGCTACCCTTTTTCTGATAGTAGTTGATCAATTTGTGAACTTGGCATTTAGTGTGAACACACTTACCTTTGCATCATGAAAATTGAAACAGAGCTGAAAAACACCAAACCCATGCTCCCCCGCCAGCGAGCAACGCTCAACATCTTGTTCACCGCCAGTTGGTTGGATTGCTACATTCAGCGCCAATTACGCCCGCACGGAATCACACACCCGCAGTACAATATCCTGCGCATCCTCAACGGAAGTTATCCCAAAGGACTGTCGGTGCTCGATATCAAAGGGCGGATGATTGACCGCAGCAGCAATGTGAGCCGGTTGGTGGAAAAATTGCGCGAAAGCGGTTTTGTAGAACGTGTGCCTGCCAAAGGCGACCGCCGCATGGTCGTGGTTTCAATTTCCGACAGCGGAAAAAAACTGCTTGACGATATTCAGGAATCCGGCTTTTTCAATTCTAAAACGATGCCGGGTAGTGGCCTATCCGACATCGAAGCGGAAGAATTGGCTGATTTGCTGGATAGATTTCGGGGGTAATCACTACTTTTTGAAGTAGGCGAGAATGCGCTCGTCCTCAAACAGGATTTAATAACTGGGTGTTGTTCTTTGATCTTTGTCGTGTCGCCACAGACTCTGCCATAAAATGAAACACATCGCAATCGTAAGTTAGCACCAGCATACGGCGGCCCTAACCGTAAAGTTTTTCACCACAGATTTTCACAGATTCACACAGATTTTTAAACGGACAGGGAAAAATCTGTGTGAATCTGTGTGAATCTGTGTGAATCTGTGGTGAAAATTACTCGCCTCAGGAGAGGCTAAACTTTGTAAAAATGTAGAGGGGCCGCGTCCCGAAACAAGTTCCGGGACGCGACCCCTCTAAGGCAGGCACTTTTTTTCAATATTGGACAATCATTCCCTCACAGTTCCAGATACTCCGCCCAGTCCTTCGGCGTGTGCGTCACATCCGTGATGTCTTTCACCGTGAATGTACTCGATTGTTTGCCCTCCAATTTCAGGCGGGCATATGTTTCTGAAGACAGGTGGTATTGCCGTCCATCGCGGTCGGCGATCACTACATCCAGGTTGCGGCCGGGCACGACTACTAATTTGTTGTTTTCGGGCATCGTGAAGAACAGACGCGTGTTGCGCTCCAAAACGCTGACCGACTTGGGATAAACGCGCCCACCGTCCGGGGTTTGGTAAGCGGCATAAATATAATCGCCTTGTTGCCCCAAACGGAAAATCTGGTCGCAGTTGTAGGTGCCGAAGTTGGTCAGGCGCAGCGCGTAAGCGAGGTGCTCCTTTTTCTCGCTGGCGGTTGTGGCAGCTGTGTAATCGCCGTTGAACAGCACTTCCCGCATCCTGGCTTGCCAATCGGGCCATGCCTGTCGGGCGAGAGCATCGTCGTTGGCTACGCCGGCTTTTACCAAGGCGCCATAACGCTCAGCCATCAGCGGGTGATTGGCCTGGAAATATTCGAGCCACTCCAACTGGTGCATACACCATTCCTTTTCCGACTGGAAAGCGATGGCCACGAAGAGGAACTTCCGAAGGTTTTCAACAGATGCTTCCAAGTCGTCAAGGCGCTTGGTGCGCAACCGGCGATACTCGTCCAGCACCTTGGCGCGGTCGAACGATTTGTTGCCGATACTGGCGGAGAGGTCGGCGTACACCTGGTAAAGCCCGTGTTTTTCGCTGTACAGCGAGATGAGGCACCGCCCTCCAGATTCCTGCACGATATTGATTCGGTCAAAATAGATATCGGTGCGCAGTACCTTGTCCGGCCCGATTGAGTCGGGTGAACGGTGGAAGTAGCAGTCTTTGAACGCCTGTAATTCGGTAAAAACACCCGTTACATCTTCCGGGAAAAACAGTTCACCCATGTCGCGATTGCGCACGATACGCACCTGCCCGCGCTCCAAACTGGCGAGCAACGTTTCACTTTTGAGCCATGGTTTTTTGAGAAACCAGTTCGGCATCTTCATTTTTCCGGTAGCCAAATCGTGCCCAGTACGCACACCGGCTTTTATCCAATTGGCTGCGTCGAATTTGGGCGGAGTGCCCATATCTCTGGGCGCACATGGGCGATTGTCTCGCTGGCGGTTGTTCCGTATAGCCTCGGACTCGGATACGACAGGCGGACGCTTGCTCGGGTCGAACCCGCGGGTTTCGCGCGGCTCGTACACAAATGCGTGGCTGGGCTCATAGCCCCACTCGCCGGTGCGGTCGTCCAAACGGTATAGACTCACGTCCGTAAAATTGCCCGTTGAAGGAAACTCGAGGTCGTACGATTGGCCGGGAGCCATGCTCAGCGGTTTGCCATTTTGGCTTACCCGCACTTCGAACATGCCTGCCGAGTTGAAAAAAAACGGCCCGCGGTCGTCGGCGTAGTGCATGGGGATCCCGGATGCCAAGAAGTCGGGGATATTGCGGTACTCGCGCAGCGTCAGTTCCACCTCGCCGCGCACGATCCGTCCGCGGGAATCCACAAGAGCCTCGGCGGGAATTTTAATCATAGTGCCCGTAGTCGGGCTTTTGTATTGCACGCCGGTTTCGGCCCGAAAACGCAACGCGGCTGCGGGTACCGTGTTCAATGTCGGCGGCACAACGGATTCGGTATGGTTGGCTTTGGACAAATCGAGAGCATCCGGGGCTTCGGGGGCATCGTCCCCTACCTCGGAAGCGATCGCGCCCGGCACTGATTTTTCGTGGTGAGCGAGTGGGGTATTGGCCCCCGTCGGGTGGTTATTGGGTGAAAAATACAACCAGCCAGCAAGTAGCAGTGCGGCTGCCGCGGCCATCGGCGCAGCGTACCGGACGATATGCCGGATGCGCAGGGCGAGGTTGTTCGGGCGCTGGCTGGCTGCAATTTTTTCCCAAAGATCGCCGTCGGGCTTTTGGTTGACTTGCTCCAGCCCGTTGCGCAGGAGGTTTTCTAATTCTTGATTGGGTACGTTCTTGTCTTCCATGACGTGATTTTTTTCTGACTGTGTGTGGTTGAACGTTCTCTGGTTTACGAGCCAAAGCCTTGTTTTGGGCAGGCACCTCGGCATTCGAGGGTTTGGGTTGGAGAATGGCAAATCTGGTTGATGGGTCAAACAGGCACGGCGAGCAGTTTTTCCACCATACCGCGGAGTTGCCTGCAAGCGCGGACGTACTGGGAGCGTACAGTGCTTTCGGCTATACCGAGTTCGGCGGCGATTTCAGGGTACGAGAAGGCTTCCACGCAGTGGAGGTTAAACACCGCCCTGTAGCCGGGGGGGAAGCAATTGCACCATACGGAGGATGGCATCACTGTTCAGGTCGGTGTCTGGGCTGTGGCTCCAGGTCTCGGCAGGCAGGCCGTCATAGTCTTCGGCAAAGCGGAGGGGGTTTTTTCGGCGGAGGTATTGCAGTGCGCAGCGTACGGTTACCCGGCGCATCCAACCTTCCAACGGACCGCTGCCGTTGTATTGGCCGATATCACGAAAAATAG